>NZ_CP061285.1:1633799-1960559 GCF_018687075.1 Polynucleobacter sp. MWH-UH35A
ATGGCGATCACCGTCTCTTTGCTTAAGATTAGCCAACATGAAGAGCCTTTCCTTGCTTCGTTATCTCGCAACTGCGATCATCGTGCTATTGCTTGATCAACTGAGTAAGTGGTCTGCGCTGAGTAACTTGCAGATGGGGGTGCCGGAGCCAGTGCTACCCTACTTAAATTGGTTGCTCCTCTTTAATCCAGGCGCCGCATTTTCGTTTTTGGCGCAAGGCTCTGGTTGGCAACGCTGGTTCTTCACAATTCTTGGCTTGGCAGCCTCAATCTACATTATTTGGCTGCTATATAAAAACCAAAGTGACAAACTACTTTGCATAGCCCTAAGCTTAATCTTGGGTGGCGCATTGGGAAATGTCTTGGATCGGGTGATGTATGGCGCCGTAGTTGACTTTATTGACGTGTATTACGGCAACTGGCATTGGCCTGCTTTTAATATTGCCGATAGCGCTATCTGTATTGGTGCCACCCTCATCATTTGGGGTGAATTACGCAAGTCATTTGGCAAATCCGCCCAATCCCATTAAGCTGGCGCCATGCAATCACTTATCAATAAGAAGATCGTTCTCGGAATCTCTGGCGGCATTGCCGCTTATAAGACTCCTGAGCTTGTGCGCCAACTCATGCAAGAAGGCGTATCGGTTCAAGTGGTGATGACTGAGGCTGCACAGCAATTTGTAACACCAGTAACTTTGCAAGCCCTCACTGGCAATCCTGTTTATTTAAGCCAATGGGATAGCACGATTCCAAACAACATGGCGCACATTGAGCTATCCCGTGCTGCGGATGCTATTTTGATTGCGCCTGCCAGTGCAGATTTGATGGCAAAACTTTCCTTAGGCCTGGCTGACGACCTGCTCACTACTCTGTGTCTTGCGAGAGACTGCCCCCTATTACTTGCACCAGCAATGAATAAGCAAATGTGGGAACATGCCGCCACACAAAGAAGTGTGGTTCGCCTTGCACAAGATGGCGTTGCTCTATTAGGCCCAGCTAGCGGATTTCAGGCATGCGGTGAAGTTGGCATGGGCAGAATGCTCGAGCCAGCTGAAATTACAGAGCAAGTGATTGCCTTCTTTCAGAAGAAATCTTTGGCTGGGAAAAAAGTATTAATTACTGCAGGCCCCACATTTGAAGCCATTGATCCCGTGCGCGGCATCACCAATCACAGCTCTGGCAAAATGGGTTTTGCAATTGCACGTGCCGCTGTCGAGGCGGGCGCTCAAGTCCACCTCATTGCGGGGCCATGCGATTTAACAACACCACTTGAAGCTACCGGACAAATCATCCGCACAAATGTTGTTAGCGCCAAGGAAATGCATGCGGCTGCCCTAAGCGCAACGGACTGCGATATCTTCTTTGCAGTAGCTGCTGTTGCCGACTGGGGAATTGCGAAGCCCGCAAAAGAAAAGATTAAACGCCAAGGAAATGAGGCGCCATGCATCGAATTTTCAGCGAATCCAGATATCTTGTTAGAAGTTGCCAAGTCAGTGAAGACCAAGGGCGGTAAACCTTACCCTTATTGCGTGGGCTTTGCGGCTGAATCCACTGACCTAGAAAAGCATGCCAACGAGAAACGTCAGCGCAAGGATATTCCCATGGTCGTTGGCAACATTGGCCCAGATACTTTTGGCAGCGATCTCAATCAATTGCTTGTAATTGATGCTAACGGGTCCAAGAAAATAGCTAAGGCAGAAAAGCTTCAGCTGGCACGTCAACTAATTCAACTAGTCGCCAAGAAAATTTAAGCAACACACCCTCGTACCCCTATTTATATTCCCCGTTTTTAGGAAATTTCATGCAATCACTCCAAGTCAAAATTCTCGATGAACGTATGCGCGATCAGCTGCCCAGTTATGGCACCCCTGGAAGTGCAGGATTAGATCTCCGGGCCTGCATTGATGAGACGATTGAGATTGCACCTGGCCAAACTGTTTTGGTGCCTACTGGATTGGCAATTTATGTAGAAGACCCACGTTATGCCGCATTTATTCTTCCACGCTCTGGCTTAGGTCACAAGCATGGCATTGTGCTCGGCAATCTAGTGGGATTAATAGATTCAGATTATCAGGGCCAGCTGATGGTCAGCACGTGGAATCGTGGATCTACCCCATTCAAACTTGAGCCTATGGAGCGCCTAGCTCAACTCGTAGTAATGCCAGTACAACAAGTAGAGCTTAAGGTAGTTGAAGAGTTTACCGAGAGCAGTCGTGGCGCCGGCGGCTTTGGTAGTACTGGTCGAGCTTAAAGACTCGGACAACATTCGCTAGCTATAAAAAAGCCACCCGTAGGTGGCTTTTTTGTTTAACAAGAATTAAAGCTATTACTTACGAATATGTGCCTTACGTGCTGCATCTTGTGACATACCAGCACCAGCGCCTTCACGAGACTCTTTTTCAGCGGTAATCTCTTTGCGGCGCTCTTTGCATGAACCAGCAATTTCTTGCAGCGCTTTACGGGCACGAGCAGCCGATGCCTTAATGCCCTTGCCTTGAAACTTTTCATTTTCCGCTTTGTAAGTTTCGAAAGCCTCTAGTAGTTTTTCGTGATGAGACATGCTTTTCCTTTTATATGTATTGATTCAATAAGTTGGTTAATTAAATTTCTTCGGCTGGCGCTATGTCAGCTTTGGCGCGTTTACCCGGCAATACAGGCGCATCAAAGTTCAGCAATACCTTACCTTCCGCATCAATATCGACATCTACATGACCGCCCTGGGCTAACTTGCCAAACAAGAGCTCGTCAGCAAGTGCCTTGCGTACAGTGTCTTGAATAATGCGCTGCATTGGACGTGCGCCCATTAAAGGATCAAAGCCATGCTTAGCCAAATGGGAACGTAACGCCGGACTAAATGTTGCATCCACCTTCTTCTCATGCAATTGCTCTTCAAGCTGCATTAAGAACTTGTCAACTACGCGCATGATGATGGACTCATCAAGCGCCTTGAAGGAGACAATGGCATCTAAACGATTGCGGAACTCCGGCGTAAAGAACTTTTTGATGTCTGCCATTTCATCGCCAGACTCACGTGCATTGGTAAAGCCAATAGTCGATTTCTGCATCGCTTCAGCACCAGCATTGGTAGTCATGATGATGATCACGTTACGGAAATCTGTCTTACGGCCATTGTTATCCGTCAAGGTGCCGTGATCCATGACCTGCAGCAGAATATTAAAGATATCTGGATGGGCTTTTTCAATTTCATCAAGCAGGAGCACACAATGCGGCTTCTTATTAACAGCTTCTGTGAGTAAGCCACCTTGATCAAAGCCAACATAGCCTGGAGGCGCTCCAATCAAACGGCTCACCGCATGACGTTCCATGTATTCAGACATATCAAATCGCAGCAGTTCAATGCCGAGAATATAAGCCAGTTGCTTAGCCACTTCAGTTTTACCAACGCCTGTTGGACCAGAGAATAAAAATGAACCAATCGGTCTATCAATCTTGCCAAGACCAGCACGCGTCATCTTAATTGCGCTAGCTAAGGATTCAACTGCAGGGTCTTGACCAAATACGACGCTCTTGATGTCTCGATCAAGAGTTTGCAACTTACTACGGTCGTCCACAGTGACTGATTGTGGCGGTATGCGTGCAATCTTTGCCACAATCTCTTCAATCTCTGGGCGGCCAATGGTTTTCTTCTGTTTAGACTTTGGCAATATACGTTGAGCTGCCCCAGCCTCGTCAATGACGTCAATTGCTTTATCGGGCAAATGACGGTCATTAATATAACGAGCAGATAGTTCAGCGGCAGCAACCAATGCACCGGCCGCATACTTCACGCTATGATGCTCTTCAAAACGAGATTTCAAGCCGCGCAAAATTTGCACCGTTTGATCCACTGTTGGCTCTACAACATCGACCTTCTGGAAACGGCGTGATAACGCTGCATCCTTTTCAAAGATACCGCGATATTCTGTAAAGGTAGTTGCTCCAATGCATTTGAGCTGACCATTAGACAATGCTGGTTTAAGCAAATTGCTTGCGTCTAATGTTCCACCAGAAGCTGCGCCCGCGCCGATAAGCGTATGAATCTCATCAATAAACAAAACGCCATGCGCATTATCTTTTAGCGACTTGAGAACACTCTTTAAGCGCTGCTCAAAATCACCGCGATATTTTGTGCCCGCCAAAAGAGCGCCCATATCTAATGAGTAAACCGTCGCATTGGCCAAAATTTCTGGCACATCACCCTTAACAATTCTCCAGGCAAGGCCCTCGGCAATCGCCGTTTTACCTACACCAGCCTCACCAACCAGCAAGGGGTTGTTCTTGCGACGACGACATAAAACTTGAATGACACGCTCTACTTCACTCTCGCGCCCAATTAAAGGATCAATTTTGCCCTGGCGAGCCATTGCGTTCAGGTTTTGGGTGTACTGCTCCAGCGGGCTTTCTTTACCGGAAGAACTAGATTCTTCAGTCTCCTGGGAAGGCTCAACAGGCTTCACATGCTCAGACTGATCTTTACGCACACCATGACTGATGAAGTTCACTACATCTAGACGTGTAACACCTTGCTGTTGCAAGAAATACACTGCATGCGAATCTTTTTCACCAAAAATTGCAACCAGCACATTTGCACCAGTTACTTCTTTTTTGCCATTCGATGTCGATTGAACATGCATGATGGCGCGCTGAATGACGCGCTGAAATCCTAGCGTAGGTTGCGTATCCACCTCATCATTTCCAGGCACTACGGGAGTATTGTCATTAATGAAGTTTTTAAGTTGTGCGCGCAGTTCCGCAATATTAACTGCGCAAGCCTTTAAGACATCGACCGCAGTAGCGTTATCCAGTAGGGCTGCGAGCAGATGCTCAACGGTAATGAACTCATGTCGTGAAGCCCTTGCGTCAACAAACGCCATGTGCAAACTGACTTCTAATTCTTGGGCAATCATGCTTCCTCCATAGTGCACTGTAGTGGGTGACCCGCTTCACGGGAGAGTTCAATAACTTGATGCACTTTTGTGGCAGCAATATCTCGGGTAAATACTCCGCAAACGCCCTTACCAACTAAATGTACTTGCAACATGATGCGTGTAGCAGTTTCGTGATCCTTATTAAAATACTCCTGAATCACCATCACCACAAATTCCATTGGCGTGTAATCGTCATTCAAGAGCAACACTTTATACATCGATGGCGCTTTAACTTGCTCGACCTGTTTTTCGAGAAGAATAGTGTCCTCAGCATATGGATTGCTTGGGTTGCCAGTAGTGGGATTTTTTGGTGCGCGACTCATGAGAAACATTCTAAACACAGATATTCAAACTTTAATTTATTGGGGTCTTGTTGCGAAAAACACGCAAAAACGCCTTCTAAACCCATATTGGGGCATTTTTCGATAAAAAAAGGGGTATTTACTAGGGGGTAGGGCCATATAACTCCTTGACACCCCTCCAAAAAGGGCAAACAATCAGGGGTAGGCTTCAAAAGAGGTTCTATTTAGGCGTGTTGTGGATTGAGACTGATTAAAAAGTATTTACCCTCATCACGGTTGTTTTAAGTTTATGTAATGGAGTTCGCATGGCGACCGGAATTGTTAAGTGGTTCAATGATGCAAAAGGTTTTGGCTTTATCAAACCTGATGATGGTGAAGAAGAGTTGTTCGCGCATTTCAGCGCAATTACTATGCCTGGGTTCAAGACCCTTAAGGAAAACCAAAAGGTAACGTTTGACATTACCCAAGGCCCTAAAGGCAAGCAAGCTACCAATATCCAAGCGGCTTAATAGTCCTTAGATCATTATTAAAAACCCAGGATTCGTTCCTGGGTTTTTTTTCGCCTGCAATTTGTCTCACTTAAAATCCACTCATGCTTACCTCAAAAAACAACCTCATCAAACTATTTGCCACTCTTTTTTTCTTTGGCTCCAGCCTTACGCTGGGCCAGGTCAATATTGGTCTACCCACCATTGAGCTCAAAGCGGGCATCTACCGTATTCAGGCTGAACTAGCTGATACACCCAAGTCAAGGGAAGTGGGGCTGATGAATCGCACTAGCATGCCAACCAATTCTGGAATGCTATTTGTATTCGAACAAAAAGCAGGCCACTGCTTCTGGATGAACAACACCAAGATTCCACTCTCCATTGCATTCATTGCGGATGACGGCAAGATTGTGAATATTGAAGAGATGCAAGCTGAAACCACTAACAATCACTGCCCCAAAGCAGCTGTGCGCTATGCATTGGAAATGAATAAGCAATGGTTCTCAGAGAGAGTGATTGTTCCAGGAACCACTATTACTGGCCTACCGAAGCGGTAGAGGCATTAGGGAAATAAAAGGCAATAAAAAACGCAGACCGAGATCTGCGTTTTTGCTTTACACGTTTACCTATTTATTCAAAATGGCAAACGTAGTGCACGGGTTGCTCGGCACGAATAATGAAGTAGCCGCCCTTTTCCACTTCCCAGCTTTGACCTGCTTTGAACTCTTGCTCGGGAGCGCCATTGATGCTGACAAAAGCATTACCATCTACAACTTCCATAATTTCTTTAGTACTTAAGTCAAAACGCAAGGTGCTTGGCAATACAACACCAACGGACTTGCGTACGCCATTTGGCAATGTCACAGTATGAGATACACATTTGCCATCAAAAAATACATTGGCTTTCTTGCCTACGGAAACTTGATCAAATTGCATTGAAGTTCTTTCTGTTCTCTTTAGTTCTATTCGTTTATGTCATTTTTCTTTTAGTTATTTCTTGGCGCGCTTACGCTTCGCTGTCTCAGCAATGCGCATACGTAGAGCATTGAGCTTAATAAAGCCACCAGCATCTGCTTGGTTGTATGCGCCACCATCATCATCAAAGGTTGCAATATTTTGATCAAACAAAGTATTTGCTGAATCACGTGAAATTACAGATACAGATCCTTTGTAGAGCTTCAAACGAACAACACCGTTAACAGCTTGTTGTGTATGGTCAATCAAAGTCTGCAATGCCAAACGCTCTGGCGCCCACCACAAGCCGTTGTAGATCAAGCTTGCATAGCGAGGCATTAAGTCATCCTTCAAATGCGCCACCTCACGATCCAAAGTGATACTTTCGATACCACGGTGAGCTTTCAGCAAAATAGTGCCGCCAGGTGTTTCGTAGCACCCACGACTCTTCATGCCCACAAAGCGGTTTTCTACCAGATCTAGGCGACCAATGCCGTGCTTACCACCAATACGATTTAATTCCGCTAGCAACTCATGTGGCTTATAAGTCTTGCCATCAATCGCTACTGGGTCCCCGGCTTTAAACTCGATCTCAATAATTTCAGGGGTGTCTGGCGCCTTTTCTGGAGAAACCGTCCAACGCCACATTGACTCTTCTGCTTCAGCATTCGGATTTTCTAAATGACGACCTTCGTAGCTAATATGCAAGAGGTTTGCATCCATAGAATATGGTGATCCGCCTTGCTTATGCTTCATCTCAACTGGAATGCCATGCTTTTCTGCATAAGCCATCAACTTCTCACGTGAGAGAAGATCCCATTCACGCCAAGGAGCAATCACTTTGATACCAGGCTCTAAGGCGTAGTAACCCAACTCAAAGCGGACTTGGTCGTTACCTTTACCAGTAGCGCCATGCGATACAGAGTCTGCACCAGTTAAGCGGGCGATCTCAATCTGACGCTTCGCAATTAATGGGCGAGCAATGGAGGTACCCAATAAATATTCGCCCTCATAAATCGTATTGGCACGGAACATCGGGAACACGAAGTCGCGCACAAATTCTTCGCGTAAGTCATCAATAAAAATGTTTTCAGGTTTGATGCCAAATTGCAATGCCTTAGCACGTGCTGGCTCTAACTCTTCGCCCTGACCCAAGTCAGCAGTGAAAGTTACGATCTCACAGCCATAAGTATCTTGAAGCCACTTCAAGATTACGCTGGTATCAAGACCGCCGGAATACGCTAGAACTGCTTTTTTAATATCGGACATTTTTTATTCAATCAAAAATTAACTAAAAACTTACTAAAACGAAATTGGGGCAAATTACTTCGTATTTTATTGCTGACGTTGTATTAATCCAAACGACCGCAGAGCAAATACTCCATCAAAGCCTTTTGCACGTGCAAGCGATTTTCCGCCTCTTCCCAAACAATACTTTGAGGCCCATCAATCACTCCAGCAGATACCTCTTCGCCACGATGGGCTGGCAAGCAGTGCATGAACAAGGCGTCAGGTTTAGCTAGAGACATTAACTCCTCATCAACCATCCAGTCCTGGAAGGCATTCATCCGCGAAGTGTTTTCCGCCTCATAGCCCATACTGGTCCATACATCGGTTGTGACCAAGTCAGCACCTTTGCACGCCTCTTTTGGATCGGCACAAATTGTTAAATGCTTTGCTGCCTGAGGAGTCAAGCGAGCTGGATCCAATTGATAACCCTCTGGCGCTGAGAAACGCAACTGGAAGTCTAAGGACTCAGCCGCTTGCAACCAGGTGTATGCCATATTGTTTGCGTCGCCAACCCAAGCCACTGTCTTGCCCTGAATCGGGCCACGAGCCTCTACAAAAGTAAAGATATCAGCCAACACTTGGCAAGGATGGAATTCATTGGTTAAGCCGTTAATCACTGGAACGCGTGAATTCGCAGCAAAGCGCTCAATAATCTCTTGGCCAAAGGTGCGAATCATGATGATGTCGGTCATCCGTGAAATCACCTGCGCAGCATCCTCTACCGGCTCGCCACGACCCAACTGAGTGTCGCGAGTATTAAGGTATACAGCATGACCACCAAGTTGATGAATTCCCGCTTCAAAGGAGAGACGTGTGCGAGTGGAATGCTTTTCAAAAATCATAGCCAAGGTACGGTCATGAAGAGGGTGCCATGTCTCATAACTCTTAAATTTCGCCTTGAGCCAGGCCGAGCGCTTGAGTAAGTAGTCATACTCTTCACGAGTTAGGTCGGAAAACTGCAGATAGTGCTTTACCTTACCAGGCACTTGAGGCTTTGCCAGGGATGTCATAGTTGAGCTTTCTACTAAAGTTTTGGCTTGCATTTTTTTCTTCAAACATTCGGTTGCACGAAAATAGGTCCTAAAGTCATCTTACGGCCAACTTGGGCTGTTAAGCTAGAGGGCTTAGCAACACTCTTCTTACAACCATCATTACGCGAACTTGAACCACAAAAAGCTTTTCATTCAAGGCATTACCACTTCGGGCAAACCATTTCGGCCTAGCGATTGGGCGGAGCGTCTGTGCGGGGTGATGGCTACTTTTCGCCCTCCTGGTGATTCCGGAGACCCCCGCTTCACTTATTCGCCCTATGTCAGACCAGTGCTTATTGCAAAAGTGAAATGCGTTGTTATCGATACCAGACTGAGAGACCTAGATCCTCGAGCGCTAGACTTTGTCATGAACTTTGCCAAAGACAATGGCCTACCAATCGAAGAGGCATGTGAGTTCAACCCAACAGCCCCAGCCCAGCCTTAAAAACAAAAACCCGCTCTGATGAGGAGCGGGCCTAGGTCGAAACTACTTCGACCAGCCTACAACTGAAAACGTATTACGCTGCCATCGCCTTAATGGCTGCTGACAAACGGGACTTCTGACGAGCTGCAGTATTTTTATGTGCAATCTTTTTATCAGCAATCTTGTCGATAGTTGATTGAGTTGCTGCGAATACTTTCGCTGCAGCAGCCTTGTCACCAGTTTCAATCGCTTTACGAACCGCTTTAATGGAAGTGCGGAGCTTTGAACGCAAACTGGAGTTATGTTCGTTTTGTTTTACTGCTTGGCGTGCACGCTTACGCGCTTGTGCTGTATTGGCCATCTTTAAACCTTGCCTCTATAAATTGCAAAATGCGATTAGTTAAAAATCTTGCGGACTTGCTAGATTCATAAGCAAGCTCGCCAAAACCCTAGATTTTACCTTAAAGGGGCAAAAAAGCCCAGCCAACCAATAAATAGGTGAAAATTGGCTCATGAACCTGCTTTCTGCCGCCGCTAAGGTTAGCTCACTAACCATGCTTTCCCGCATTACGGGACTGCTGCGGGAGACCCTAATTGCCCGTAGTTTCGGGGCTTCCGAGTGGACAGACGCCTTTAATGTGGCTTTTAGGCTACCAAATCTGTTGCGCCGACTCTTTGCTGAAGGGGCTTTTTCACAGGCTTTTGTGCCCATTTTGGGCGAAATTTCCACAAATGAGGACCAAAGCAAGGCCAAAATCCTCATCAATGCGGTCGCTACGCTCTTATTTTGGGCTTTGCTGCTCACGGTATTACTAGGCGTGATTGGCGCCCCCTTACTCATTTTGGTGATTGCTACAGGCTTTAAAGGGGGGCAGGCTTATGACGCTAGCGTAGTTATGACCCGCATCATGTTCCCCTATATCGGACTGATTTCCATGGTCTCACTCTCAGCCGGAATTCTAAACACCTATCACCGTTTTGCCATTCCTGCTTTCACCCCTGTTTTACTCAATCTTGCCCTGATCGGCAGCGCCATCTTTTTAGCGCCTCATTTAGAACAGCCGATTTATGCACTCAGTATTGGTGTTTTATTGGGCGGTATTTTGCAATTGGCAATACAGCTTCCAGCTCTCTCACGTCTTGGCTTATTGCCGCGCATTGACTTACTTCCAGGCGCCATCAAAACTGCAATGACTAATCCCGACGCACGACGAGTTCTCAAGTTGATGGGGCCTGCAGTATTCGCTGTGTCTGTGGCCCAAATTTCACTCATCATCAATACCAACATTGCTTCGCGCTTGCAAGCTGGCAGTGTGTCATGGCTATCTTATGCAGATCGGCTCATGGAATTTCCGACAGCGCTTCTAGGCGTAGCATTGGGCACTGTGCTTCTACCAAGCCTGAGCAAAGCCAATGCGAAGAATGATTTAGTGCATGCTGGGGAGCTATTAATTTGGGGTTTGCAACTCACTTTTTTACTAGCAGCCCCTGCAGCAATCGCATTATTTATTTTTGGCGAGCCACTAGCCGCCGTTCTTTATCACTACGGCAAATTTAGTGCGTTGGACGTGCTGATGACACAACGCGCATTAGCCGCTTATGGCGTTGGTCTGATTGGCTTAATTCTGGTCAAGATTTTGGCTCCTGGTTTTTATTCGCGGCAAGACATTCGCACCCCGGTCAAAATTGGCCTCCTCGTCCTACTTGCAACACAGCTGGCTAATTTGGCATTTGTTCCTTGGCTTGGGCATGCAGGACTGGCACTATCAGTGGGAATGGGTGCCTGCCTAAATGCCGCCCTCCTCTGGATTGGTCTGCATCGTCGTGGAGCCCTGCCTAACTCCGCCTGGGCTAAGTACTTAGGTCAATTGCTTTTTGCCTTGATACCTTTTGGGGCAGTCCTTTTTTATGCAGCAGGTGCGCATAACTGGATCGCCCTGCAATCTGAACCATGGCTGCGCATTGGCCTCCTAGCTGCATGGCTAGGCGCAGCTGCCATTGTTTACTTCGCATCCCTGGGATTGGTTGGAATTCGCTGGCAAAAATTCTTGCGTCATGCAAAATAGGATTTATGCCAACACAACAACTCGACTATTTCACCTCATTAGTTGCCGAAGACGAGCACTTCCCTTTAACTGAGGCCGCGATCGCTGTTGCACAACATGCTTATCCAGATTTAGATGTGCAAGGGGTGTTGGATAAGCTCGATCAAATGGGCAACAAATTAAAGTCACGCGTAACACCAGATACATCACCGATCCAGCGACTGCAAATACTAAAGCATTTCTTTTATACAGAGCTAGGCTTTGGGCCCAACCCCAATGATTTTTATGCGCCTGAAAATTCCTACCTTCATTACGTTCTTGAAAATCGCAGAGGCATTCCTATCTCTTTAGCGATCTTGATGATGGAACTTGGCAATCAAATTGGCCTAAAAATTCGGGGCGTCTCATTTCCGAATCACTTCATGATGCGCATCTCTTTGCAACAAGGCGAAGTGATCATGGACCCCTTGACAGGCGAATCACTGTCCAAGAACCAACTACAAGAAATGCTAGATCCTTACCTTGATGCTAAAGGTTATCGGGGTGAGCTCAGCCTGCCACTCAATATCTTCCTGCGCGCATCCAGCTCACGCGAGATTCTGTCGCGCTACCTCAGAAATCTCAAAATGATTTACTCAGAGCACGAGCGCTGGGAGCGTTTGCTAGGAATCCAAGAGCGCCTAGTTATTCTTCTGCCAGATGCGATTGAAGAAATCCGAGATCGCGGACTCATCTTTGCTCAACTCGAGTATTTGCGCCCTGCATTAGAGGATATGCACCGCTATCTCAGTGAAATGCCAGAAGCCGAAGATGCAAGTGATATTCGTGAGCATATTGCTACGCTCGAGAGTCAAACCAAGCTTCACTAAAGCCGAATCACTTTTGCTGTTTAGCCTTTCTTACGCTGGAATATTTTGTAGATGGCTGCAAATGCAACGGGTACTGCTGCTGCACCAACACCCACCAGCACAATCACATTGAGATTCTGGCGAATAATGGGAATATTGCCAAAGAAATATCCTGCAACGACTAAACCAAAGACCCACAGCGCAGCCCCAGTAATATTGAATAACTGAAAGCGTGAAAAGTTCATCTCGGATACTCCAGCAACAAAGGGTGCAAAAGTTCGAATGATCGGCAGAAAACGCGCAAGGATAATGGTCTTACCGCCATGCTTTTCATAGAAAGCATGCGTCTTTAATAAAGCACCTTGATCGATCCAACGCGATTGACTACTAAAAACTCTTTTTCCAATCCAACGGCCAATGAAATAATTCACGGTATTGCCTGCGACTGCAGCAACAAGCAAACCGATGCATAGTGACCAGATATTAAAATGCTCAGTAGCACAATAAGCGCCAGCGATAAACAAAAGAGAGTCGCCCGGTAAGAATGGTGCAACGACTAAACCCGTCTCTGCAAACACAATCGCAAATAGAAGGCCGTAGGCCCAGGGGCCATATTGCTGAATCACCACATCAAGATGTTTATCAATATGTAGTAATAAATCACTAATTTGCAAAAGGGTATCCATCGAATCGCTCTCAAACTGATAGGTTGTTGCGGATATTAACAGGCTCTTATAATTAGGTATGCCAACTGAACCCTACATTCAGCCTTTGCATGCCCTAAATAATGATCCAACGCTTTGTATCGTTGGGCCTACTGGCGCAGGCAAAACCCATCTCGCCATGTCATTGGCTGAGTATGCAAAATCAATTGGTCAAACCATTGAGCTCATCAGCATGGACTCTGCATTGGTCTATCGTGGTTTGGATATTGGTAGCGCCAAACCTACTAAAGCTGAACAAGCCGCCGTCATTCATCACCTCATTGACATTATTGAACCCACTGAAGTGTATTCAGCAGCACGTTTTGCCAATGACGCGAAACGGCTTTGTACAGAAATTCGTGCAAGAGGAAATATCCCAGTCGTTGTTGGCGGAACAATGTTGTACTGGCGTGCTTGGGCACATGGCCTCTCCTCACTGCCCCCAGCAAACCCAGAAATTCGCGCTCGCTTAGATGAAGAAGGCAAAGCAATCGGCTGGCCTGCCATGCATGACAAACTTGCCAACGTCGACCCCGATACTGCAGCACGCTTAAAGCCAAATGACTCTCAGCGAGTGCAGCGGGCCCTTGAGGTTTTTGAAATCACCGGCAAGCCTATGTCAGCACTATTGGCTGATTCGCCAAGTGAAGATGGACGCGAAGGTTCAGCGATCCCTCCTTGGATTCATCTCGTATCTCTCGAGCCCAGCGATCGCAAAAGATTGCATCTGAATTTAGAAAAACGCTTTGATGAAATGCTTGCCGCCGGATTTATAGAAGAAGTCAAAGCATTGCGAGCCAATCCTGGACTGCATCCAGATTTACCAGCGATTCGTTCAGTTGGTTATCGCCAAGCCTGGGAATTTCTCAATGGGGAAATTGACGCCGAGCAGATGCGTTACAAAGCTTTGGCAGCTACGCGTCAGCTTGGAAAGCGTCAGCTCACCTGGTTGCGCGCAATAGAGGGAAGAAAAACTTTTGACCCCTTCAACCCCGAAGGGTTAAAGGCGGCGTTAGATTACTGCAAGAGTAGTTTAAAAAAATAAATTCGTTGCGATGATTCGCAGCTATCGATTTAAATAACGATAGTTTGTGGCGCATCTTTTGGACGTTCCACCACTTCGCCCACCATCCAAGCCTTAAGGCCCTGCGCAGTCAATGACTTAATCGCTGTGTCCACTTGATCTTGGGAGACGATCAACACCATACCAATGCCGCAGTTAAATACACGCACCATTTCTGCATCAGCAACACCACCCTTCATTTGCAACCAACGGAAGAGTTCTGGCATTTGCCAGCTATCACGATGCAATACTGCTTGAATATTTTCTGGGAGCACGCGGGGAACGTTATCTACCAAGCCACCGCCAGTGATATGCGCCATACCTTTTACATTGATTTCAGAAATCAATTTCAGCAGCGGCTTGACATAAATTTCAGTTGGCGCCATCACCACATCAGCTAATGAGCGACCGCCTATGTCATCGCTTGGCTTAGCGCCAGCACGTTCAATAATTTTGCGTACTAATGAGTAACCATTGGAGTGTGCGCCACTCGATCCGATGGCGATGACAGCATCACCAGGAACAATGGTTGCACCAGTAATGATTTTCGATTTCTCAACTGCACCCACCGCAAAACCAGCCAAGTCATATTCACCTGGTGGGTACATGCCTGGCATTTCTGCAGTTTCACCACCAATGAGTGCGCAACCCGATAATTCGCAGCCCTTAGCTATGCCACCCACGACGGTTGCCGCTGTATCGACTGTTAACTTGCCGCAAGCAAAGTAATCCAAGAAAAAGAGAGGTTCGGCACCCTGCACCAAAATGTCGTTAACACTCATAGCCACCAAATCTTGCCCAATAGTTTCGTGGCGATTCCATTCAAAAGCTAATCTAAGCTTCGTACCAACACCATCTGTACCCGAAACCAAAACGGGTTCTTTATAGCGTTTAGGCACCTCAAAAAGGGCTCCAAAGCCACCAATTCCCGCCAAAACGCCCTCGCGCATGGTCTTTTTGGCCAGTGGCTTAATACGATCAACTAAATCGTCCCCAGCATCGATATCGACACCAGCGTCACGATAGGAAAGGCCTTTTGAGGAGGAATTAGGAGAGGAAGTCATATGAGAGCCGGAATATTAGTAAAAAATGCTACTTCGTCAGTAGAATCATTGAATTCTAGAGGATTGAAGCAAGATGGCCGAAATTTTTACCCCTTTTCTCACCGCATTCATTCTGGCGTATGCTTTACGCCCTGTTTGCCTGTGGCTTGAGCAACATCGCGTGCCTCGAGCCCTGGCCGCCGCTCTGAGCATGTTCATGGGACTTTGCCTCGTTTTCTTCATTTTGAGCCTGCTCATCAGCCTACTCAAATATGAAATTCCCCTAATTAAGGCCCAGCTTCCAGATTGGATTGCCAATACTCAGGCTTGGCTTGGCCCAAAACTCAGTGAATTTCATATTAATTTTGACTGGGCAACCTTCAAGGCAACGGCCACCCAAAAAATTACTGCGCACATTAATGATAATGCCGACAGCTTAATGACCTCAACGATTGACACCATTCTCATGTCAGGAAGCTCCGTCATTGCCGGCTTTGTTAATGCCGTGTTGATTATTTTCGTGATGTTTTATCTGCTGATGGATTGGAAGCATTTCTTTGGGCTCGTTAAAGACATTGTTCCGGTGCGCGCACAAGAAACCGTTCACCACTTGGCAATGCATACAGACGGATTACTCTCTCAATATTTGCGCGGCATGCTGATTGTGATTTCTATCATGGCAATTTATTACAGCGCCGGCTTAAGTTTTATTGGTATTAAAGGTGCGGCTGCACTTGGTGTCTTTACCGCCTTGATGATCGCGATTCCCTACATCGGCATCACCTTAGGCCTTACCTTGGCAACCCTATCAGCGCTTTTGCAATTTGGCCCCGGGACTGAAATTATTCTGGTGCTCATTTTGTTTGGGATTGGGCAGCTCTTGGAAGGCTTCTTTTTGACGCCCCGTCTTGTAGGTGAGCGGATTGGCCTCCATCCAGTAGCAGTATTGTTTGCCTTACTTTTCTTTGGCAATTTATTTGGTTTTTTTGGCGTCCTGCTTGCGTTACCAATTAGCGCCGTCAGCTTAGTCTTAGTGAAGTATCTATGGTCTCTCTATACGCAAAGCGCGTGGTATCAAAAATAAATTTGTAGTAATGAACACGCCTCCACTTCCAAAACAATTTGCACTAGATATCAGCCACTCACCTAAAGCGAGCCTAGAAAACTATCTCCCAGGGAAAGATCTTGCGTTGATATCTGCCTTACAAAATATCAAACGCTCGTGGGCAATTTCTGCAAATGAGAGTTCCAACAATCCATTAAATCAACGTTGGATTTATTGGTGGGGGCCTGAAGGTTCTGGGCGCACCCATTTGTTAGAGGCAATTAGAAATGCCGCTCAAGATACAGGATTAGAGTGCATTGCTCTGAGCCCATTGGAGCCAACCGCCTGGATACGTCTTGAAGAAAAAATGGGCGCCTTAGCTGAAAGTAAAAAGGCTTCAGTGATTACCGTTGATGATGTTGATCACCTAGATGATCGTCTTATTGGCTCACTCTTTCGCATTCTCAATACCGTGCAAGCTAGCAAAGCGATTCATATTTTTATGGCTGGCAATACGGCGCCAGCGAATTTAAAGCTACGGGAAGACCTGCGAACCCGTCTGGGCTGGGGCTTGGTCTTTCAGACGCAGCTTTTGGACGATGATGAGAAAATACAAGCGTTAGAAGAGGCTGCTAGAGCGCGAGGACTCGTTTTATCTCCGGACGTATTACCTTGGTTATCCAGTCGTTTTTACCGAGATATGCCCAGCCTAATGGCTTTGATTGATGCTTTGGACGCCTACTCTCTAGAAACCAAACGTGCTGTAACCTTACCCCTTGTACGCGAGCTCTTGCAGCCCAAATAATTTATTCAATATTCTATTCGTGACTCAGTTAGCCCTCTTCGATTTAGACCATACTCTTTTACCCTGTGATAGCGATTACGAATGGGGTCAATTTTTGGCACGTATTGGCGTTGTTGATAGCGAATACTATGCGCGACAAAACGAACGCTTCTACCAAGACTACAAAGATGGCAAGCTGGATATTCATGAGTTTCTGCGTTTTGCTCTCAAGCCACTTTCAGAACATTCAAGGGCACAGCTAAAAGAGTGGCACGATGCTTTCATGAAGGAAGTGATTCATGGTCAACTTCGACAACAAGCGATTGATCTAGTTAAACGCCACCAAGATGCGGGAGATCTTTGCTGCGTGATTACCGCAACCAACAGCTTTGTTACGCGCCCTATCGTTGAAAGTTTTGGTATCGAGCACCTCATTGCCACTGAGCCAGCCACCGCAAATGACCATCCATTGGCCAACTACACTGGCGAAGTCAAAGGCATCCCGAACTTTCGTGAAGGGAAGATTCAGAATTTGCATGACTGGTTAGCATCCCAGCAGTTGTCACTAGATACCCTTCCTTATAGTTATTTTTATTCTGATTCGATGAACGATCTTCCTTTACTCGAAAAGGTAAGCCATCCCGTTGCTACCAACCCAGATGATCGTCTTCGCAACGAAGCGAAGCAGCGCAACTGGCCTATTCTTGAATTGTTTGCATGATCACTAAATTTATTAAACGTATTTTGCGGCGTGACCCAATGGTCAGGCACACACAGGCGAATAATTCCAGCACGCCAAAGCGCATACCAAAGAAAGCGCATCGCATCGACCCGCACTTACTCTCAAAAAATGCAGTGAAGGTAACGCATACATTGCAGCAAGCAGGCTATGAAGCATTTATTGTTGGCGGAGCGGTCAGAGATCTTGCATTGGGTATCAGCCCAAAGGATTTTGACGTAGCAACTAATGCAACCCCAGATCAAGTACAGAGATTATTTCGTAAAGCACGTCTGATTGGGCGCCGCTTTCAAATTGTGCATGTCACCTTCTTTGGCAAAGGTCACCCCGAAATCATTGAGGTATCGACCTTCAGAGCCCTACTGGATAACGCTGGGGATCATGTGGCGGAAAGTGGCCGCATCCTGCGAGATAACGTCTGGGGCTCGCAAGGCGAAGATGCTGCAAGGCGTGATTTCACAATTAATGCGATGTACTATGACCCCTCCTCCGAAATGGTTCTCGACTATCACGGCGGAATGGCAGACATGCAAAAGAAAACCTTGCGCATGATTGGTGATCCAGCAAAACGCTATTGCGAAGACCCGGTTCGCATGCTCAGAGCAGTACGCTTCGCAGCCAAGACGGGTTTTGAATTAGATGCTGCTACACGCACCCCCATTGCTAAGCTTGGCAAGCTATTAAATGATGTTCCTTCAGCCAGACTCTTTGATGAAATTCTGAAGCTCTTGATGTCTGGATACTCTTGGAAAGCCATCCAGGGACTGAAAGATGCAGGACTGCATCATGGCCTACTTCCACTGCTTGATCATATTTTAGATAGCGGTGAAGACTCCAAAGGGGCTAATGATTTCGTAAAACTTGCTTTAGCCAACACAGATGACCGCATTCAATCCGGCAAAAGCGTTTCTGCAGGATTTTTATTTGCCACCCTCCTTTGGCCTGACCTCCTCAAGAATTGGAAAGCCAACTCTGCCAAAGGCATGGCCAATATCCCCGCCCTGCAGGATGCGATGGACGAGACAATTGCCACCCAAAGTAGCGGCATGACTATTCAACGCCGCTTTGAAAGCGATATGCGTGAGATTTGGTCGATGCAGCCTCGCTTTGAGAGACGCGTAGGCCGCTACCCCTACAGACTAATTGAATCACCACGTTTTAGGGCGGGTTATGACTTTATGCTACTTCGCTGCGCCACAGGAGAACTGAATTCAGCCATTGGTCAGTGGTGGACTGACTTCATTTCTGCTGATCCTGTTCGGCAAGACGAACTCATGGCAGCAGTCAAAAATGAATCTGGCAATAGTCCAAGCCCCGCCAAAAGACGGCGTCGTAGAAAGCCAAAAGCAGCAGTGCCCTCAGAGAGTGCAGCGGACTAAGCAAACTTAGAGAAATTTCAGTAAAGTAGTTTCATCTCTAGTTTGGAAACCTATGGCAAGGGCATACATCGGATTTGGCGGCAACATCGGCGATACGCGTCAGCTTATTACTGATGCCATCGTTTGCTTAGCATTGCGGTCTGAACTCCAGATTTTGGCTAAAAGCTGCTTCTATCAAAGCGCTCCCGTTGAAGCTACTGGCGGCGACTACATTAATGCCGTCGTTGAAATAGAGACTGAGTTAAGCCCCAACGGGCTTTTGCATGTTTGCCAGGCTATTGAGCAAGAGTTTGGCCGAGAACGTCCTTATGCAAATGCCCCTCGAACTCTCGACCTTGACATCCTTTCCTTTGAAGGGGTTACTCAAAACGAAACTGAGCTAATGCTTCCTCACCCCAAAATCATTGAGCGCTCCTTTGTGCTTTTACCCCTTCTTGAAATCGCACCCGATATCTTTTTGCCTAACTGGGGCGAACTAAAAGCCTACCTACCCAATGTAGCCCACCAAAGAATTGAAAAACTCCCCTGCAGGAACTGTAATTGCGGGGAAAAAGATGTTTATAGCCAAACGGCGCATTAATTCATTAAACTCTCGCCATGGGTTACTTACAGGGCGATAAGCCAATCACGATTACTAAGCTCCACGCTATGCATGCTGAGGGTGAAAAAATCACTATGCTCACCGCATATGACTCCACCATGTCAGCACTCCTCAATCGTTGTGGGGTTGAGACCATTCTGATTGGCGACTCGTTGGGTAATGTCATTCAAGGGCACTCCAGCACAACTCCAGTTACCGTAGAGCAGGTTGCGTATCACACCGAGTGTGTATCTCGTGCCAATACTCATGCTTTTGTTATTGCTGATCTTCCATTTGCCAGCTACGGCGACCCTTTCCAAGCCTTAGAGTCAGCAGCCCAACTCATGCGAGCTGGTGCCGATATGGTTAAGCTTGAAGGTGGTGGTGATTGGCAAGTAGATGTCATCCGTCACTTGGTAGACCGCAGCGTTCCAGTTTGTGCGCATTTGGGTTTGCTACCACAATCGGTTCATGTCTTAGGTGGTTACAAAGTCCAAGGCAAATCTAAAGATGCTGCAAGCGTCATGCTAGAGCAAGCACTCGCCTGTCAGGAAGCTGGTGCACAAATGGTTGTGCTTGAAGCCATCCCTTCATCATTAGGTGAAAGAATTACTACCGAACTGAATATCCCAACAATTGGAATCGGCGCTGGTCCAGATTGCTCCGGTCAAGTTTTGGTCTTGCAAGATATGTTGGGTATTAGCCCAGGCAAAGCACCGAAGTTCGTCAAAAACTTCATGGATGGCCATCACTCCTTAGAGGCGGCTATCAAGGCCTACGTGCGGGAAGTGAAGTCCGGGAAGTTTCCCGGACCTGAACATGGTTTTGCTGGCTAATTACTAGCCAAAAATATTAGCTAAAGAAACTCTTCACACCGTCAAACCAGCCCTTTTGTTGAGGGCTATGTTTGTCCCCGCCGGACTTTAGACTGTCATCAAACTTCTGCAGTAATTTCTTTTGTTCATCAGTTAGCTTGACAGGCGTTTCAACCAAAACGTGCACAAATAGATCGCCCACCAAAGATGAGCGCAGGCCCTTGATGCCTTTGTTACGCAAACGGAATGTCTTGCCAGTTTGAGTGCCTTCAGGAATGGGGAACTCCACGCGCCCCGCAAGTGTTGGCACTTCGATCTCGCCACCAATCGTTGCTGTAGCAAAAGAGATTGGCATTTGCACATGCAAGTCACTGCCATCACGCTCAAAGACTTTATGTGGCTTCACCCGTACTTCTACATAAAGATCACCGGATGGACCACCATTAATGCCTGGCTCACCATTGCCAACGGAACGCACGCGCATGCCATCGTCGATACCGGCCGGTATTTTGATTTCAAGTGTTTTTTGTTCTTTGTGTTTACCTGTGCCATGACAGGTTTTACATGGCTTAGGAATGTACTCGCCAGTGCCGCGGCACTTGGGACAAGTTTGTTGCATGGAAAAAAAGCCTTGTTGTACACGCACCTGACCATGCCCATTACAAGTAGTACATGTCTCCGCTTTAGATCCCGGCTCAGCGCCAGTACCATGACAAGGCTTGCAATTGCTCCAACTAGGAACCCGAATTTGGGTTGTATAGCCTTCAGCAGCCTGCTCAAGTGTAATGTCCATGTTGTAGCGCAGATCGGCGCCTTTATAGACTTGAGGACCGGACTGGCGACCACCGCCTTGGCCAAAAATGTCGCCGAAGATATCGCCAAACGCATCAGCAAAACCTCCGCCGCCAAAACCACCTCCACCAAAACCGCCGCCCATTGAGGGATCCACACCAGCGTGACCATATTGGTCATAAGCAGCGCGCTTATTGGGGTCAGTGAGTGTCTCGTAGGCTTCCTTGGCCTCTTTGAATTGCGCCTCAGCCGTTTTGCTATCGGGATTGCGATCAGGGTGGTATTTCATCGCCAGTTTGCGATAAGCTTTTTTCAACTCATCATCACTGGCACCTTTTGACACACCCAGAACTTCATAAAAATCGCGTTTACTTTTAGGCACGGCCTATTCCTCTCAACAACCTGAATGGCACAAGTCGGCACGAGGCCGACTTGTTATTGAAGTACATCAAAACTACGTTAATCAATGTCTGATTTCAGAATTACTTCTTGTCATCAACCTCTTTGAAATCAGCGTCTACAACATCAGCGTCAGGAGCTGCTTGCTGCGCACCACCAGGGGCTGCACCAGGCGCAGCACCGCCAGCTTTAGCTTGCTCTGCTGCCATGACCTTTTCAACCAACTTCTGACTTGCTTTACCCAAAGCCTCTGTCTTAGCTTCAATAGCTTCTTTATCGCTACCTTTGATTGCTTCGTCCAAGTCCTTCAAGGCCGCTTCAATCGCTTCTTTTTCAGAAGCTTCTAAGCTAGCACCATGCTCTTCTAAGGCTTTCTTGGTTGAGTGAGCCAAAGCATCAGCAGTATTGCGTGCGGTTACCAACTCAAGCGCCTTCTTATCTTCAGCAGCATTTGCCTCAGCATCCTTCACCATGCGTTGAATTTCTTCTTCAGTCAAACCAGAGTTTGCCTTGATGGTGATTTTGTTCTCTTTGCCAGTGTTTTTGTCTTTTGCTGTTACGTGCAAAATACCGTTGGCATCAATATCAAAGGTCACTTCAATTTGTGGCATACCGCGTTGCGCAGGTGCAATACCTTCGAGGTTAAATTCGCCAAGCAACTTGTTAGCAGCAGCCATCTCGCGTTCACCTTGATAGCACTTGATGGTTACAGCCGGCTGGTTATCTTCCGCAGTAGAGTAAACCTGTGAATGCTTGGTAGGAATCGTTGTGTTCTTCGGAATCATCTTGGTCATTACGCCACCAAGAGTTTCGATACCTAATGACAATGGGGTAACATCCAAGAGCAATACGTCCTTACGATCACCAGACAACACAGAACCCTGAATTGCAGCACCGACAGCAACAGCTTCATCCGGGTTAACGTCTTTACGTGGCTCTTTACCAAAGATTTCTTTCACTTTGTCTTGAACTGCAGGCATACGTGTTTGACCGCCGACCAAAATAACATCGTCAATGTCAGCCACATTCACGCCAGCATCTTTAATTGCAGTTAAGCAAGGACCAGCGGTACGGTTGATCAACTCTTCCACTAAAGACTCTAGCTTGGCGCGAGTTAACTTCAGATTCAAATGCTTAGGACCGCTAGCATCAGCTGTCACGTATGGCAAGTTGATTTCTGTTTGTTGTGCAGATGACAATTCGATCTTGGCTTTTTCAGCAGCGTCTTTCAAACGTTGCAATGCCAATACGTCTTTGCTCAAATCAACGCCCTGCTCTTTCTTGAACTCGGCAATGATCCAGTCAATGATGCGCTGGTCGAAGTCTTCACCACCCAAGAATGTATCGCCGTTAGTAGAGAGCACTTCAAACTGCTTCTCACCGTCTACGTTAGCAATCTCAATAATGGAAACGTCGAATGTACCGCCACCCAAGTCATATACGGCGATCTTGCGATCTACTTTGTCTTGCTTGTCGAGGCCAAATGCCAAAGCAGCTGCAGTTGGTTCGTTAATGATGCGCTTGACATCCAAACCAGCAATACGGCCAGCATCTTTAGTTGCTTGACGTTGGCTGTCATTGAAGTAAGCAGGAACAGTAATCACTGCCTCTGTCACCTCTTCGCCGAGGTAATCTTCGGCAGTTTTCTTCATCTTGCGCAATATTTCAGCGGACACTTGCTGTGGCGCCATCTTCTTGTCGCGCGCCTCAACCCAAGCGTCGCCATTGTCTGCTTGAATAATGGCATACGGCATCAAGCCAATATCTTTTTGCACTTCAGGATCTGTAAATTTACGACCCATCAAACGCTTCACTGCGTAGATGGTGTTTTTAGGATTGGTTACTGACTGACGCTTTGCGGGCGCACCAACCAATACTTCGCCATCTTCAACGTAAGCGATGATGGACGGAGTTGTGCGAGCGCCTTCGGCGTTCTCAACAACTTTAGGCGCATTGTTTTCAACGACTGAAACGCATGAATTCGTGGTTCCTAAGTCGATACCGATAATCTTTCCCATAATTGCTCCAAAAAATTAAATTGTTTTGTTGTACTAATGAATATTTCGATACCCAGTAAATGGGGTCTAAAAAGGGGATTTCAAGGGGATAAAGAGCAAAAAAGGCAGAAATCTGCCTTTTTTATGCTTGTTTTAGGGTTTTGCCCCCGTTTTCTAACTTATTTCGGGGCGCTAACCGTCACCAAAGCCGGCCTAAGGACACGATCTGCCACGGTATAGCCCCTTTGAAGCACTGAAACCACAGTATTGGACTCTTGTTCAGAGGGCACCGAAGCAATCGCCTGGTGATGATGCGGGTCGAATTTATCGCCAACCGCAGGGTTAATTTCGGTCATGCGGCCCTTTTCAAAGGCGGAGAGTAATTGCTTGAGGGTGATCTCTAAGCCCTCTTTGAATGCTTTGGCGTCACCAGCATCAGTGCTTAATGCAGCATAAAGACTATCTGTGACAGGCACTAAATGCTCTGCAAAACTTTCAATTGCAAACTTGTGCGCTTTAGCAATATCTTCCACAGCACGGCGGCGAATGTTTTCACCCTCCGCTTTTGCACGTAAAAAGTTATCCTGCAACTCCCCAATTTTTTGATTGAGCTCAGCAATTTCCTGCTCAGGTGTTTTTACAGCCGGAGCTTCTGCAACAGATTCGGCAGCTGGTTCTACCGCAGGATTTTCTTGTTCCGAGGATGGGTTTTGATTTTCTTGTGTCATAGACGCTATTTTACTTTTCTCTAAAGATGGCTGTTACTTTGCAATATGGGGTCGAATCATTGAATTTCAAGACTTCATTCTCTCGGCCTGCTCCGCTCTTTCAGCACGCTTAGCCAAATCCGCTTCAGACTCCACACCCAAAGACCAGCCTTGCAAATGATGGTGAGCGATATCGCTTAGAGCCTCAATCCACTTAGGGTTGCTGTTTAAGCAGGGAATATAGCGATAGTCCTTACCACCATGCTCTAAGAAGATTTCACGAGCTTCCATCGCGATCTCTTCTAGCGTTTCTAAACAATCTGCCGGAAATCCTGGGCAGAAAATATCAATGCGCTGGCAACCCTCTTTCGCCAGCTTTTCAATCGTTGGAGCCGTGTATGGCTTTAACCACTCCGCCTTACCAAAGCGCGATTGAAAAGTCACAAGGTATTGGCCGGGCACTAAACCTAATGACTCTCCGAGTAAACGCCCAGTTTTTAAGCACTCGCAATGGTAGGGGTCACCCTTCATTAGATTGCGTTTTGGCAAACCATGAAACGACATTACCAAACGATCACCCTTGTCAAAATCGGGGCGCCCATCTTTATCCCAGCTCGACAAGACTTGATCACGTAATGCAAAAATGTAAGCGGGATTGTCGTGATAGTGCTTTACTAGGCGCAATTCAGGCTGATCACGCCAAGTACTTAAAACACGAAAGACTTCATCAAAGCTAGAGGCTGTAGTGGTGGCTGAATATTGAGGGTACAAAGGCAAGAGCAATAAACGCCCCATGCCTTGCGCCTTAAGGCCCTCCAGCACAGCTTGCGTAGATGGTTGGCCATAGCGCATCGCTAAATCGACCAAGACAGTATGGCCCTCATTGGCAAATTGATCGCCTAACTCTTTTGCTTGTAAGCGTGAGTAGTGCATTAATGGGGAACCCAGTTTTGGCAACCAAATAGAGGCATACTTTTTTGCCGAGGCACCACTACGAATTGGCAAAATAATGCCATTCAAAATACACCACCAAATAATGCGTGGAATTTCTACTACGCGAGGATCAGAAAGAAACTCTTTTAAATATGCGCGTACCGCTTTCGCTGTTGGTTCAGATGGCGTTCCTAAATTCAACAATAGGACAGCGGTTTTAGATGCGCGTAAGTGCGGATTCTGATTCAAGGTCATTAGTCTCTATTAATAATTTTTAAATACAAAAAGTTTGGCCTAAGTTTAGGAACTTAGGGCGCCCGATAATAATTTTGAGGTGATATCGACAATAGGAATCACTCTGTCGTATGCCATACGGGTTGGGCCAATGACGCCAAGAGTTCCCACTACCTGCCCGTCAACGCTATAAGGGGCACTAATTACAGCAAGATCTTCGTATGGCAATAAATCACTTTCACCGCCAATAAAAATTTGAATGCCATCTGCATGACTCGAGACATCAAGTAGTTGCATGAGCACTGATTTTTGCTCCAACATATCAAACATCTTACGCAACTTATCAAGGTTTGAGCTTAAATCACCAACATTTAGTAAACGTCGCTCACCAGATAGCACCATATCTCCACGACTCATATCGTAATCAGCAACCCCGCTTTGTAAAGCCAATGCCATCAATCCAGAAATATCAGTACGCAAACTATCGAGCTCGGATTTCAAATGCAAGCGCACCTGCTCAAAACTTTTTCCAGCAAAATGGGTATTAATAAAATTACCCGCTTCGATGAGTTGGCTAGGCGTGTAATCCTGCGTTGTTGGCAAGATACGATTTTGCACATCGCCCTCTGGTGTGACCATGATGAGCAAAATCTTGCCCTCACCCAAGCGTAAGAACTCAATATGTTTAAAAACCTGAGCCCGCTTAGGCGTCATCACTACCCCAGCAAAATGTGTCAAATTCGACAAAATCTGTGCTGCGGAGTTCAAAACCCTTTGCGGAGAATCGGGCAGAAGGCCCCTTTCAACCTCTCGAGCAGCCATTGCCTCCAAGGGACGCACTGTCACCATCGTGTCCACAAATAAGCGATAGCCTCGGGGGGTGGGAATACGGCCTGCAGAAGTGTGGGGGCTAGTAACGAGCCCCATGTCCTCCAAATCAGCCATCACATTACGTATAGTGGCTGCAGAAAGGTCTAAACCCGAGAATCTGGATAGCGTTCGGGAGCCAATAGGCTGACCCTCCTCGATATAGCGCTCGATGAGGGTTTTTAGTAGAGCTCGGGAACGTTCATCCATGGTGGAAGGGATTTTATGCCTATGGTTTAATCGTTATATGTTAAGCCCATCCCCAAATTCCAGCAAAAAGGCATTCAGCCGAGTTGCGCTTGTCGGTAAATACCAGGCTGATGGCATTGAGGATCACCTTAAAGACTTGGCTAAATTGCTGGCTGACTTGGGTTGTGAGGCCTTTATTGAGTTTGATACAGCCACCCATCTCGCCCTTTCTGGCTACCCAACCAAAACGGCTCGAGACTTCGCCGGGCAAATTGACCTAGTGGTTGTTTTAGGGGGTGACGGCACCATGCTCGGCATCGCTCGGCAGTTAGCGGGCAGCAATGTTCCGTTGGTTGGTATCAATATGGGCCGACTCGGCTACATGACGGATATTCCAATCCAATCCGTTCACACCACCCTGCCAAAAATGATTGCGGGCGATTACGAAGCGGATACGCGTACCTTGTTAGATGCAGTCGTTCTTCGCAATGGCAAAGAAATTAATCGTGCGCTCGCACTGAACGATGTAGTTGTCAATCGCTCTGGTATCTCAGGGATGGTTGAGTTAGCAGTGCGGGTGAATGGCTCGTTTATGTATAACCAACGTTCCGATGGGTTAATCGTTTCAACCCCAACTGGCTCAACTGCTTATGCCTTATCTGCTGGCGGACCCATTTTGCACCCACATGTAGCGGGCATCTTGTTGGCACCAATTGCCCCACACTCCCTCTCTAACCGCCCGATTGTTTTGCCACAAGATAGTGTCACCGTCATTGAAGTTGTGGATGGTCGCGAGGTGATTGTCAATTTTGATATGCAATCTCAAACTAATTTACAAAGCGGTGACAAGATTGAAGTTCGTCAATCTCAAAAAACAATTGACCTACTTCATCCAAGCAATCACAGTGACTACAAAACCTTGCGCGAAAAGCTGCACTGGAATGAGTACCCATCGACATTCTGATGTCGTGTTTTTTGCTACGCTAATACATGCTTCAAACCATCTCACTTCGTGACTTTGTCATTGTTGACCAGCTTGAGCTAGATTTCTCAAGTGGCTTTACTGTGCTTACCGGAGAGACGGGTGCCGGTAAATCTATTCTGCTGGATGCGCTTGGGCTCGTTCTGGGTGAGCGCGCGGATAGTAGTCAAATACGCGAAGGCAGTAACCGCGCAGAAATTTCTGCACTCTTTCGCATTGAGCCTGAATTACAGGAGTCTTTTAGCCAATGGCTAGATACCCAAGGGTTTCCATTGGAAGATGATGGCCAAAGCTTATTGCTAAAAAGAACGGTGGAAGTGAATGGTCGTAGCCGTGCATTTATCAATGGCAGTGTTGCGACCTTAGCGCAATTACGCGAAGCTGGTGATCAACTTGTCGATATTCATGGGCAACATGCACACCAACTTCTATTAAAAGGTGGGGCACAACGCGAACTTTTAGATCGCCATGCCAACTTGTTACCACTAGCGACAGATGTAGCACAAGCATTTAAAACATTAGCCGATTCTCGTCGTCGTCTTGAGCAAGCAGAAAACGCAGGGCAGGATGTTGAACGCGAACGAGAGCGACTTGAATGGCAACTTGAGGAGCTCTCTGAGCTTTCTCCACAAGAGGGCGAATGGCTCAGCATTCAAAATGAACATGGTCGCCTAGCAAACGGAGCAAAGTTAATTGGTGGTTGCCAAGAAGCGATTGAAATATTGAGCGACGCCGACAACTCTATTGAATCGACCCTTTCGAAAGTGTGCCTCAGCGTGGGCGGCCTAGCAGAACATGATCCAGCCCTTAGCGAAGTCAGCCAAGCTCTAGAGTCAGCCAATATTCAGTTAGACGAAGCAATTCATGGACTGAATCGCTACCTACAAAAGATTGACTTAGATCCAGCCCGTCTTGCTCAAGTAGAAGAGCGCATGCAAGCATTGCATAGCGCCGCTCGGAAGTACCGCACTGAAGCGGATGATCTGCCCAGACTTCTTTCAGAGACCTCAGAACGGCTTGACGCTTTAACAGCCTCCCAAAATATTGAAGCACTTCGAGAACAAGTAAAGCATGAGGAAGCGGCTTATTTAAAACTGGCAAAACAACTTTCTCAAAAACGTAGCAAGGCTGCCAAAGAATTAGGTGATTTAGTAACGAGCGCCATGCAAGATTTATCTATGGCTGGCGGTCGCTTAGAAATTGCACTAGCACCCCTCAATGAAGGTGGATCGCATGGTCTTGAGCAAATTGAATTCTTGGTTGCAGGCCATGCCGGTAGCACTCCTCGCTCGCTTGCAAAAGTAGCCTCTGGGGGTGAGTTAGCACGCATAAGTTTGGCAATCAGTGTGATTACCAGCAAAGCCTCTTTCACACCAACACTCATCTTTGACGAAGTCGATGCCGGCATTGGCGGGGCAGTTGCGGAGACCGTTGGCAAGCTATTGCACCAATTAGGCCAGTCTCACCAAATCTTATGCGTAACCCATTTGCCACAGGTCGCCGCTCAAGGCAATCACCACCTAAAGGTCAGCAAATCACAAAACGGTGATAAGACCGTGTCGCAAGTACATATATTAGGCAGAGCCGAACGAGTCGAGGAAGTTGCTCGTATGCTTGGTGGCGCAACGATTACCGATACCACCCGCAGGCATGCTCGAGAACTTCTAGAGCAAAACTAAAGCAATTATTAAAAAATAATCCTTCTAGTTGATATTGGATGGAGCCTTAAATATTTCCAGCCAAAGCGCCTGCACTGAGTCTCTTGCGGTAATGAGCTCCGGTTCGCTCTCCAAGTTAATGCGGGTTTTTTCTGCGCCATCTAAACGCATGCGATGTTGATGTGCTCTTAATAGACGATAAGCATCCCCAACAGATTGCGCAGCATCCGGAGTTATCAAGCCAACATCTCCAGCAATATGCAATAAAGCAATATTGCCTAAATTACCTACAAGCCGAGAGTGCTTATGAGCATAGGCTAATACCAAAAACTGGACAATAAATTCAATATCCACCATACCGCCAGCGTCATGTTTCAAGTCGAACTCTGGATTTGCGTTAGGATGACCCGCATGCACCTTGCGACGCATTTCTAAAATCTCTGCGCGCAGCTGTTCAATATTGCGTTGCTGGGTTAAAACCTCTGAACGAACAGAATCAAAGAAGGAACCCACATCAGGATTGCCAGCCGAAAAGCGTGCTCGCGTAAGGGCTTGATGCTCCCAGACCCAAGCAGCATTGTCACCCTGGCGAAGTTGGTATTTCTTAAAGGCATCGGCATTCGTTACCAGGAATCCTGCTGAACCATTGGGCCGAAGCCGTGTATCAATTTCAAATAGGCTACCTGTGGAAGTAAATGCAGTGAGCCAATTGATCATTCGCTTTGCTAGCAGCGCATAAATTTCTTGGGCCGCATAATCAGACTCTTCTGCTTGGAACAAAAAGATAATATCCAGATCTGAGGCATAGCCCAATTCTTTGCCGCCCAACTTACCATAGGAAATAACGGCAAATGGTGGGCTAACTTGCGCTGGTAATTCAAACTTCTGAGCCACGCTTGGCCAGATACGCTCAAAAGTAGCCTGAAGAATTAAATCTGCCAACGTAGATAAATGATCGCTAACCCTTTCTACTGGCAGTGCTTGCTGAACACCAATCCCCAGGTCTGTTAGTAGCGTAATAAAGGTTTCATTGTGGTGAGTAACTCGCAAAATATCCATTGCCTGCTCAGATCCATCACCCTCGGCCATCGCATCATCCAGCCGCATATTGAGATTGGCTTTTACCTCACACCAATATTGCTCTGGATTCTCGATCAAAGCTCTTTCGGTTTGAGAGTTCAAGAGATGATCAAGCAAATGGGGATGACGCGTTAGGTATTGAGCCCCCCACTGGGAGGCCTTGAGCAGATCCAGTACATTGGCAAGCGCCCGAGGGTACTCAGCCAAGATGGAAAGGTATGCACTGCGTCTTGCAATCGCCTCAAGCAAATTAAAGAAGCGTAATAGTGTCTGGTCAGCATTTGCGGAATCAGAACCCCCACTCTGCAAACTTTGAGCTGCTTTGCACATCAAGTTATCAAAAATTAAACGACTCTTCTCTGGCAAAAGTTTTTGTTTTGGACTATCAGTCCATGCTTGCCATCGCTCACAGGAATTGGGGAAAAATTGCTGATCCGGAGTCCAACCTAATGCCAAAGGGGCAATCTCAAGGCGCGCAGCATCATCTAATAGAAATGCTTTTTCAAAAAGCTGAGCGACATTATTTTGATGGCGCTCTAATTCGGACATAAACGTGTTTACATTCGCATCATGTCCTTGCATTGCAACGGCTAAGCGTGCGCGTACATCCTCGTCATCAGGAAGGTAGTGAGTTTGCTGGTCATCCCATACCTGAATGCGATGCTCTAAACGCCGCAAGAAAACATAAGCAGCCTGCAGCGCCTCCACTTCTTGGGGCGGCAAGATGCTGCAATGCTTGATGTGATCTAACACCTCTAAACTCGGACGAATCCTAAAGCGCGGATCAGTACCGCCTCGCATGAGCTGAAACATTTGCGCTAAAAACTCAATCTCTCGGATACCACCACGCCCCAATTTAATATCACGAGATCGCCCTTGATGGCCCGAGGATCGCTTTTCTGCTTCCGCTTGAATTTGTGCATGCAAATCACGAATAGAGGCAATCACACCGTAATCTAAATGTCTGCGATACACGAAGGGGCGAATCAGCTGGTCGAGCTCTTTTTGACAATGAGCAAAATCTGGAGATTCTGGCAAAGGCGCCACTAATCTACCCTTAATCCAGGCGTAGCGCTCCCACTCTCGACCCTGAACCAATAGATACTCTTCCAGCATATCCAAACTACAAACTAAGGGGCCCGAATCCCCATTAGGACGTAGGCGCATATCCACCCGAAATACAAATCCATTTGCATCATGCTCAGCAAGAAGCTTTATCAGCCGCTTACCCATACGAGTAAACCATTCTTGATAAGACAAGCTTTTTGGGCCACCCGTAGTTTCGCCCTCGTGCTCATATAAAAAGATGAGATCAATATCAGATGAAAGGTTTAGCTCGAGACCACCCAATTTGCCCATACCGACAACCATGAGCGGCATTTCAGATTGGGTTGTTTTGCTCCAAGGTAGGCCAAAACGATTTTTGAGATCTTCTCGAATATAGGCAATCGATGCAGAGATTGCCAACTCAGCAAAATGGCTGAGTGCATAAGTCACTTCTGATAAGTCAGCTTTACCGTTTAAATCTCGGAACGCCACCCACAACATTAAACGCTGTCTAGCAAGTCGTAAGCTTGCCATCCACTCGGCCTCATCCTGCTCGCTGGATGAGGGGCCAATACGACATTCTTCCAATAATTCCCTAATACCCTGCAAATCAACTTTTTTCTGACCCTGAATGTGAAGCCACTCAAGCCATTCTGGGTGAGCAGCAAGCCAGCGTCGCGCATAAGTGGAATGCCGCTCTAAAAAATTGATTTGTTGGGGAAAATGATCCATCCCCCCCATCTTAATCCGACCCTGGAAACCCCCGCCAGAAGCTTGGCGATCAATCCTAGGGTGACGGATAATAGGGGCCATGCTGCAAAACATTATTCCGCCTCGCCTCAAGAGCGTGCTTGCTAAACGTCCCCAAGGTTCGAGTCGGGCTTGGCGTAAGCGCATCTTGATTTTGGCTGGAGTAACTTTTGCCCTTTTTGTGCTCGGGCATATTGGAGTGCGCTTTGTACTTTGGCCCCAAATTGAGAAATCCAAAGCTGCCGTTGAAAGACTCATGAGCGCACGAATGGGTGCCGACGTTTCAATGGACTCTTTACAAGTCTCCTGGACAGGCATAAGACCCAATTTTGAAGTGGAGGGTTTGCGTTTCAACGGACCCAATCAATCAAGACCACTCTTATTTATTCAAAAAATAAATGGGCAACTCAGTTGGACGTCCTTCTATCATCTTGAACCGTATTTTCATGAACTCAATATTGAAAATGCTGAAATTTATGCGCAACGCAGTAGCAAAGGTGTCGTTACCATTGCTGGCGTTTCTATTGATGGCAAACCGAATGACTATTCTGCTGAGAATTGGCTCTTTGCTCAAAATGAAATTCGCATTAGCGACGTGAAACTCTTTTGGGATGATCAGCTTAAGAAGAAAGCAACCACGTCGATCCAAGTCCAGAGCCTATCCTTAAGCAATGGCATTCGCAGCCACAAAGGCTCACTGAGCGCAACCACACCCTGGACCAAAGGCCCGCTCACGGTAGATATTGATTTAGTCCATCACATCGGCGGTCAAGCTGGCAATTGGCGCGACTGGATTGGAACCGTTTCCTGGAATCTCAATGAACTACAACTAAGTCAAATGGCTGGTGACTTTGCTCTTCCTCTCAATACGCTTGAGGGAATTCTGAATTCCAATGGAAAACTAAAAATTGATAATGGCAATCCAGATGGCGGAGAAATTTATTTAGCAGCAGACAACCTCACCATCCAGCTATCCAAAGATGAGGATGCGATTGCACTCGGAAGATTAGAAACTCACCTCACTCAAGAAACTGAGAGTGGTTTGATAGCTGTCACAACTAAATCATTTGCTTGGCGTGATATTGATAGCCCCAAATCAACGCCGCTAGAAAATTTAAGCCCGATGACCTTCCGCTGGAGACCGCCAACTGGGGATGGAGAAATTAAAGAGTTTGGATTTTCATCTCCAAAAATTCTGGTGGAAGATGTCGCCTTATTTGCATTGAATCTACCGCTGTCGAAAAAAGTTCATCAATGGATAAAGGCCTCGAAAGCGGATGGCGAACTACAAGATCTGGATATCAATTGGTCGGAAAGCAAGTCACCCTTATCGGCCCTCAATATTCCCGGAGGATGGTTTAAGTCAAACAAATTAGATTTCACGGTCAGCGGAAAACTCATTGATTTAAGTTTTGTTGGCATTAATAAATCTATGCCCTCAGTGAAAAAACTCTCTGGCTTCCTAACTGCCGATCAAAATAAGGGGAGCTTCTCCATTAAATCGAATGGCCTTGAGGTTGAGGTAAACGACTTCTTGGTTGACCCCAAAATTCAACTGGATCAAGCAAGTGGTCAAATATCCTGGTCGAAGCAAAAAGGCAATTGGGTCATTAATGCAAAGCAGTTAGAGCTCGGTAATTCTGAGATTTCAACCACACTCAATATCAACTACATCATTGGCGAGGCTAAAAAGCCGGACTATATGACTCTAGATATGGACTTTGCTCAAGCCAATCTAAAAACCGCATACCGCTATCTGCCAGTTGGCATGGGTAGCGAGGCAAAAACATATTTAAGCAAAGCATTTGATGCAGGGGTGATTAAAAAAGGGAATCTGCATATTAAGGGCGACCCCAATGCAGTACCTTTTTCTAAAGCAGGCACAGGGGAGTTTACGCTCAACCTGCCCATTGCTGGGGCCACTTTCAATCCTGCCCCCACCTCCTCACCCGCTCAAGGAGTTTGGCCTGCATTCAATAAAGTCAATGGTGTGCTTGCTATGCAGAACGCCAACCTCTCGGTAGACATTGATCAAGCAAACTACAAACAAGTGGTTCTCAGTAAATTCCATGCGGATATCCCCAGTGTTAGCGCAAAGCAATTACTGCTCACCGTCAATGGCGAGGCACAAGGCGATGCCCCTCAATTATTAGACTATTTATTTGCCTCACCGGTTGGTAAAAAACAGATTGGGCTTGAGCGTAATCTCAAGATAACCGGGCCCACCAACTTAAACCTTGGTCTGAAGATTCCGTTAACTGGCAGCGGAGATACCAACACCGACATTCAAATACGCTTTCCTGGCAATCGAGTTCAATGGGGTGAACTGCCACCATTCGAAAATCTCAAAGGAAAAATTCGAATCACTGAAGTTAATCCAGAGTTTGAAGATATCACCGCCAATTTTCTTGGTGGAGCCATCAAAATTTCAAGCGCCACGTCTAAGCAAGCTGCCAATATCTATGACATATCGGGAGATGTATCCGCAAAATTTATTAGGGATTACTTTGCAAGCGATACCGCAGTAGAGACACTCCCGATCTTGCAAGCTTTCAGCGGAGTGGCAAGATACGACGGCACTATCAGCTTTAATAAAGGCAATAGCGAAACCAACTTAAAGCTCGATATGCGGGATTGGGGCAGCAATGCTCCCCCGCCCATGAAAAAACAAGCTGGAAGCGCAATGTCTGGCAACCTTATCATCAAGACCTTTGCAAAGAGCAAAGCTAATACAAGTCGATTCTCTTGGGATGGAAAGATTGGTGATACTTACTTCATTCAAGGTGAGATAGCGACTAACGACACCCTGCGTCATGCTGTGGGAATTGGAATACCCGCCACCCCTCCCCAAGAAGGGTTTCAGCTTAATCTAGCAAGCAATGAGTTGAACTTAGATCTTTGGCAATCGTTTCTTAGCTCCCAAAGCAGAAAAAATGCCGGGCCACAACCCAATAATTCAAATAACATTCAGATCGCAGCCCAAGTCAAACAATTAACTTTGTTTGACCGAATCTGGCAGGATTTAAACCTAACAGCAAATAATAAAAATTCTGCATGGCAAATCCGCTTAAGAGGATCTCCTCAGGTTGCTGGCAATATTCAATATCAACCTGCGTCACAGTCAACAACTAGCGATCTCATTAGTGGACGACTAACACGCCTAAAAATCCCGGAAGCAATCGCCATCACACCTGCACCTTCAAAGCAAGTTCAAAAAAATCCGGTAATAAAAAATAAGATTGAGCCAGGATCAATACCGAGCATTGATTTAACTATTGATGACTTTGAGTGGAATAAGGCTCAACTTGGGCAAGTAAAGATTAAAACCAAAACCACTGGCAACGTCCTCAATATCGACTCAATTCAATTCAGTAACCCCCAAGGAAACTCAACTCTTACAGGTCGATGGGCTGGGGGCACACAAAATACACCCTCTCATACAAACTTAAATGTCGATCTCAATATTAAAGATGCTGGACAGATTATTGGGCACTGGACTAACCAAAAGTCGGTAGAAGGCGGTCAAGGCAAGCTAAATGTGAATGCGGATTGGGATGGCCCTCCCTTTAACCCCAACTATGAAACTTTAGCGGGCAAGGCAACCTTAAACCTGGAAAAGGGACGCCTTTTGGAGGTCAATACTAGTGGCGCCAAATTGCTTGATGTTCTCAGTTTGCAAAGTTTATTTAGATTTGCCACATTTGATCTAAAAGGAAGCCTAGGAAATATTGTTACCAAAGGAACCCCTTTTAATACAATCGACGCCTCTTTTGATATCAGCGCTGGTGTTGCACAAGCCAAGCAATTTACGATGGGCTTAGATCAGGCTCGGGTTGCTATGATTGGGCAAATTAATATTCCCAAACAAACACAGGATTTACGTGTCACTATTTTCCCAACGATTGATGCTACTGCGGGCTCACTTGCTGCCTTTGCTATTAACCCAATTGTTGGCCTTGGCGCATTAGTTGGTCAGTACTTAATCACCAGTCAAATCAATCGTAATCTTCAGTCCGACTACTTAGTTCAAGGGTCGTGGGAGAATCCAGAGGTAATCCCTTTGGATCAAAAGGGTCAGCCAATTGACACCAAAACGTTAGATACGATTCGCAGCAAGGAATTGCTCAAAGAACAAAGTAAACCGAATAGCACCACGGGCCCACAAAGCAATCCTACCAATACTCCTAACCAATAGATCATGAGCACATCAGCTAGCAGCGCAGAACTCAAGATTTCTTCGATTCAGATGGTATCTACTCCTGACGTGCAAGAGAACCTCTCTACTGCGAGCAGACTCATTGCGGCAGCTGCCGCAGATGGTGCGCAGTTAGCCGTACTGCCAGAATATTTTTGCTTGATGGGACTAAAAGATACCGACAAAGTCCACGCCAGAGAAGACTTCAGAAATGGTCCTATTCAAGAGCGACTTTCTCAAATTGCCAAAGAAAACGATTTGTACCTGGTAGCGGGCACCATTCCTCTGGAAGCTAAAGATTCAAATAAGGTACTCAATACCACCCTTGTCTTTGATCCTGCCGGCCAAGTCATTTCTCGTTATGACAAGATTCATTTGTTTGGCTTTCAGACTGAGACTGAGCGCTACCAAGAGTCGGAAACGATTGAGGCAGGAAATGTGCCGGGCCTCTTAAAACTTTCTATTGATGGAAATGATTGGACTTTTGGTTTAAGTATTTGTTATGACCTGCGCTTTCCAGAACTGTACCGGACCTTGGGGAAAGTAGACTGCCATATCATCCCGGCCGCTTTTACCTATACGACTGGCAAGGATCACTGGGAAATTCTCTTGCGTGCCCGAGCGATTGAAAATCAATGTTATGTACTCGCATCTGCACAAGGTGGCAAACATCAAAACCAACGTCGCACCTGGGGTAACAGCATGTTGATTGATCCATGGGGTAGCGTCATGACCAATCTTCCCGAGGGAGAAGGCTTTATTTCAGGTGTATTGTGCAAAGATAAATTAAACGAGGTACGCTCTAAGTTACCTGCACTTGCACATCGCAAGCTTTAAAGAAAGATCCGCCGAATCTTATGACCGCACCAGACGCACTTTTTCCCGCAAATTGGACCAAAGCCAAAAAACAAGCAGACCTCATTAAATTAGCCAAATCCATCTTACTTGAGCCTACCGGTTTATCGGAGCAAGATTTACACCATACCTTTGGCAACCTATTTGCCCACCGCCTTGATGATGCGGATCTTTACTTCCAACACACTCGTAGTGAAAGCTGGAGCCTCGAGGAGGGCATCGTCAAATCAGGCAGCTTCAATATTGATCAAGGTGTTGGGGTACGAGCTATTTATGGCGACAAGACCGCTTTCGCCTACTCAGACGAAATCAACTTAGAGGCCTTAAATAAAGCAGCGAAAGCGACTCGCGTGATTGGCCCCGAAGGTGGCAAGCAAGCGGTTGCTAGCAAATTATTTCACCCGGTATCCAACACACTTTACTCAGATATCAACCCCTTGGATTCGCTTCAGCCCAAGGAAAAAATTGCGCTACTAGAAAGTATTGAGCGTCGTGCTAAAGCACGTGATCCACGCATCATTCAGGTCATGGCAAGCTTGGCTGGTGAGTTCGATGTTGTTTTAGTAGTGCGCGCAGATGGCTTATTAGCTGCTGATGTTCGCCCACTAGTGCGCGTTTCAGTGCATGTGATTGCAGAGCAAAATGGTCGTCGTGAATCTGGATCTTCTGGTGGTGGTGCACGTCATGACTACCTCTACTTCGATACAGAACTCATTAATCGCTACGTTGATGAAGCGGTAGATGGAGCTCTTGTGAATCTCGAGTCTCGCCCAGCACCTGCTGGACCAATGACCGTAGTGATGGGACCTGGTTGGCCTGGCGTTTTATTGCATGAAGCTGTAGGTCATGGTCTTGAAGGTGACTTTAATCGCAAAGGGTCCTCTGCTTTCGCTGATCGGATTGGCCAGCGCGTTGCCGCCAAAGGTGTCACTGTTGTTGATGACGGCACACTAGCTGGACGTAGAGGCTCATTAAATGTTGACGATGAAGGCACACCCACTCAATGCACCACCCTGATTGAAGATGGCATTTTAAAAGGGTATATCCAAGATAGCCTGAATGCCCGCCTGATGAATATGCCGCTCACCGGTAATGGTCGCCGTGAGAGCTTTGCCTCTCTACCAATGCCGCGCATGACCAATACCTATATGCTGGCTGGCAAAGATGATCCCCAAGAAATCGTGGCAAGCATTAAGCGCGGCTTGTATGCGGTCAATTTTGGCGGCGGTCAGGTAGATATCACAAGTGGAAAATTTGTATTTTCTGCCTCGGAGGCCTACTGGGTTGAGAATGGCAAGATCCAATACCCCGTCAAAGGCGCCACCATCATTGGTAGTGGCCCAGAATCCCTAAAACAAGTTTCTATGATCGGAAATGACCTCAAGCTCGATGGCGGGGTAGGGGTCTGCGGCAAGGAAGGACAAAGCGTTCCTGTCGGGGTTGGACAGCCCACTCTGCGGATTGATAGCCTGACCGTAGGTGGGACCGCCTGAGATCGGCTAATTACGGCTTAAAATAGCCAGATGAGCCAACAAAATACGAATCCCGCCAATTGGTACTCCGCTGTCGACAAGACCTCGGATACTGACGATCAACGCATTGATAACATTTCTGTTCTGCCACCGCCAGAGCATTTAATCCGCTTCTTTCCTATCTCCGGAACACCGACTGAGGCATTGATTAGCAAAACTCGCAAGAAGATCCGTGACATTATTCATGGCAAAGATGATCGTTTACTTGTCATCATCGGACCATGCTCCATTCATGATCCTAGAGCAGCTTTGGAATACTGTCAGCGTCTCTTAGCTGAACGCGAACGCTTTGCTGGCGAACTAGAAATTGTGATGCGCGTGTATTTTGAAAAACCACGCACTACCGTTGGTTGGAAGGGTTTAATTAATGACCCTTACTTAGATGAGAGCTATCGCATTGAAGAAGGCTTGCGCCTTGCTCGCCAGGTGCTCATGGAAATTAATCGCCTCGGCATGCCAGCAGGCAGCGAATTCTTGGACGTGATTTCACCGCAATATATTGCAGACCTCATTTCTTGGGGGGCAATTGGTGCACGCACTACTGAGAGCCAAGTTCATCGCGAACTCGCTTCAGGTTTATCGGCGCCCATCGGATTTAAGAATGGTACTGATGGCAATATCAAAATTGCTACTGATGCTATTCAAGCAGCGGGCCGTCCACATCACTTCTTATCTGTTCACAAGAATGGTCAAGTATCAGTAGTGGAAACCAAAGGTAATAAAGATTGCCACGTGATTTTGCGTGGCGGCAAAGAGCCAAACTACGAAGCCAAATTTGTCCAGGCAGCCTGCTCTGAGCTTGAAGCAGCCAAGCTTCCAGCCAGTTTGATGGTTGACCTTTCACATGCCAATTCAAGCAAAAAACATGAGCGTCAAATTGTTGTTGCTGACGATGTGGCACAGCAAATTGAATCTGGCTCACATCATATTTTTGGTGTAATGGTAGAGAGTCATTTAAATGATGGCGCTCAGAAATTTACCCCAGGCAAAGATGATCCAAATACATTGGAATACGGCAAGAGCATTACCGACGCTTGCATCAATTGGGATGACTCTGTAAAAGTTCTAGAGCGTCTTGCAACTGCCGTGAAAAAACGCAGAGCCAAGAAAAAATAATACGGAAATACTTTTTAAAGTAGCGTCATTAAAAGAGACTAATTATTTAGTCTCTTTTTTTTCGTGCTTCCAAAGCACATCAGACCCACCAGCTGCGCGATTCAAAATACGCGCCAGCACAAATAGCAAATCCGATAAGCGATTGACGTATTGGCGAGGAGAATCATAAAGAGGCTCCTCCCAACCCAAACGAACAATTGAGCGTTCGGCTCTGCGACATACGGTACGACACACATGTGCTTGTGCAGCAGCACGAGTACCACCCGGCAAAATAAATTCCGTTAAAGGTGGCAACTGTTGGTTATATTTTTCAAGCCAAACATCTAACTGCGCCACATGCTCAGGATTCAATAGTTTGTAATTGGGGATACAAAGCTCGCCACCTAAATCGAATAAATCATGCTGAACCTGCAGAAAAAGCTCACGCAATTCGGTGGAAATACTTTCTGGGATTGTCTCGGTCATCAAAACCCCAATTTCCGAGTTCAATTCATCGATATCGCCCATGGCGCAGATCCGCAAGTGATCCTTCTCAACGCGACTGCCGTCACCCAAGCCCGTCATTCCCGCATCACCGGTTCTAGTGGCGATTTTTGATAGTCGATTTCCCATAAGCTTAATTATAGGTAAATGGCTAAAATGATTCTTATGAATATGGTGACCCCACCCCCCGATTTAGCCGCTATTAGCGCCCTTCAGTCCAAATTGGTTGCAGCTTTGCGCCCAATCCTTCCAGAACATGCTCTCCTGTGGGAACCAGAAGACACCATTCCCTATGAATGCGATGGTCTGGCAGCCTATAGACGAATGCCTTTAGCAGTGGCTTTGCCAGAGACCGAAGAGCAAGTAGCCCAAATTTTAAAGATTTGCTATGCAATGCAAATTCCAGTGGTGCCTCGTGGATCAGGCACAGGACTATCAGGTGGAGCAATGCCTCTTTCTCAGGGTTTAGTGCTGTCTTTGGCTAAGCTTAAGAAAATTATCAGCATTGATCCATTCACTCGCACTGCAGTAGTGCAGCCTGGTGTACGCAACTTGGCAATCTCCGAAGCAGTTGCCCATCTGGGTTTGTACTACGCGCCAGATCCCTCTTCTCAAATTGCCTGCTCTATTGGTGGCAACGTCAATGAAAACTCCGGCGGGGTGCACTGTCTTAAATATGGCCTTACTTTGCATAATGTTCTGCGCGTCCGCGGAATACTCATGAACGGCGAGATCGTTGAATTTGGCGGACTAGCACCAGATGCCCCAGGACTCGATTTACTCGCAATCATGATGGGCAGTGAAGGCATGCTAGCCGTTGTTACAGAGGTTACAGTCAAGTTAGTTGCCAAGCCAAAATTAGCTCGTGTGATCATGGCAAGTTTTGATGACATCGAAAAAGGTGGCAACGCAGTCGCTGCCATTATTGCTGCCGGAATTATTCCTGCTGGATTGGAAATGATGGATAAAGCCACCACTCGCGCTGTAGAGGAATTTGTCCACGCTGGTTATGACCTAGATGCTGCAGCTATTTTGCTCTGTGAATCCGACGGCACACCTGAAGAAGTCGCTGAAGAAATCGAGCGCATGACTAAGGTGCTTGAAGAAGCTGGTGCTAGTGGCATTCAAATTTCAAAAGATGAGAGCGAGCGCTTGAAGTTTTGGAGTGGGCGTAAAAACGCTTTCCCAGCTGCGGGTCGCTTAGCACCTGATTACTACTGTATGGATGGCACCATTCCGCGTCGTCACATTGCGACCTTACTAAAGCGCATTCAAGGGATGGAAGCAAAGTACGGCCTTGGCTGTCTAAACGTATTTCATGCGGGCGATGGCAACATGCACCCTCTCATCCTATTTAATGGTGCTGATCAAGAAGAATGGCATCGTGCGGAAGAATTTGGCACTGAAATTTTAGAAGCTTGCGTAGAGCTTGGTGGAACCATCACCGGCGAGCATGGTGTTGGCATCGAAAAAATTAATTCGATGTGTGTTCAGTTCGGTGAAGGTGAGCGCCAATCCTTCTGGGGTGTGAAGAGTGCTTTTGATCCAGAAAAACTACTCAACCCAGATAAAGCAATTCCAACTTTGAATCGCTGCGCTGAATATGGTCGCATGCGCATTAGCGGTGGCCAATTACCTCATCCAGAATTGGAGCGCTTCTAATGAGTCACTCCAATCTACAAGTTGATGCATTTCGGGAACAAATTCTGAATGCAGCGAAGAATCAAACTCCACTCTCCATTGAAGGCGGTGGAACCAAGTCTTGGTACGGAAATTCCAATAGCTATGCCAAGCTGGATACTCGCTCCTATTCAGGTATTTTGGAATATCAACCAGAAGAGCTCGTCATCACTGCTTGCGCAGGTACGCCATTAAAAGAAATTGAGGCAGCCCTCAAAGAAAAAAATCAGGTGCTGGCGTTTGAGCCCCCTCATTTTGGCGAGAATGCAACCTTTGGTGGCGCTATTGCCGCCGGTCTTGCTGGCCCTGGCCGCATTTCTGTTGGCAATTTCCGCGATTTCGTATTGGGCGCACGCATCCTCGATGGCAAAGGTCAGGATCTTTCCTTTGGTGGCAAGGTAATGAAGAACGTGGCTGGATACGATGTTTCTCGTCTACTGCCTGGCTCCCTAGGAACGCTCGCACTGTTATTAGAAGCCTCAGTTAAGGTACTACCCAAGCCTGCAGCGACCGCCACCCTGCGTTGCCAGATCTCCCAAGAGAATGCCCTAAAAGCACTCAATCAATGGGCTGGTCAACCACTCCCACTCTCAGCAAGCTGTTGGATTGGCTCATCCAAAGGTGGAGATGGTGTACTCACTTTCCGACTCGCAGGTGCAGCAGCCGCAGTAAAAGCTGCAATTCCATTAATGAGCTCTGTCGTCAATGCTATTGAACTCAATGCAGAAGCGGCCGAACTTTTTTGGAATAATTTGCGTGAACAAAAAATTTCTGAGTTTGGAAATCTTAAGGCTGATCAAACCTTATATCGTTTAGCACTACCTGCTGCCTGTGGTGCCATTGCAATCCCTGGTGCTAGCGATGAAATCATTTTGGAATGGCATGGGCAACAACGCTGGATTAAAGCAGCTGGTGATGAAGCAACTTTTGCGGCCATCAAGGCTATTGCCAATTCTCACGGCGGGCATGCAACTCGTTTTAGACAAGGCATAAATGTAGATTCCTCATATCAACGCTTTACCTTACTCTCAGAGCAAGCTCACTCTAAGGCCCTTGAAGTGGTGCAAGAACGCTTGAGATCTGCTTTCGATCCTGCCGGCGTATTTGCCACCAAACGTCTTCCATAAGTCTTTATATGCAAACTCAACTCGCCCCTCAATTTGCCAACACGCCGGAAGGCATCGAGGCAGCCCGCATTCTCGGCAAATGTGTTCACTGCGGTTTTTGTACAGCCACTTGCCCTACTTATCAACTGCTTGGTGATGAGCTAGATGGTCCTCGCGGAAGAATCTATCTCATAAAACAAATCGCTGAAGGACAGGCTCCTACTGAAAAAACCCGCCTTCACTTAGATCGCTGCCTAACTTGCCGCAACTGTGAAAGCACTTGCCCTAGTGGCGTGCAATACGGCAACCTAGTAGACATTGGTCGTAAGTGGGCAGAAGAAAATACGCCTGAGCGACCAATCAGTCAGCGCCTGACTCGTTGGGCCCTGAAAGAAGGTTTAACAAAACCAGCTTTATTTAATACTGCAATGAGCTTGGGTCGCCTTGTACGTCCACTGATGCCTAGCAGTATTCAGCGCAAGATCCCACTGGCCATTAATAAAGCGTTGGCCAATTCCACTGATGCTTATGCAAGACCGACTGCAACCCATCAGCGCAAAATGGTTTTGCTGGAGGGGTGTGTACAGCCTGGCATGTTGCCAAACATTAACTCAGCAACCGCACGCGTTCTGAATGCGCTCAAGATCCAATTGATTAGTGCGCCCAAAGCCACCTGCTGTGGGGCATTGCGTTATCACCTAAATGATCAATCTGGCGGATTAGATAATGCGAAGCAAAATATTGATGCTTGGTGGCCGCTGGTTGAAAGTGGTGTAGATGCAATTGTGATGACCGCCTCTGGTTGCGGCGTCATGGTCAAAGACTATGGGCATCTCTTTGCGAATGATCCTGCTTATGCTGCTAAAGCCAAGAAGATTTCAGACTTAACAAAAGATATCTCTGAGATTCTGCCGTCACTACAAAGCGAGCTAATACAACTGGTGGGAACTGATCCAAAGCCTGGCGTGGTGTATCACCCACCCTGCACTTTGCAGCATGGTCAGCAAATTCGGGGCAAGGTTGAAGGACTACTCTCCAGCATTGGCATTGGCGTACGTTTGTGTGCCGATAGCCATCTTTGCTGCGGTTCTGCAGGCACCTATTCTGTTACCCAACCAGAACTATCAGAGCAACTTCGCAAAAATAAGCTAACCCACTTAAACGCAGCATGCGAGGAATCTGGTGCTGAAGTGATTGTTTCTGGAAATATTGGCTGCATCACACATCTACAACAAGATGACACTCCAGTAGTGCATTGGATCGAAATCGTAGACCAATTAATTAGCAAGCCTTCTAAGGTCTCATGAATTCCATTGTTGTCAATCTGATGAAAGTCAGAGAGCGAATTGAACTTGCTGCTTTAGCGGCAAAACGTGAGCCTGAAGAGATTGAGCTTCTGGCGGTGAGCAAAACCTTCCCAGCTGCAGCTGTTGAAGAAGCTATGCATGCAGGTCAATCTGCTTTTGGTGAAAACTACGTTCAAGAGGCGGTGGAAAAAATTGAGAAGCTGGCCAAATTAAAACCTTGGTTAACTTGGCACTTTATTGGCCCACTACAAAGCAATAAAACCAGAGAAGTGGCACAACACTTCGATTGGGTTCATAGCGTGGATCGCCTCAAAATTGCCGAACGCCTATCTACCCAAAGAGGTGAATTTCCGGATTTACCACCATTGATGGTTTGCGTACAAATCAATGTAAGCGAAGAAGACAGTAAAAGTGGGGTTTCCCTCGCTGAAGTGGAAGAACTGTGCAACGCCATCACCTCTTTACCAAACCTAATTCTCAGGGGGTTGATGGCCATTCCCGAGCCTAGCGCAGACCCCATGAAGCAGCGTCAGGCTTTTGCTGCTGTGCAAGCGTGTTTTAAGCAAATTCAGGCTACTCATTCTGGTGAGCTTGGGTATGCGTTTTTTGACACACTCTCAATGGGTATGTCTGATGATTTAGAGGCTGCTATCGCTGAAGGAAGCACGATAGTTCGAGTTGGAACAGCTATTTTTGGGAAGCGCGATAAGATCAACAAATGAGTACAAATAAAACCACACAAAACTCAATACAAAAAAACGGTAATGCCCACATCACCTTCATTGGCGGCGGTAATATGGGGCGCGCCCTAATTAGCGGCCTCCTTGCCAATGGATTTGAACCAAATCAAATTTCGGTTGTTGAGGCAAATGCCGTAACAGCGCTAAAGCTATATGAAGACTTTGGTGTGCAAGGCATAGGTGCTCTCGAGCAAATTGCCTTTGACTTCTCTAGAAATAATGTCGTTGTCATGGCGATTAAGCCACAAGACTTTAACGTCGTTGCCAAAGGATTGGCTGCAAAACTAAAACACGCCACTGCACCTGGCCCACTCATTCTGAGCATCGCTGCTGGCATTCGCCTAAAAGATATGAGTCGCTGGCTAGATCACACGCGTTGTGTGCGCGCCATGCCGAATACTCCAGCCTTAATTGGCAAAGGCATTACCGGTCTCTTTGCAGATGCTGCCGTAGACCAAGCCGACCGCGCGCTAGCGGAAACTATTTGTCATGCAGTAGGTCAAGCGGTGTGGGTATCAGAAGAAAAACTGATGGATGCAGTCACTGCCGTTTCTGGTAGCGGACCAGCCTATGTTTTTGCATTTCTTGAGGCGATGCAATCTGCTGGTGAGAAGTTGGGGCTTGATGCTGTAACGGCACGCAAACTAGCTTATGCCACACTTGAAGGCGCTACGCAGTTAGCCCACAACTCCGATGAACATGCTGGCGTCTTACGCGAAAGAGTGACATCGAAGGGCGGCACTACTGCAGCAGCATTAGATGTCATGAAGCAGCAGGGTTGGCATGAGATTTTAGAAAAAGCGATTGATGCAGCCAGTCAACGTGGCAAAGCTATGGGTGATGAACTCGGCAAGAGCTAAGCAATCAACTATTTAGTGAATTGCTAGCCCCAGCACAATTCCGAGAAATAAGAAGCCACCCAACCAGTTGTTATGGCGGAAAGCCTTAAAGCAGTTATCTCTATTGCGAGTAGACACCAACTTGAGGTGATAGATTGCGCAAGCTAAGGCTGCGAACCAACCCAACAAAAAATAATTGCTTAAGTTAGCCAATTGAGCCACCCACAGTTGACTCAAAAAAAGCATTCCATAACTGATTGCAATAGCAATGACATCATACTTGCCGAAAGTAATGGCGGATGTTCTTAGACCTAAGCGAAGATCATCATCGCGGTCAACCATGGCATATGCGGTGTCATAAGCAATTGCCCAGAAAATATTGCCAACAAATAAAAACCAACCCTCTAGAGGTATGAAATCCAAGACCGCTGCATATGCCATCGGAATTCCAAAACCAAAAGCAATGCCCAGGACGGCCTGGGGCATCGCAAAAAATCGTTTAGTAAAAGGGTAGATAAAGGCAACCAGCAAAGCAAGAACTGACAATTGTTTTGTAAATGCGTTTAAGGGTTGAATGAGTAAAAAAGCGAGTAGCGCTAAAACACCAGCCACGGTGATCGCCTCTTTGCCAGAGATTTTTCCACTCGTTACCGGTCGACCTTGCGTTCTTTTAACGTAGCGATCAAAGTCACGATCAGCATAATCATTGATTGCACAACCAGCGCTGCGCATGAGAAACGTACCCAAGGTAAAGATCAACAGGATAGATAAATCAGGGGTGCCACTACTGGCTAACCATAGAGCCCAGAGCGTAGGCCACAACAGCAATAGCGTACCAATCGGTTTATCTAACCTGATTAAATATCCGTAAGAAACCAACCGTTCTTTTAAATTCTGCTCTTTTAAGCTCATATCGTAATTATCAAGCTTTTAGGAACTCTGCACGTGATCCGAGCCAGCGCTCCAAATGGCGCTCTACTAGGTCCGCATGTTCTGCGAGTAAACGGTCCGCAGCCTGTTGGGCTAACTCAATTAACCAGACATCACGCTGAAGATCGACAAAGCGCAACATAGCGTCTCCCGACTGCTTAGCCCCGAGTAGCTCACCAGGACCACGAAGGGATAAGTCACGTTCAGCAATCACAAATCCGTCCGAGGTTTCACGCAAAGTCTGCAAACGCTCCTTAGCGGCCATCGACAGTGGCTCTGCATACATCAAGATACATACCGAATCCGCAGACCCCCTGCCCACGCGCCCACGCAACTGATGAATCTGGGCGTAGCCAAAACGCTCAGCATGCTCAATCACCATTAATGCAGCATTAGGTACATCTACACCCACTTCAATCACTGTTGTGGCAACTAAGAGCTGAATTTTATTTGCCTTGAAGGCAGCCATGACTGCGGCCTTCTCGTCCGCCTTCAATCTACCATGCACTAAACCCACCTTAAAGTCTGGAAGTGCCTGGGTGAGTTGATCGAAACTCTCAACCGCAGTTTGAAGTTGTAGCGCCTCAGACTCTTCAATCAAAGGACAAACCCAGTAAGCTTGCAAACCTTTTGATAGCCAACTTTGCAAACCATTAATCACCTCATCACGACGACTCGCTTTCACTACCTTAGTGGCAATCGGTTTTCGGCCAGGGGGTAACTCATCAATGACAGATACATCCAAATCAGCGTAGTAGGTCATCGCCAAGGTTCGAGGAATCGGGGTGGCAGACATCATTAACTGATGACAGTAAAACAACTCTGAGCCAACACGTTGCTGAATCTCAAGTCGTTGCCTTACACCAAAGCGATGCTGCTCATCAATGACCGCCAAACCTAACTTAGCAAAACGGACATTCTCCTGAATCAACGCATGTGTACCGATAATGAGTTGAGCTTCCCCATTTTCAATGACTTCTTGAGCCAATCGTTTTTCTTTGGCCTTCAGACTTCCTGATAGCCACGCGATTCTCACCCCTAAAGGTTCAAACCATTCTTTCATTTTGAGATAGTGCTGTTCAGCCAAGATTTCAGTTGGAGCCATGATGGCAGCCTGATAGCCATGATCTATTGCCCGCGCCGCAGCCAAGGCAGCTACAACAGTTTTGCCACTACCCACATCCCCTTGAAGGAGGCGATTCATAGGAAAAGATTTGGAGAGATCATTACTGATTTCCAACCAAACACGCTCTTGTGCATTTGTTAATTTAAAAGGCAGTACTGTCAGCAACCCTTCTTCAAAACTTTGCTTTTTAGCTCCATCCCCATTTTGAATCTTTGCAAAGCTTGGTGCATGTCGTTCGCGACGAATCGCATGCGCCCTTTTTAAAGATATTTGTTGTGCAAGAAGCTCCTCAAGCTGGACTCGGCGCCAAGCAGGATGGGTTCGCTCTAGCAATGATTGGGTGTTTGCATCTGCAGGCGGTTGATGCAGATAGGTAATTGCTGCTTGTAAGTTTGGCCAGTCATTACTCGGCAATAGCTCTGCCATCAGTTTTTTGGGCAAAAACTCCGCCAAACTATCTTGCAGACTTGGGTCACGTAAGGCCTGTACCACCGCTTTACGAATAATGGCTTGCGAGACACCGACACTTGCTGGATAGACTGGAGTCAGGCTAGAAGGCAATGGAGCATCTGGCGCTACGGCACGAACAGTTGGATGAACCATCTCTGGACCCTGAAAACCCTCCCGAACCTCGCCACGCACCCGAATATTGACCCCGACCGCCATTTGCTTTTGCTGACTGGGGTAGAAATTGAGAAAACGGAGATTTAGGGTTTCAGCCTCATCTTCAATGGTGACAACCATCTGCCTTCTGGGGCGAAATAAAACCTGATTACGAATGACTACGCCTTGTGTCTGAGCAGAGTGAAATCTCCCCTGGACGATCGCCTCCTCGATAGTCAACAGCTCTGTCTCATCCTCGTAGCGGGATGGTAAGTGCAAAGCAAGGGCCATAGGGCTGTCTAAACCCATCTTTTGGAGTGTGCTTGGCGCTTGTTTAGTAGTCATCGTTAAAATCTAATACCTGATGGTAATGCTATGCAACTTTCCGACTTCAATTACGAACTCCCGCCTGATTTAATCGCCCAGCATCCGTTGGCGAATAGAACGGATAGCCGCCTCTTAGAGGTCAAGGCTGATGGGTCAAATCACGTCCAATTACTAGACCGACAGTTTAAGGACATTCTTAGCCTTGTTCAGCCTGGGGACTTATTGGTATTCAATGACACCAAGGTTATTCCTGCACGTTTGCATGGCAAGAAGGAAACCGGCGGGAATGTTGAGCTACTGATTGAGCGTATTAGCGGAGAAAAACAGGCTTGGGTACAAATAAGGGCATCTAAGGTTCCTAAAACTGGGATGATTGTTCATATCCATAACCAAGCTGGCGAAACCTTCCCAGTGGAGATGATCGGATATGACGGGCGCTTTTATGAAGTCCGCTTTCCGGAAAATGTTTTTTCTTTGTTAGAGCGTTTTGGCGAACTCCCGCTCCCGCCTTATATTGAGCATCAACCCGATAGTGAAGATGCGCAGCGCTATCAAACAGTCGTAGCAAAAAATCCCGGGGCAGTTGCTGCACCAACAGCAGGCTTACATTTTGATGAAGTGATTCTGCAAAAGATCAAAGGGATAGGCGTCAATCAAGCGTCCATCACATTGCATGTCGGGGCCGGAACATTTACTCCAGTGCGAGAAGAGGATCTTTCAAAACACAAGATGCACTATGAGTGGTTCTCTATTCCCAATAAAACTTTGAAGGCAATTGAGGCCGCCAAGAAAAATGGCGGCAGAGTGATTGCGGTAGGCACTACCAGTCTGCGCGCCCTAGAGAGTCAGGCAGCCAGTGGGCAAAGCAGTGGAGAGACGAATCTTTTTATTACTCCTGGCTATCAATTCAAAACGGTTGATTGTTTATTGACAAACTTTCATCTGCCAAAATCTACTCTGTTAATGCTAGTAAGTGCATTTGCAGGAATGGAAAATATCCGTACCGCTTATCAACATGCCATTCATCAGAAATATCGCTTCTTCAGCTATGGAGATGCGATGTTTCTTTGCCGACTCGAGAATACAAAGCTATGACCAAACCTGTTCACTTTAATATCCTGGCGCGTGACTCACAAAGCCCCGCCCGCCTTGGTCAACTTGATCTCCCGCACGGCAGCGTGCAAACACCAATCTTTATGCCTGTTGGAACCTATGGCACTGTAAAGGCAATGACACCGCGAGATCTCAATGAAGCAAAAGCACAAATTATTTTAGGAAACACTTTTCATCTTTGGCTGCGCCCAGGATTAGATGTCATCAAAAAACATGGTGGCTTACATCGCTTCATGGGATGGGACAAGCCGATCTTGACTGACTCTGGTGGCTTTCAGGTTTTTAGTCTGGGTGCTCTTCGCAAGATTTCTGAAGAGGGCGTGACATTTGCATCACCGATCAATGGTGACAAATTATTTATGTCTCCTGAAGTTTCAATGGAAATTCAGGCGGTGCTAAATAGCGATATCGCCATGCAGTTTGATGAATGCACTCCTTATGAGACAAAGGGCCAACCCACTTCTGAAAAAACAGCGCGCAGCTCACTGGAAATGTCATTACGCTGGGGCGATCGCTCCCTCAAACGTTTTCGCGAACTCAACACTGGTAACGGTCTCTTTGGCATTGTTCAAGGCGGCATGTTTGAGAATCTCCGTGAATTTTCTCTAGATGCAGTAAGCCAACAAGGTTTTGATGGCATTGCTATTGGCGGCCTCTCCGTTGGCGAACCTAAACCCGAGTTTGATCGCATTCTCCATTTCACGGCGCCTAAGTTGCCAGAACATATGCCTCACTATCTGATGGGAGTGGGTACACCAGAAGATCTGATTTTGGGCGTTAGCCTAGGTATTGACATGTTTGATTGCGTCATGCCTACCCGTAACGCCCGAAATGGCTGGCTATTTACTCGTTTTGGCGACCTAAAGCTTCGTAATTCCGGGTATAAGGACGATGATCGCCCCGTTGACCCCACCTGCGCTTGCTACACCTGCCAAAACTTCACCAGATCCTACTTAAACCACCTTCAAAAGGCGAATGAGATACTGGGATCCCAACTCAACACCATCCACAACCTTTCCTACTACCTCCAACTCATGTCCGAGGTTCGCGAAGCCCTCAGCAAAGACCGCTTTAGCGCTTATCGCGAGGAATTTCATAGCAATCGCCAGCGTGGCGTTGAGCCCAGACAGGACTAATAGCCCTACAGGGGGCAAAACCCCTTGCAAATCACTTTCAAAGCCCCACACAGTTTAGAATTGCGGGTTACGGCCTCAGGTTTACAGGTCGAAAAACAAAGCGGTTTTTAATTGGTAATTAACGGAGGTTTTGTATGTGGATTAGTAATGCTTTTGCCCAAGCTCCTGCAGCGGGCGCAGATTCTGGTGGCTTAATGAGCTTCCTCCCTTTGATTTTGATGTTTGCAGTTTTGTACTTCATCATGATTCGCCCACAAATGAAGCGCCAAAAAGAAACCAAAGCAATGCTTGAGTCATTAGGCGTTGGCGATGAAGTGGTTACGGTTGGCGGCATCATGGGGAAAGTAACAGCCCTTAAAGACCAAGTGGTTACCGTCGAAATTGCTGCAGGCACTGAAGTGCAGTTGCAAAAAGGCGCCATCACTACAGTATTGCCAAAAGGCACACTGAAGTCTGCTTAATGCATTTGCTTAATACGTCTTACTAAAAGTATCTCAATATGAATCGCTATCCTCTCTGGAAATATCTAGTTATCGCCGTTGCTTTATTAATCGGCGGACTATATTCATTACCCAATTTCTATGGTGAGGCTCCAGCGGTACAAGTCTCGTCTGCCAAGCCAACCATCAAGGTTGATTTGGCAACGCAGTCTCGCGTCGAGAAGATTCTGACTGAAGCCAACATTAATAACACTGGCGTTTTCTTTGAAGTCGCCGGCAATGTTGGCTCCATTAAGGTTCGTTTTGATAACACCGATATTCAACTACGTGCCCGTGATCTCTTACAGCAAAAGTTAAATATTGATCAAAACGATCCAAATTACACCGTTGCATTAAATTTGCTGTCCAATACCCCGGGCTGGCTTAATGCAATGAATGCATTACCCATGCCTCTGGGCCTTGATCTACGTGGTGGCGTCTACTTCCTATTGCAAGTAGATATGAAGGGCGCTGTTCAGAAAAAAGTTACTTCTTTAGCAACCGATATTCGTAGCCAACTACGCGACAAGAGCATTCGTCATCAAGGTATTGAACGTGGTACTGATTTCATCAGCATTAATTTTGGCAGCACCGCCGATGCAGAAGCGGCACGCACAGTATTGATGACTAGCCAGCCTGAGCTCATTTGGCAAGTCAAGCCTACTGGCCTCTCACCCAAACTGGTAGGTGAATTTAAACCAACAGCATTAAAAGAAATTCAAGATAATGCGGTTAAACAAAACATCATCACATTAAATAAACGCGTCAATGAATTGGCTGTTAAAGAACCAGTCATTCAACAACAAGGTGCTGAGCGCATTGTGGTGCAATTGCCAGGCGTACAAGATACAGCGCGCGCAAAAGATATTATTGGCCGTACAGCAACGCTCGAGTCTCGTTTAGCCGACCCCTTGGTATCAACCATTAGCCTAGGCGAAACAGCGCCCCCTGGCATGGATACATTCCGTTTTGGAGAAAACCGGTTAGGCGTCTTTAAGAAATCGGTGATCTTCAGTGGTGATCGCATTACTGATGCTAGCGCCGGCTTTGACCAAAACCAACGTCCTGCAGTAAACATCTCGCTTGATGCCGCTGGTGGTCGCGTCATGCAAGAGGTTACTCGTGAAAACATTGGCAAGCCGATGGGTATGATCTTGTTTGAAAAAGGCAAAGGTGAAGTGCTGACTATTGCCACGATTCAAAGTGAATTTGGCTCTAAGTTTCAAATTACCGGCCAACCCACCACAGAGAGTGCAAATGACTTGGCGCTGTTATTGCGTGCAGGCTCTTTAGCTGCGCCTATGGAAATTATTGAAGAGCGTACTATTGGACCAAGCCTTGGTGCAGAGAATATTGAAAAGGGTTTTAAATCCCTCTTAATTGGCTTCACTGCCATCTCCATTTTTATGGTGGCTTACTACTTACTGTTTGGCACCTTCTCTGTAGTCGCTCTGGCTGTCAACCTGTTATTACTGATCTCAGTGTTATCGATGTTGCAAGCTACACTCACATTGCCAGGTATCGCTGCGATGGCCTTAGCTCTGGGTATGGCAATTGACTCCAACGTTCTAATTAATGAACGTATTCGGGAAGAGTTGCGTAATGGTGCTTCACCGCAATCAGCTATTGCCGTAGGTTTTGATAAAGCCTGGGCAACAATTTTGGACTCCAACGTAACCACATTAATTGCGGGCCTGGCGCTTCTGGCGTTTGGTTCAGGACCTATTAAAGGCTTCGCAGTAGTTCACTGTCTGGGCATTCTGACTTCAATGTTCTCGGCTGTCTTCTTCTCACGTGGCCTTGTTAACCTCTGGTACGGCAGACACAAGAAGATTCAAAAGCTCGCTATCGGCCAAGTTTGGCGCCCACAGGAGAAATAAGCCATGGAATTTTTCCGGATCAAAAAAGATATTCCATTTATGCGCCATGCATTGGTGCTCAATGCGATTTCATTAGTTACTTTCCTAGCAGCAGTCTTTTTCCTCTGGCATAGCGGTCTGCACCTCTCCATTGAATTTACTGGCGGCACGGTGATGGAAGTTAGCTATCCACAAACTGCGCCGTTAGACTCTATTCGCGCCAAAGTTGAGAAACTTGGTTACGCTGATACTCAAATCCAGAACTTTGGCAGCTCACGCGACGTGATGATTCGCCTGCCTTTGCAAAAAGATGCTGAGGGCAAACTCATTTCCTCAGCCGATCAAAGTACTGCAGTAATGCAGGCGCTTGACCCTGCAGCGACTGGTGCAAAACTTCAACGTGTTGAATTTGTCGGCCCACAGGTTGGACGTGAATTAGCAATGGATGGCTTGATGGCCTTACTTTTTGTAATCATCGGCATCGTGGTTTATCTGTCTTTCCGCTTTGAATGGAAGTTTGCAGTAGCAGGCATCATCGCAAACTTGCATGACATTGTGATCATCCTAGGCTTCTTCGCATTCTTCCAATGGGAGTTCTCACTTTCCGTATTGGCGGCAGTTCTTGCAGTTCTAGGCTACTCAGTAAATGAATCTGTGGTGATCTTCGACCGTATTCGTGAAAACTTCCGCAAGTACCGGAAGATGAATACCCGTGAAATTATTGATAACGCCATCACCAGCACCATCAGCCGGACGGTCATTACCCACGGTAGTACTGAGATGATGGTTTTGGCAATGTTGATTTTTGGCGGACCAACACTCTTCTATTTCGCCTTAGCACTGACCATTGGTATTTTGTTTGGCATCTACTCTTCAGTGTTCGTTGCTGCGGCATTAGCCATGTGGCTTGGTGTTAAACGCGAAGATTTAGTCAAAGGCGATAAAAAGCCAGGTGATGACGCCCGTAAAGATGATCCCAACTATGGGGCAACGGTTTAAGCTAGTAAATAATTTGCTGATCAAGGGCAGCTAATATTCTTTTAGTTGCCCCTTGATGTTTGACAGAGTAGGTCTTTGCAGCCTCGCTCATTTTTTGAAGCTCGGCGGTATTTAAGAGCAACTCCTTTAAAGACTCCGTTAAGGCAATTGGCTCTGTCAGCAGCAGATTGCCTTTAATTCGTTTGGCTGCCTCACTGTCTAGCGCATCTAAGGCTGCTTGCTGAAAGTTATAAGTATGTTCACCCAATAAAACTGGACACCCTGCAGCACAAGCCTCAATCAAATTCTGGCCACCAAACGGCAGTAGGCTTCCCCCCATCAAAACCAAATTCGATGCGCTGTAATACATGGGCATCTCACCCATGGAGTCACCCAAAACAACATCTAGGCCTGCGCACTCACTTGGAGTTCCCACCCATTCGCTGCGACGACGATACCTCAATTCTGCATTATTAATTTGATCTGCAACCTCTGTAAATCTCTCTGGATGGCGTGGCACCAAACACAACAAGGGAGGCATTGAAAAAGCATTGCTTGCAAGCAAATCTTTCCAGGCCTTCAGAATGATGGCCTCTTCGCCATCACGGGTGCTTGCGGCACACACCATCAGGCGATTATTGATATGCAGGTCTTGTTGCCAAACCTTTCCCTGCTCTACCAGTATGGGGTCAAGCGGCACATCAAATTTCAGATTGCCCACAATCCGCACATTATCAACACCCAAGCTACGGTAACGCTGTGCATCGAATTCAGTTTGCGCCAAGATGCCTGCAAAGGCCTGAAATAGAGCACGTCCAGCTTTTCCAAAGCGATTAACGCGACGAGCACTGCGCTCAGATAAACGCGCATTAACCAAGAACAACGGTAAACCAACTTCCTTGCAACGAAATACAATGGTTGGCCAAGCCTCAGTCTCCATAAAGAGGCCGAGTTTTGGTTTAAATGTTTTTAAGAAATGTTCAACGGCCCAGTAAATATCGTACGGCAAATACACTTGTCGAACTTGTCCAGATGCAATCTGCTCGGAAAATAATTGTTTACCAGTAAGACGACCATTCAAAGTCATATGGGTCAGCAAGATAGCTTCGCCCTTTGCCAAATAGGCTTCGATCAAAGGCTGCGCTGCGCGAGTTTCACCAACAGATACCGCATGTATCCAAATAGACCCTTGAGTAATGGGCTTGCTATAACCAAAACCCAGCCGCTCTGGAATGTGATGCAAATAGGAGAAGGCATGGCGTGAACGCCAAGCTAAACGTATAAATGCCAATGGCAATAAAAGATGCCACAGCAATTGGTAAGCAGCAAACCAGACTCGGGGGCGCGCCCCGTATTCTGAATTGGTAGTCAAACTCACTTTTTGAGGCGTTCGGTCAACTCGACCGCCTTACCCAAATAAGAAGATGGAGTCATCTCCAACAAACGTGCTTTAGCATCTTCAGGAATATTCAAGCTACGGATAAAGGTTTGTAAATCTTCTTGATTAATGCCTTTGCCCCGAGTCAATTCTTTTAATTGCTCATAAGGGTTCTCAATGCCATAGCGTCGCATCACAGTTTGTACTGGCTCAGCCAAAACCTCCCAACACGCATCTAAATCAGCAGCAATCGCAACCAAATTCACTTCCAGCTTACCAAGGCCACGCAAGGCGCTGTCATAAGCTAAAACGCTATGGCCAAATGCAGGACCTAGATTGCGCAATACTGTGGAATCAGTGAGGTCACGCTGCCAACGAGAGATTGGTAATTTTTCAGCGAGGTGACGAAGCAAGGCATTGGCTACACCCAAATTACCCTCAGAGTTTTCAAAGTCAATCGGGTTGACTTTATGCGGCATCGTAGATGAACCAATTTCACCTGCTTTTGTGCGTTGTTTGAAATATCCAACGGAAATGTAAGCCCAGAAATCGCGGTCCATATCCAAGAGAATCGTATTGGCACGCGCAATTGCGTCGAAGAGCTGCGCCATACCATCGTGTGGCTCAATCTGAATGGTGTAAGGATTAAAGGTTAAACCCAAGCGCTTCTCCACCACATTCTTAGAGAAATTCTCCCAATCAAAATCAGGATAAGCGGACATATGTGCGTTGTAATTGCCAACTGCACCATTCATCTTGCCTAGCAATGGAACTGCAGCAATAGAATCAATTGCACGCTCTAAACGCTTAGCAATATTCGCAATCTCTTTGCCCAGAGTACTTGGTGAGGCGGGTTGCCCATGGGTACGAGATAACAAAGGCACCTTAGCGTGCTCAAGCGCTAATTCAGTGAGAACAGAGAGAACTTTTCTGAGTTGAGGTAAAAGCACTTCATCACGAGCGCCACGCAACATCAAGCCATGGGAGGTGTTATTGATATCTTCTGATGTACAAGCAAAGTGAATGAATTCACTTGCTTTTAACAAATCTGGGCGATCCGCTACTTTTTCTTTTAAGAAGTACTCGACCGCTTTTACGTCATGGTTCGTGACCGCTTCAATATCTTTAATGCGCTGTGCATCAGCATCCGAAAATTTTTCTGGGAGCGAAAGCAAAAAGGCTTCGTCAGCAGCATTAATTTTTGGTACGTCTGGTAGGCCAGCAGCAGCCAAAGCCAAAAGCCAATGAATTTCTACAAAAACACGTTGCCGCATAAAAGCAGCCTCGGAGAGCCAAGGACGCAACGCATCGAGCTTTCCGGCATAACGGCCATCTAGGGGTGAAAGGGCATTAAGGGTTGAAAGCGGCTGACTCACGAATATTGCCTTTGCATTGAATATGTCAATAAAACCTGATTTTAATGCGTTCTGGGGGCCAGCAAAGCCCAAATAGGGTGGCTATACTTGAGTCCATGAAACTCATCGGATCCCTCACCAGCCCCTATGTACGCAAAGTACGCATTGTTTTTAACGAGAAAAAGGTCGATATAGACCTCGAATTGGAGAATGTCTGGGCAGCAGACACCAAAATCGCCTCTACAAACCCCTTAGGAAAGGTGCCCTGCCTGATTGCTGACGATGGCGAGGCTATTTATGACTCCCGCGTCATTGCCGAATACGCTGACGGCCTCAGCCCAGTGAGCAAGCTCATTCCAACTGATAATCGTGAGCGTGCCTCAGTAAAAACCTGGGAAGCGCTCGCAGACGGAATTATGGATGCGAGTATTTTGGCTCGATTAGAGCAAACCTTGCGCCCAGTAGAGCAACAAAGTCAAACTTGGTGCGACCGCCAAATGGGCAAGATCGACACTGCTCTGCGTCAAATGTCTGAGCAACTAGGTGAAAATGCCTGGTGTCACGGCAATCAAATGACCTTAGCCGATATCGCTGTTGGTTGCGCTGTTGGCTACTTACTATTTCGCTTTCCAGAAGTGAAATGGCAAACCCAATATCCAAACCTAGATCGCCTCTATCAAAAATTATTGCAGCGCCCTTCTTTCATTGAAACTGAACCTCCCGCTGCTTAATGAAATGCAATTCATCCAGCGCCTCAATAAAAAAGCCAATCCATTGATTGGCTTTTTTCTTTGCTATTCGATGTTAAAAATTATGCAGAAATAATTCCGCCACCTAAGCAAACATCGCCATCGTAAAGAACAGCAGATTGTCCGGGTGTCACTGCCCACTGCGCATCTGGAAAACTCAAATCAAAACTCTGTGCCTCATTACCGACACTCAAACTACAGGCAGAATCCGCTTGACGATAGCGAGTCTTGGCCGAATAATTTCCAGGTGTCGGTGCGCCACCAGAAACCCAACTTGCATCCATCGCAGAAAGCTGGTTAGCCAATAGCCACGGGTGTTCGTGACCTTGCGCTACATACAGAGTGTTGTTCGGAACATCCTTACGCGCTACATACCAAGCATCACCATTGCCGTCCTGACTGCCGCCCAAACCAATACCTTTGCGCTGACCCAAGGTAAAGAAGGCTAAGCCCATATGCTCACCGACAATTTTGCCCTCTGGCGTTTTAATGGGGCCTGGTACGCGGGGTAAATAACGATTTAAGAATTCTCTAAAAGGACGTTCACCGATAAAACAAATTCCAGTGGAGTCTTTCTTTTTGGCATTGTGCAAACCAATTTGCTCGGCAATTTTTCTCACCTCTGTTTTTGGAATTTCGCCAAGAGGAAACAGCACATTTGCCAATTGTTGTTGAGTGAGACGATGCAAGAAATAACTTTGATCCTTGCTGGCATCAACTGCTTTTAATAACTGAACTTTTCCGTTCTCATGACGCACACGCGCATAGTGTCCAGTAGCAATCGCATCAGCACCCAAACTCATGGCGTGATCCAGAAATGCCTTGAACTTAATTTCGGCATTACATAAAACATCGGGATTCGGTGTTCGCCCTGCAGCATATTCCCGCAAGAAATCCGCAAATACGCGTTCGCGGTATTCAGCAGCAAAGTTGACCGCCTCAACATCGATTCCGATCATATCGGCTACCGAGACCACGTCGAGCCAATCCTGACGCGCTGAACAGTACTCATCGTTATCGTCATCCTCCCAATTTTTCATGAAAAGGCCAATAACTTCAAAACCTTGCTTTTTGAGCATCCAGGCAGCAACCGACGAATCTACCCCTCCAGACATGCCAATAACGACTTTCTTGGGCTGGGAGGACAAGATTGGGGAAGAATTGAGCGAGATCATCAAAAAATGCGAGAATTCAACATAAGCTAATAAATCCCATTGTAGAAGCCTTAGAGAAAATTAGCGCAAATCTGAGTGGGTTTAAAAGGCTTTATATATAAGGGTATGTATATATACGCAATTGCGTATATATACCTAAAATAGATTTCTTGAAAATTTTTGCTTTTGGAGACATGCCATGCGCATAGGAGTGCCACTGGAAACAAGGCCTGGGGAAACTCGAGTAGCCGCCACACCAGAAACCGTTAAAAAACTCATCGGTCAAGGTCATACCGTAGTTATTCAAAAAGACGCCGGATTACAAGCCAGCCAACCCGACTCCGCTTATGTGGCCGTGGGCGCCAGCATCGGCAGCGCTGCGGATGCGTTTGGTGCCGAGATTGTTCTCAAAGTGCGCGCACCCGAAGCGTCTGAACTCAAGCAAATTAAATCTGGCGCCGTACTCTTGGGAATGCTTGACCCGTTTGATAACGACATGATTGCCGCAATGGCTGCACAAGGCGTTACCGCATTCTCATTAGAAGCGGCGCCTCGTACAACCCGTGCGCAAAGCATGGACGTTTTATCCTCCCAAGCCAATATTGCTGGATATAAAGCGGTGATGGTTGCTGCAAATGAATATCAGCGCTTTATGCCAATGTTGATGACTGCCGCAGGAACGGTAAAAGCAGCGCGTGTACTCATCTTGGGTGCTGGCGTTGCCGGCTTGCAAGCCATTGCCACTGCAAAGCGTCTTGGTGCTGTGATTGAGGCATCCGATGTCCGTCCCGCTGCTAAAGAACAAATTGAATCACTGGGTGCAAAGTTTGTTGACGTGCCCTATGAAACTGATGAAGAGCGTGAGATCGCTCAAGGAGTTGGTGGCTATGCCCGTCCAATGCCTGAGGCATGGATGAAGCGCCAAGCAGCTTTAGTTGCTGAGCGGGCACAACAAGCCGATATCGTGATTACTACTGCATTAATCCCAGGACGTAAGCCACCTGTTCTCTTGCATAGCGATACTGTTGCCAATATGAAGCCTGGCTCGATAGTAATCGACCTAGCTGCAGGCAAAGGTGACAACGGCTCCGGTAACTGCCCGCTAACGCAAGCAGACAAAGTTATTGATGCGAATGGCGTGAAGATTGTTGGTTACACCAATTTGGCCAGCATGGTTGCAGCAGATGCTTCCGCTCTCTATGCACGCAACTTGCTCGATTTCATGAAACTCATTGTGGATAAGGAAGCTAAATTGGTTATCCCAAGTGACGATGACATCGTTACCGCTTGCTTAATGTGCCGTGATGGTCAAGCCATCCGCAAAAACTAATAGTAAAAATACTAAGGAAATACTATGGATCTCGCTGCCTTTCAAAGCATCCTCACCGTTCAAAACATTACCGTGTTTGTATTGGCTATTTTTGTTGGCTATCACGTAGTTTGGAACGTTACGCCAGCATTACATACACCCTTAATGGCTGTAACAAATGCGATCTCCGGCATCATCATCGTTGGCGCCCTATTGCAGACCGAAGTAATCGGTGGCGATGAAATCACCCTCACCAGCATTATTGGTGCGGTTGCTGTGTTCCTAGCATCTATCAATATTTTTGGTGGCTTTATGGTCACCCGTCGCATGCTTGAGATGTTTAAGAAAAAAGCACCTAAAACAAACTCAGCTGATGCTGCTAAATAAATAGAACAAGACCTATACAGAGACCAAAACTATGTCAAACATAACCGCTATTTCTTATCTCATCTCATCGGTGTTGTTCATCCTCGCTTTGCGCGGCCTATCTTCACCAACCACATCACGCCAAGGTAATACTTTCGGCATGATTGGTATGCTGCTTGCAGTCATTACCACTTTCTTCATTCCAGATTTCAAGCCAGTCGTCTCATTAATTGGTGCCGCTATTGTGGGTGGTGCGATTATTGGAACGATTGCAGCTAAGCGTGTGCAAATGACCAAGATGCCAGAGTTGGTTGCGTTGATGCACTCCTTTGTTGGCTTATCAGCTGTGTTGATTGCAATTGCAGCTGTATTTAATCCAGCGCATGACCATACTGGCGCCCAGAAGATCGAACTCTTTATCGGCGCATTTATTGGCGCCATAACCTTTACTGCGTCGGTCATTGCATTCGGCAAGTTATCCGGCAAGGTCAGCGGTAAACCAGTGAGTTTTGCGGGCCAGCATTTGCTTAACTTAATCCTAGCTGTCTTGATGGTAGGCGCTGGTATTGCGTATTACATGGGTGATAGCCATGCAGCCTTCTTGGCAATGTGCGCGATTGCCTTGGTATTGGGTGTGACTTTGATTATCCCTATCGGTGGCGCCGATATGCCAGTGGTTGTATCTATGTTGAACAGTTATTCTGGTTGGGCTGCAGCCGGTATTGGCTTCACCTTAAACAATCCTGTATTGATTATTGCGGGTGCTTGCGTAGGCTCATCAGGTGCGATTTTGTCTTACATCATGTGTAAAGCGATGAACCGCTCCATTCTGGCGGTCTTGCTTGGTGGATTTGGCGCTGAAACTGCTGCAGGTGGCGGTGACGATGGTGGTCCTAAAAACTACAAAACTGGCTCCCCTGAAGATGCTGCCTTCCTCATGGAAAATGCGGACACTGTAATTATTGTTCCTGGCTATGGCTTAGCAGTGGCTCGTGCTCAACACGCCCTAAAAGAATTGACTGAAAAGTTGACTCACCATGGTGTAACTGTGAAGTATGCGATTCACCCTGTTGCTGGACGTATGCCTGGCCATATGAACGTTCTCTTGGCGGAAGCTGAAGTTCCATACGATCAAGTATTCGAGATGGAAGATATCAACAGTGATTTTGGTCAAGCCGACGTAGTCTTGGTGCTTGGTGCTAACGACGTTGTTAACCCAGCAGCACGCACTCCAGGCAGCCCAATCTTCGGCATGCCGATCTTGGAAGCGTTTAAAGCCAAAACCATTATTGTGAACAAGCGCTCTATGGCGGCTGGTTATGCCGGCCTAGATAACGAGCTTTTCTACATGGATAAAACCATGATGGTCTTCGGTGATGCGAAGAAGGTCGTGGAAGATATGGTTAAAGCTGTTGAGTAATCCAACGCAAATGCCATATAAAAGACCGCCTTCGGGCGGTTTTTTATTGATTAGGTAAAGATGCGTTGCCATTGCCGCATCAAATAAAAACGCCCAGTCTTTTGAACCGGGCGTTTTAGTTTCTTCAGCGAACTCGCTGGAGAGGTAAGGCTATTACATCATGCCACCCATACCACCCATGCCGCCCATACCACCCATATCAGGCATACCGCCACCAGCAGACTCATCCTTTGGCGCTTCAGAGATTGCGCAATCAGTAGTCAACAAGAGGCCAGCAACAGAAGCTGCGTTTACCAATGCAGTTTTGGTTACCTTAGTTGGGTCGATAACACCCTGTGCAACCAGGTCACCGTATTCACCGGTAGCCGCGTTATAGCCATTATTGCCTTTGCTTTCCTGCACTGCATTCACAACGACACCAGCATCTTCACCGGCGTTGCTAACGATAGTACGCAATGGCTCTTGCATAGCGCGCAATACGATACTGATACCAGCGTCTTGATCAGCGTTATCGCCTTTCAAGCCTTTAATACCTTGCATTGCACGAATCAATGCCACGCCACCGCCAGGAACAATACCTTCTTCAACAGCTGCACGAGTTGCATGCAATGCATCATCAACACGGGCTTTCTTTTCTTTCATTTCTACTTCAGTAGCAGCACCAACACGAATCACCGCAACACCGCCAGCCAACTTGGCTACACGCTCTTGCAATTTTTCTTTGTCGTAGTCGCTAGTAGCTTCTTCGATCTGAACGCGAATGTTCTTCACGCGTGCTTCAATCGCTTTAGCATCGCCAGCGCCGTCAATAATGATGGTGTTTTCTTTACCTACTTCGATACGCTTCGCTTGACCCAAGTGCTCAAGAGTGGTTTTCTCGAGTGTGAGGCCGATTTCTTCAGCGATGACTGTGCCGCCAGTCAAAATCGCGATGTCTTCCAACATTGCTTTACGACGGTCACCGAAACCAGGAGCTTTAACAGCACAGGTCTTGATAATGCCGCGGATGTTATTCACAACTAAAGTTGCCAAGGCTTCGCCTTCAACATCTTCAGCAATGATCAACAGTGGACGACCAGACTTGGCCACTTGCTCGAGTACTGGGAGCAAGTCACGGATGTTGGCAATTTTCTTATCAAACAAGAGAACGTATGGGCTTTCCAACACAGCAACTTGTTTTTCTGGTTGATTGATGAAGTATGGAGAGAGGTAACCGCGGTCAAACTGCATGCCCTCAACTACTTCAAGCTCGTCTTCCAAAGACTTGCCATCTTCAACAGTGATTACGCCTTCTTTACCTACTTTTTCCATTGCTTCTGCAATACGCTGGCCAATGCTGTGGTCGCTGTTTGCAGAGATAGAACCTACTTGAGCGATTTCTTTGGTAGTTGTGCAAGGCTTAGAAATTTTTGCGAGCTCTTCAATTGCTGCTGTAACAGCCTTATCAATACCACGCTTCAAGTCCATTGGGTTATGACCTGAAACCACATATTTCATGCCTTCGCGAACGATAGACTGCGCCAAAACAGTAGCGGTAGTTGTACCGTCACCAGCGATGTCAGCAGTTTTGGAAGCAACTTCCTTAACCATCTGCGCACCCATGTTTTGCAGCTTATCCTTGAGTTCAATTTCTTTTGCTACGGATACACCGTCTTTAGTGATTGTTGGTCCACCGAATGAACGCTCGATCACCACATTGCGACCCTTTGGTCCCAAGGTTGTTTTCACTGCATTAGCAAGAATGTTTACGCCTTCGACCATCTTGGTGCGAGCGCTATCTCCAAATACAACGTCTTTTGCTGCCATGATTAAATTCCTCTCTTAAATACCGAAATTATTTCTGTACAACAGCCATGATGTCGTCTTCACGCATCACAATGAGTTCTTCGCTGTCAACTTTTACTGTTTGACCGGCATATTTGCCGAACAACACGCGATCGCCTACTTTGACGTCAGGTGCGTTTAATTTGCCGCTGTCATCGCGCTTGCCTGGACCAACTGCCAAAACCTCACCTTGATCAGGCTTTTCTGCAGCAGCGTCAGGAATGATGATTCCGGAAGCAGTTTTTGATTCTTGATCTAAACGCTTGATGATTACGCGATCATGTAAGGGACGCAAATTCATCTCTTCTCCTATGTTAGTAAGTGTTAACTATTTAAATAAACTATATAAATCAATGCTTTACAATCTCAATACACGGAACTTAAGGACAATTTACCAATAAATCACCTTTTTAGCACTCGCGTGTAGGGAGTGCTGATTATATAGGTCTCATTCCCAGCATTTCAAGGGTGAATCAACATAAATTCTTTAAGGATTTAGCTTTTTTATAATAAGGACAGGTTGGTAGGCCAATTCCTACAGATAAATCAGCCCAAAGCCCTTACCGCTCCAATCCGTCCTGCCTAGACTGGACAGTCACCGATTGGAGAATGCTGATGAGCCCGAAATCCCGGCTGTACACGCTTGTAAAGGCATGGAAGAACAAACCCTTCCAAGAAGTACGAGACGCCTGTGGCGAACCCTGGCTTGGTCTTAGTAGCCAAGCCCTCGAAGAACACCAATCCTGGTCCAAGCGACAAGCGATTAGTCATGAACCCATTTTTAACTGTAAGGGAACAAAACTGACAGGATCATTATTTAGACCTCTACTGACTGCATCTGACATGCAACTGCTTCGCCTCTTCATGGAGGGTTTAGACACAGTTGCCTATTGGTATCGTAGTGGCCGCTTTATTCCAGGAATCTTGCCGCTACCTGCAAATGCCTTAGCCAGAAGTGGCTACGTGGATGCCATGTGCGAGTTGATCTTGAACTCTCGCCTACCGGTGGGTCTCATCAGCATAGGCATTCAAACAATACCAGAGCCTTGCATTGTCAATGCGTGTAACGAAGGCTTGCTACGCTTGCGACGACTTGGCATCTTGCTTCACTGCCTAAACTTTTCAGGAGGTGTTGACGAATTGCATTGGATTAAAGAGATGCAATTAGAGGGGGTTCATATTGATATGGCGCAGATTCGTGAACGTGATCTTGCCAGTGATGTGCTATCCCAATTAAGACAGTCACCCTACTCACCCACTCAAATTTATGCAAGCAATATCGGACTAGTCAAGGATTTTGAAAATGCCTCGACCCTCATTGCCGATCATTCATATGGTGGCCTCATGATGTCACCCGTAAGCCGACATCAGATGCTACAGATTAATGATAGCCGTATCGCTAAAGCCATTTTTTCGCTGCACCCTCATCCAAACCCAAACCTAAATGGAGACAAGTAATGAGAAAACGCGTGATGTTGGTAGATGACCACCCAGCAATGCTGATGGCTCTTAAAAGTATGTTGCAAGACCAGTTGTTATTTGAAATTGCAGGACAGGCACAGAATGGCGAAGAGTGTCTGAGATCCATGAAGGAGGTCAATCCTAATATGGTGATTCTCGATCTAGATATGCCAAAGACAGACGGCTTTGATGTCATCCGACGAATCGGACTAATGTATCCAGACGTTCGTATGCTAGTTCTGTCCAGCATGGATGAAGCAGTTTATGGCGGCAGGGTGCGCTCATTAGGTGGGCATGGTTTCGTGAATAAAACAGCCGGGGCCGATGTCATCCTCGCAGCCTGCGTTGCTATATCTCAGGGTTACAACTTTTTCACACATGGAAAAAATGGAAATAGCTCATTAAGCGACAACGATAAACTCGCATTGATTTCCGATAGAGAACTGCAGGTCATGAAATATTTAGGCAAAGGCAATACCAATCAACAGATATCTGACATGTTGCATATCAGCAATAAAACCGTAGCAACCTACAAGACTAGAGTCTTTGACAAGCTCGGGATTAACAATATCGCCGATCTCATCCTGTTCTGCCGCATGAACAACATCATCGAAAGCTAAGTAAGGATGCGTCGATCCATTAACTGCATCGCTCTTTTACTCCTGTTCCACGGGAAGATCAGCAGTACAAATGCGCATTCTTTTAACGCAATTGAGCAACAGTGGATCGACGCTCATCCCGTCGTTCATTTCAGCATTCATGAAAAATATGCCCCGTATTTAGAAGTTAATGAGAAAGGTGAATCTGGAGTCTTTCATGGTCTATTAAGCAAGTTAGGAGAGTTTACCAAGCAAGAATTTCTACCAAAGTGGCGCAAGAATGATCAAGAAGGATTACACCAGCTTGCCACTGGAGAGGTCGACTTCATCATTGATCCACCAGCCCTCGATGATGAGCATCTGCGGTTCGGGTCTCTATCAGAAGCCATCTTTTGGGGGCACGATGCCATTCTGACCAAGCGTCTAGATAACACTAGGCCAATTAAACCAATCAATATTGCCTACTTTGATCGCGGCTTCGAAAATCCTCCAATACCCAGTCATCCTCAAGCCAACATCTCTAGTTATGCGGAAAACTTGATTTTTGATTTACTCAAAAACGATATTGAAGCCCTAGTCTTGCCGCTTCGTCTAGCCCAGCAACTCACTCAAAAATTCAATAAAGAACAACTACATGTCGATGGTCTATACAACAGAGCGCCATTTGAGTATCGCTGGCTAATTGCTCATCAAGATGAGGCGTTACATGGTGTGCTTGAACATTTTCTGGATAACCTCGATCCGGTTGCATCACGAAAACTTTTCAATCTAAATTCTTCAACCCTTGAAATAGACTCTGGCAACCCATCAACCACATCCCCCTGGCTTTTTACTTTGGGCATCTTGCTACTCGGCTCTTATTGGCTCTGGCGCATGCATCAAAAGCAATCACTTCAAAGACAAGAGGCAGACATTTTGATGTCATCAAAAGAGCGGGCTGAAAAAGCGAATGAAGCCAAGTCTTCATTCTTGGCGACGATGAGTCATGAGATCCGCACACCCATGAATGCCATCTTAGGTGTGCAAGAACTATTGTTAAGCAGTCCCCTACCAGCAAACGAAAAAGTATTGCTCAAAAGCGCCCACTCATCAGCCGAATCTCTATTAGGAATTTTGAATCAGGTTTTAGATCTTTCCAAAATTGAAGCCGGGAAACTCACACTCAATATTGAACCCTGCAATCTCAATGCCTTGATAGATGACATCGATTCTGCGTTCTCAACGGTAGCAGATAGACAAAATCTCAAACTTTATACATCAAGAGATCCACGTATTGCGGAAGTTTTATTACTTGATTCCTTGCGTCTACGGCAAATACTGCAGAACCTTATTAGTAATGCGATTAAATTTACCGAACATGGCGAGATCTACTTTTCAATTAGCGTACTAGCAGATGACCATGCCGGACAACTCATTGAATTCAGGATTATTGATACCGGCATTGGAATGGGAACAGAAGAGATTGCTATTGCACTCCAAGCCTTTGAGCAAATACCAGGAAAAGTTGAACAAGCCAATGGAACCGGCCTTGGGTTAACCATCACAAATCACCTGGTCACCTCTATGGATAGCCAACTCTACTTTGAGAGCGCTCCTGGCTTAGGTAGTAATGTTCATTTCTGTGTTGCATTGCCACGCACAAGCATTGCAGCTAGAAGAAGTTCTGGGTCTGCACTAACACAGACGGACACCTCAAGAAGATTGGTATCTAAGCAAACCTTAAATAGCGAGCGATCTTTACAAGCCTTAGTAGTAGAGGATCATCCAGCAAGCCGTCAGATTATTTCCCTCCAGCTTCAAGCATTGGGAATTGAAGTATTGGTTTGTGACAACGCCAGCGCTGCACTAGATCTGATTAGTCAAAATCGATTTGATCTTCTTCTAACAGATCAATCCATACCCGGAATGCAGGGCTCTGAACTAGCAAGATATCTTCGTGATCAAGGTCATCGGGACCTCATCATCATTGGTATTACTGCAGATATCTACGCCCTAGACTCACGGCATCAATTTTTATCCGCCGGCATGAATGGCGTCCTAATAAAGCCATTAAGCCTCTTGACCCTGGAGAATGAGCTCTCCCGATATTTTCAGATTAAGGAGTTCACCGATTTAAAAGAGGCTAACAAGCCTCAAGGGGCATATTCATTTGAGGCCTTTGACAATCTTCTTAAACAAAGTCCAGAATACATTCTGGTCATCTTAGAAGAAATTAAAAAAGTACATGATGAAGTTCTTGAGTCAATTCAATGCAACCAGTGCGATCAAGAGACTGTCAGTAAGCTAATCCATAAAGTAAAAGGCGGCGCACAACTTTTAAATGCCCAATCCTTTATTCAGGCTTGCGAGGCTTTAGAAAAAGAGGGCAATCTAAATGTCCAAGTAGATATCTTTGCTCAATTGCTTCATGAGCAAAATCAGATCATTCTTGAGTATCAAGCTCATTATTCAAATCTTAGGCCCTTGATCTAGTACATCCCACGGTAATGTAGGTTTATCCTATGGGGGATGCGCCATTTTTTTCTTCGCCCTCTGATTTTGGTCACTGCTAACTTATGGCTAGCCGGCTCTTTTGCGCTTGCCAATGAAGTTGCGCCCCTAGCTATTCCAATAGCTGTAGTGCATAGCTTAGAACGCAATCAAATCCCACTTGATACGGTAAGTATTTCAGTCACAGAGATTGAACCTAGTCGCCCTGGCAAGCATACTGCTAAGAAGATTTTAGATTGGCGTGGTGCCGATCCAATGAATCCTGCTTCGACAATGAAGCTACTTACTACGCTTACGGGTTTAGATATTTTAGGCCCGCATTATCGTTGGCGAACCAATATTTATACCGATGGCGTTATTCGTCAGGGTGTACTGAAAGGTAATTTGTATTTGCAAGGTACAGGTGATCCAAAACTCGTGCCCGAAGAACTCGCCAAGATGATGAAAGATCTTCAAGGTCTCGGCGTGCAAAAGATTGACGGTAATTTGTTCTTTGATCGAAGTGCATACGCGCCGGGCGTAATGGAACACAACACGATTGACGGTGAATCTCTGCGAGCTTATAACGTTCCTCCAGACCCCTTGCTTTATGCATTTAGAACACTATCTTTTCAGCTGGGAAAATCACGCACTGCTGACTTTATTGATATTAGCTATACGCCACCACTTTCTCTGCTTAAGGTTTCTAATCAAATGCAATTAGTGGATCGTGCCTGCGATAACTGGAAAAGCAATATTCGTTTTAATTTGGATCCAGAGAGTCCGAGTAATACCGATCAGCCCTTGACCGCACAATTCTCTGGCGCATTCCCAAGCGCGTGTAAGGGTGTGAACTTTAATGTTGTGGCTCTTGATGCCAACACGTTTTTAACTCAAGGCTTTGCCGCTGCTTGGGAATTGGCTGGCGGCACATGGGCTCAGCCTCCGATTGGCAAGAATGGCGCCGTACCACTAGCAGCAAGACTATTACTTCAGTTTGAAGGAATTACTTTAGCGGATGATGTTTTGGATATTAATAAGTACTCCAATAATGTCATGGCGCGTCAAGTTCTTTTAACTTTGGCCTTAGAGAAGATGGGTAAACCCGCAACCACTGCCAGTGGTGAACTCGTTATTCAAAGTTGGTTAAAGCAAAATGGTTTAGATTTTCAGGGACTGGTTATTGAGAATGGCTCTGGTCTATCTCGCAACGAAGCCATCTCTGCGGGTCAGATGAATCAACTCTTGCTCACTGCTCGCAATCTTCCTGTAGGTGATATTTTTTATAACAGCTTACCGATTGCAGGCACTGACGGCACAATGCGCAATCGATTAATGAGTCAATTGCGTAAGTTTTTGCATTTGAAGAAAAAGCCTGAGGCTAGAATTAAAACGGGCTCGCTAGCAGATGTGCGCGCAATCTCAGGTTATGTCTTCAGCAAATCCGGAAAGATGTATGCCGTAACTTCGTTCATTAACCACCCCAATGCATGGAGAGGATTAGAGGCGCACGATCAGTTGCTGTCGTGGCTGCTTGAAGATGGACCTGAACCAAAGCATGCCCGCTGAAGACGATCTCTGACACCATCCCACTCCTCGCCAGTCGGTGGCTCTGGAAATAAAATCAAGTCCCAACCTTGCTGATCAAGGTCACGTAAAGATCGATATAGTCTGCTAGCAAATGTGGTTGGATCACTAGACACAATCACCTCCTCAACATCCGTTGATGGGCGGTCCTCCAACACCAAAGAAGATTCCGAATCCCACACCGCCACGGCGACACGAGACTTAATATCTGGAAACTCACTTAAGGCATCTAGAACACGTCCTGGCTGGTATAGCCGCAGGGGTGTTGTTGGTGCGTAATGGGCCTTCAGACTTCCAGACACCTTAGGAAGATCATTCCCTAACTGGCCATCATCAAGCTCTCCCGGCTGATATACCTTCACACCTGTCTTGGCAAAGATTTCACTTGGAGTAATTGCACCAGGCCTAAGAAGTACCGCTTTATCTCCGGAAGATAAATCAATAATAGTGGACTCGATCCCGACTTCACAGTCGCCGCCATCCAATACCATTAGATCCAACATACCTTCAAATTCATTACGAACATCTGTAGCACTTGTAGGGGATACCTTACCAAAGCGATTAGCTGATGGCGCTACAACGCCACCTTTAAATTTACGTAACAGCTCTTGAGCTATTGGATGAGAAGGTGCACGAATGGCGACCGTGTCCTGCCCTCCAGTCAATTCACTCAAAACACTTTTGTCCTTCTTGAAGACCAGTGTTAATGGACCAGGCCAAAATGCTTCAATCAGCTTTAGGGCTTGCTCAGATAAATCTCTGACCCAAGGTGTGAGTATTGGCAACCAATCTACCTGCGCCTGATCAAATTTATCTGGTGCAGCTAAATGGACAATTAAAGGATGATTGGATGGCCTACCTTTAGCGGTAAATATTTTTTTAATAGCTTCAGGATTTTTAGCATCAGCAGCTAAACCATATACCGTCTCAGTAGGTATGGCAACTAAACCACCGTTACGCAAGGTTTGCACTGCTTCGTCAATCACCGCAGATGATTGCAGCGACCTGCTATCACTAGACATTCTAGGGCTCGATCCCTAATTCAGTCGCTACAGCTGCGCAATTTTGACGTGCCTCATTAAGCGCTTCACCCAAGCAATTGATGTGACCCATTTTTCTACCTATGCGCGGCTCAGACTTGCCATACAAATGAAGCTTCGCATCGGGATGGGCCAGTACTTTATTCCAAGCAGGCTCTTTTGGCTGATCCTCGCTTCCCTCGAACCAGAGATCGCCCAATAAGTTCAACATGGATACGGGAGCCAACTGACGGGTATCCCCTAAAGGCAGTCTTGCCATAGATCTAACCTGCTGCTCAAACTGGCTGCTCACACATGCATCCATCGTGTAATGACCAGAGTTATGCGGGCGCGGTGCAATTTCATTGGCGACAATATCGCCACTCTTTAGAACAAAGAACTCCACACAAAGTACGCCAACGTAATCAATCTTCCGAATCAGCGCCTTGGCTGCCTCGATAATTTTCTTCTCTTGAGCAGGCTTTAATGATGGCGCTGGCACCGTTGAGGTATGCAAGATACCCTCGCGATGAATATTTTGCGAAACTGGATAAGCTACGACAGCATCGTCATAACCTCGCACAACCAATGCCGAGACTTCGAAATCCAACTCCATGCGCTTTTCTAATACACATGGAACGCAACCGAATTCATTCCAAGCAGCAGACAAATCTTCCGCACTATAGACGGTTGCCTGACCTTTGCCGTCATAACCCATGCGGGCAGTCTTCAGGATTCCAGGAAAGAGATCGGCTGGAGTATGAGCTATATCAGCCGCATGCTCAATCACAAAGTGAGGGGCTGGACCGATATTGGTTTCTGACTTCCAAGTGGCTAAGAAATTTTTCTCAGCAATCCGGTTTTGAGCTAGCGAAACGCAACTGCTACGTGGTGCCACAAAGACACCCAAAGATTCCAGCTCGTCTAAAGCTTGGGCTGGAACATTTTCAAATTCAGTACTGACAGATGCGCATAAAGCAGCCATCTCTTTTAAAGCGGCGGAGTCAGTGTAGTCAGCTTGGATAAATTTTTCGGCAATAGAACCTGCAGGACTATCTGAACCAGGGTCAAGCACGCAAACCTTATAGCCCATCGCTTGAGCAGCCTGCGTGAACATCCGCCCTAATTGACCGCCACCTAAAATTCCTAGATACGAACCCGGCAAAATGGGTTCCATACGATCTGCCATGTAATTAATATCCCGGCAAATTCATTGAGCGTGCGGTATCCGACTGCTTTACACGGAATTCCTCTAAGCGCTGAGCCAAATCAGCATCATGTAAAGCTAAACCTGCAATCACATGCAAAGCTGCATTAGCAGCCCCCGCTTCGCCAATCGCAAAAGTTGCTACTGGAATGCCTTTAGGCATCTGCACGATGGAATAAAGAGAGTCTTCGCCACGCAAATACTTGCTAGCCACTGGCACACCATAAACAGGAACAATCGTTTTTGAGGCAAGCATGCCTGGTAAGTGTGCTGCGCCGCCCGCGCCAGCAATGATGGCTTGCAAACCGTTCGCTTGCGCTTTTTCAGCATACTGGAACATGTCATCTGGCATACGATGAGCGGAGAGAACTTTAGCTTCATGAGCAATACCAAATTGCTCGAGCATTTGAGCGGCATGCTGCATGGTGTCCCAATCCGAATTGGACCCCATTACTATTCCGACGATTGGCTTCTTGCTCATTTACCTCTCCAAATGCCCTAAATATTTACCTGCCATCCATTAAGGACTCTATTATCCCTGACTTAGGAAGTCTCAGTAAGCCGAGTCAACGCCTCACGATACTTTTGGGCAGTCTTTTCAATCACATCAGCTGGTAATTGTGGTGCCGGGGCTGTTTTAGGCCAAAGCTTACCGTTTACTTGAGCTGTTTCTAACCAATCACGCACAAATTGCTTGTCGTAAGACGGCGGGTTTGAGCCAACGTAATAGGTCTCAGCCGGCCAAAAGCGCGAAGAGTCTGCAGTGAGGATTTCATCCATCAACACTAACTGTCCATTGGCATCCAAGCCAAATTCAAATTTGGTATCAGCAATGATGATGCCGCGTGTAGCAGCGTATTCAGATGCTTCTTTGTACAAACGAATACTCACTTCTCGAATTTGATTGGCTAACTTTTCACCAATCATCTCGATCACTTTTTCAAATGAGATATTCTCGTCATGCTCACCAACCTCAGCCTTTGCTGCTGGAGTAAAAATTGGCTCAGGCAGTTTTTGGGCATTCTCCAAGCCTGCAGGCAAAGCAATTCCGCAGACCTTGCCAGTTTCTTTGTAATCTTTCCAACCGCTACCAGCCAAATAGCCACGCACTACCGCTTCAACCAAAATTGGCTTTAAACGCTTAGCTACAACTGCACGACCTTTAACTTGGCTCACCTCATCCGCAGTCACGACGGTAGCTGGGTCAATACCAGTCAAATGGTTGGGAATCACTGCAGCCAATTTATCAAACCAAAAATTAGCCATTTGATTAAGAACTACACCCTTCTCAGGAATGGGCTCGCCCATCACCACATCAAATGCGGAGAGGCGATCAGTCGTAATCATTAATAACTTGTCGTCATCTATTGCATAGACATCGCGCACCTTACCTTTAGATAACAAAGGTAATGACTTAATGGAGGTAGCGTACAAAGCAGGCATATCTAAATCACTTCACAATTTGAGTTAATTTGCCGCTCTTATATAGCTCAGCCATCTTCTCTAAAGAAATCGGTTTAATTTTGGAGGCTTGACCAGCAGAACCAAAAGCCTGGAAACGTGCGATACAAACCTTCTTAGCAGCCTCGCGAGCCGGCTTCAAATAATCACGCGGGTCAAACTTCGATGGATTTTCAATCAAGTAACGGCGAATTGCTCCAGTCATTGCCAAACGAATATCGGTATCAATGTTGATCTTACGCACGCCATTCTTAATGCCCTCCTGAATCTCTTCAACAGGAACACCATAGGTTTCTTTCATATCGCCACCAAATTCACGGATCTCAGCAAGCAATTCTTGAGGAACGCTAGAAGAACCATGCATTACCAAATGGGTATTTGGAATACGTGCATGAATTTCTTTAATGCGGTCAATCGCCAAAATATCGCCTGTTGGCTTTTTGCTGAACTTGTATGCGCCATGGCTCGTACCAATGGCGATCGCTAAGGCATCACACTGAGTAGCCTTCACAAAATCTGCGGCTTGCTCAACATCGGTCAGCAACTGCTCACGGGTCATCTTGCCATCAGCACCGTGACCATCCTCTTTATCGCCTTGCATTGTTTCAAGCGAGCCCAATACACCCAACTCCGCCTCCACAGTCACTCCAATGGAGTGAGAAAATTTCACTACTTCCTTAGAAACATCTACGTTGTACTCATAGCTAGCAACAGTTTTTCCGTCTGCTTCTAATGAACCATCCATCATCACGCTCGTAAAGCCACTCTTGATCGCAGCCATACATACTGCTGGACTCTGGCCATGGTCTTGGTGCATTACTACAGGAATATGTGGATAAGCCTCTATAGCTGCAGAAATAAGGTGGCGCAAGAAAGCTTCCCCTGCATATTTACGTGCACCAGCAGAAGCTTGCATGATGACTGGGGAGTCAGCTTCATTTGCCGCCTCCATAATTGCCGTCACTTGCTCTAAGTTATTGACGTTGAATGCTGGCAAGCCGTAACCATTCTCAGCAGCATGATCCAAGAGTTGTCTTAAAGATACTAAAGCCATGATGTTCTCTTAATAAATAGTAATTTGGTTTTTAAATAGTTTTGTTAGTGCTTCTAATTACTTCACATGAATAATCTTGAGAGTATTCGTTCCACCAGGCTCGCCCATTGGCTCCCCAGAAGTCAGCACCACCGTATCGCCTTTTTTGACTGCGCCTACTTTTTTCAAGCACGCCTCCACTTCTTGCAATGCAGTATCTCGGTCTTTGGTGTAATCCAAACCAATCGGTGTGACATTACGATAAGTGCTTAATGCGCGCTGGGTCGCAATTTTCGATGTCAATGCAAAAATTGGCACATGAATATTGTGACGACTCATCCAAATGGCTGTTGAGCCTGAGTCTGTTAAGGCTGCGATAGCATGTGCATTTAAATGATGTGCCGTAAATAAGGCGCCCAAAGCAATCGTTTGATCAATACGTGTAAATGTTTGATCCAAGAAGTCGGTATCCAGTTTTACGCGATCTGATTTTTCTGCCTCAACACAGATCTCCGCCATCGCCTTAATAGTTTGTACTGGGTACATACCTGCAGCAGATTCGGCAGACAACATTACCGCATCTGTGCCATCCAAAACTGCATTAGCAACGTCACTCACTTCAGCGCGGGTAGGTACTGGAGCATTAATCATGGACTCCATCATTTGTGTAGCAGTAATCGTAAATTTATCTGCTGCACGCGCCCAAGCAATCATTCGTTTTTGCAATGCAGGCACAGCAGCATTACCAACCTCAATTGCGAGGTCGCCGCGAGCAACCATAATGCCGTCACTTTCAGCAATAATGCTTTTGAGCGCTTCGGGCTCAATTGCTTCTGCACGCTCTACCTTAGCAATAGTTCTAACTTTACCAACGCCATACTTGGCGCTCGCAGCATCCGCCAATTTACGGGCATACGCCATATCAGCGCCATCCTTTGGAAAGCTGATTGCCAAGAAGTCGACACCCATCGCAATTGCTGCATCCAAATCTGCAATATCTTTTTCGGTCAGCGCAGGGGCTGTTAAACCACCACCAGCGCGATTAATACCTTTGTTATTAGAAAGCGGTCCACCCTGCTCAACGATGGTGAAAATCTCGCCGCCTTTAACGCTCTCGACCGTCAGAACAACCAAGCCATCATTCAATAAAAGGCGATCGCCTGGCTTTACATCGCCTGGCAACTCTTTGTAATCAAGGCCTACCTTAGTCTCGTCGCCCAACTCACAAGCCACATCGAGAATGAACTTATCACCCTCTTTGAGCATGATTTTGCTATCTACAAACTTACCTACGCGTATCTTTGGGCCCTGCAGATCAGCCATGATGCCCACTTCTTTGCCAGCTTCAGCCGAGATCGTCCGCACCAAGTCATGTCGCGCCTTATGGTCAGCAACAGTACCGTGCGAAAAGTTCATGCGAACCACATCAACACCAGCACGAATCATGTCACGCAAGACTTCGGGCTTCTCAGAAGCAGGTCCAAGGGTTGCAATGATCTTTGTTGCTCTCAACATATTTAGTCTTTCGCTCTTTCAGCAAGCACTGCAAAGGCTGGCAAAGCTTTTCCTTCAAGGAATTCCAAGAAAGCGCCACCGCCAGTAGAGATGTAATCCACTTGATTCTCAATACCGTACTTTGCAATCGCTGCCAATGTATCCCCGCCACCAGCAATCGAGAATGCAGGGGAGTGCGCTATGGCGGCCGCTAACATTTTGGTGCCACCGCCAAATTGATCAATTTCAAATACGCCCAATGGGCCATTCCACACAATCGTGCCAGCATGAGCAAGCATGATTGATAAACGTGCAGCAGTCTTCGGACCAATATCCAAAATCATATCGTCATCTGCCACTTGATCTGATGGCACCCTATTTGCCCGGGCCAATGGAGATAATTCATTCGCAACTACGACATCTTCTGGAATCGGAACATGAGCACCACGTTTCTCCATGATCTCCATAATTTCTCTCGCTTCATCAACCAAATCAGGTTCAGCAAGCGATTTTCCAATTGGTAAGCCTTTAGCCAACATGAAGGTATTCGCAATACCACCACCGACGATGAGCTCATCCACTTTCTCAGACAACGCTTTCAAAATGGTGAGTTTGGAAGACACTTTAGAGCCAGCAACAATTGCCACTAATGGTCGCTTTGGACTAGCTAATGCACGGCTAAGTGCATCTAATTCAGCAGCCATCAAAGGACCAGCGCAGGCTACTGGTGCAAATTTTGCTACGCCATGAGTGGTTGCCTCAGCACGATGTGCTGTTCCAAATGCATCGTTGACGTAGACATCACACAAAGCAGCAATCTTTTTAGCTAGCTCGTCATTATTCTTTTTCTCGCCCACATTCAAACGACAGTTTTCTAGTAAGACTAGCTCGCCTGGATTGACCTCAAAACCGCCATTCACCCAATCACTAATTAAAGGAACTTTGCGATTTAGCAAACTAGCAATACGATCGGCTACCGGAGCCAGACTATCTTCAGATTTAAATTCACCTTCGGTCGGACGACCTAAATGCGAAGTTACCATTACCGCAGCCCCAGCATCGAGACACATTTGCACCGCTGGCATAGATGCCCGAATACGAGTGTCTTCTGTAATGTTTCCTGCCTCGTCTTGAGGAACATTCAGGTCAGCACGGATCAAAACCCGCTTACCCTTTAATTGACCTGATTGGGCTAATTCACTTAAACGCTTAACTTTAAATAAGGATTCCGGCATGAGTTTTGGTAAATAAGTGGTTTATGGGGAATGTTCCATTCTAAAGGCTCTGACCTGCCCACCCCTGAGGATCAGAGCCGACAGACTGGCCTGCCTGCTCTACAATAGGTACTGAAATGCATTCTGGGCTGGGAGGGCGATACCTATCAGTCCAGAGCCCTGCTAAAACCGCTTTTACAGATACTTAACAGACACAAAAGGTAAAGAAAATGTCGATGTCCGACCGCGATGGCTTTATTTGGACTGATGGGAAGCTAATTCCTTGGCGCGAGGCCAATATTCATGTGTTAACACACAGCCTACACTACGGAATGGGCGTTTTTGAGGGTATCCGCGCCTACAAAACCCCCCAGGGAACTGCCATTTTTCGCCTCCCAGAGCACGTAAAACGCCTTTTTAATGGCACCAAGATCTTCCAAATGAACATGCCGTTCAGCCCAGAAGAGGTCACCAAGGGCATTATTGATGTTGTTAACAGCAATAAGCTCGAAGCCTGCTACATCCGCCCAATTATCTTTATCGGCTCCCAAAAGTTGGGAATCTCCCCTAAAGGGAACAGCATCCACACCTCCATTGCCGCCTGGGAATGGGGTGCTTATTTGGGTGAAGATGGTCTTAACAAGGGAATTCGCGTTAAAACCTCCTCATTTACACGTCATTTTGTAAATTCTTCCCTAGTTCGCGCCAAAGCCTCTGGTTATTACATCAACTCCATTTTGGCTAACCAAGAAGTGACTGCCAATGGATACGACGAAGCTTTATTGCTTGATACCGAAGGTTATGTATCCGAAGGTTCTGGCGAAAACCTCTTTCTGGTTCGCAACGGTATTGTGTACACGCCCGATTTAGCCTCTTGCTTAGATGGCATCACACGTGATTCGGTAATGCAGATTGCCAAAGATCTGGGTTATGAAGTTCGCGAAAAACGCCTCACTCGAGACGAAGTCTATTCTGCTGATGAAGCCTTCTTTACCGGTACTGCTGCAGAAGTTACCCCAATTCGGGAATTGGATGACCGCACGATTGGTGACGGTAAGCGTGGCCCAATCACCGAAAAAATTCAGAAGACGTATTTCGATGCGGTGTATGGCAGAGATGACAAATATAAATCTTGGCTCACTTACGTAAAGTAGTTCGTTAAGTAATCTTAGTAATCAGGAAACAACACATGACTCAAGCTCAAGTGGTAATGGTGGACGGCAAAGATTTACCTTTACATTGCCCCACCAATAAAACTCCAGCATGGAATTCGCATCCACGCGTTTTTCTAGACATCACTAAAACCGGTGAAGCCAAGTGCCCTTACTGCGGCGCAGAGTACAAACTCATCCCCGGCACTGAACCGCACGGTCACTAAGACTTTTCAGCACTTCGAAGTGAGGTGCTGAGTCGGGATACATTACATGCACAGTATTCTGATCATTGCCCCAAACTGGATTGGGGATGCGGTAATGAGTCAGCCTTTATTGGCAAGCCTCAAAACTCAATATCCAAACGCCAAGATTGATGTTCTTGCTAGCACCTGGGTAGCACCAATCTATCGGGCCTGCACAGAAGTGCATGAGGTCATTGAGGCAAAGTTTGAACACAGAAAATTGCAGTGGAGCTTACGTAAGCAGTTGGCCGACGAACTAGCAACAAAAAACTATCAAGCCTGCTTTGTGTTGCCCAATAGCTTTAAATCAGCAATCATTCCTTGGCTTGCAAGCATCCCTTTTCGAGTTGGCTATCGTGGTGAGATGCGCTTTGGCTTAATCAATCTCACATTAGATAATCCAAGCAAAGTGAATCGCCCGCCTATGGTTGAGCACTATCTTGCATTGAGTCAATTACTGGATGATGGGCAGGCGCCTTTATTAGTCAGCAACACAACACCAAAATTAAATGTTTCTGCAGCTGCAAATCTTTCTGTGCAGACCAAATTACAAAATAATTCGATCGACCCTGCCAACGTTTACATCATGTGTCCAGGCGCTGAATACGGTCAAACCAAACGCTGGCCTACGCATCATTTCGCAGAACTAGCGCAAAGATTAATCGACAGCAACCCAAATAACCAAATCATTCTTCTGGGTAGTAAAGGGGATCGCTCGCTTGCCCAAGAAATTTATTCCCAAACTGAGCGTAGCGTCCAAATTTATAACTGGTGTGGAGACACTTTGCTTGATGAGGCAATTGCACTGATCGGTATGAGCAAAGCAGTTATCAGTAATGACTCAGGCTTGATGCATATTGCCGCGGCCCTCAAAACACCCCAAGTAGCTATCTTTGGCTCAAGCGATCCAGCGCATACGCCCCCACTATCCGATAAAGCCAGAGTCATTTGGCTGAACTTGCCCTGTAGCCCGTGTCACAAAAGAGTCTGTCCTCTAGGACATCTAAAGTGTCTCAATGACATCTTGCCAGAACAAGTATTCGCTACACTAAATACCTTGCAGTCATAACCCAGGAATAGTAAGCCATGCCAAAACTTGCCAGACTCTTTCACAGTGCAGATGATGTTGTGGAGGCATGGCGAGATGCATTGAGTCATCGCGATGTACAAGCTGCCCTAGATATTTGGCTAGACGATGACTCAATTACTTGCGTACTCCCCGAAGGGCATCGCCTTACCGGTCATGCGGAAATTCGGGAAGGTTTAGAAAGATTGCTTGCTAAGCAACCTTTATTTTTAGAGCCAATTGCTTGCATTAGCCACTCCGTTTTAGGCGCCGCAGTGTATGACACAACAGAAGCCGTACATCTCAGAGCAGATCAAGTTGAAGCAGAATTTTTCATCAATATTACGTTGGTGTTACTTCAAGACAGTCAAGGCTGGCGCATTGCTCACCTGCATGCCAGCCACTCCACCGAAGATACCTTCGACGCACCCTCTACTCCGCACGGACTTCATTAAGTACTATGGATAATCAAGTGCTGCGGTCGCTGATGAAGTGGCCCAATGTACCTGATTGCTATGGCTGGCTTGCTTTAGATCGTCGCGGTCAATGGCGTATGCGCGATGAGTTCACGCAACAAAATAATCTTCCTGGAAATATCATTAAGCATCAAGCCCTAAATGAATTCATCGCTCGAAACTATGCCTGTGATGAACTTGGTAGATACTTTTTTCAGAATGGTCCTCAACGGGTTTTTATTACCCTAGATGCCACGCCTTGGATAGTCAGAATCATTCCAGGTAAAGAGAGCCCAACCATAATCAACCAATGCCATCAAGCGATGGAGACCAATGGTGCATTAAGTGATGAAAACGGCAACATTTATATCATCGGTAAAGTAAACGGAACGATCTACAGCAGAAGTGACAATCAGCCATTTTGTGAAAATAGCTCCCAATCAATTGCCCTCTTGCATGATCACGATCTCGATCATTTTTCTGAACTCGCCAAGCTTCGTGAAGAGGCCTGTAGTTTTGGTGGATCATGGGTTTGGGAAGATAAAACATTACCCTTAGATCCAGTTCTTTACGCAGAGTTGGCGGCTCGCTTTCACTTCGTTGCAAACCCGACACCCCAAGCTTCCTAGCCTGGCATTTGTTTACCCTGCTCTTTAAGCTCATCCTGGTATTGACGTTGCATTTCACGTAAGCGAGCATCAATACTTGAGCCCTGGTAAAAATCTGCACCACCAGCAGAGCGTGCAATCCGAAGTTGTTCAATTGCTGAAGGCCATGCTCCCTCAAGCGCGTACTTTTCACCTAGTGCGTAATGGCGCATCGGAATATTGCCTGCTTGATCATAAGACTTAGAGAGTAGATTCCACCATACAACCTCGTTAGGTTGGGCTCGAGTACGCGCCTTTAACCAAGTAATTGCATCATTATTACGGCCCAGCTTTAGCTCTGCATTAATCATGGCAGCACCAGCGGCATAAGACTGGGGATACGCCCGCAAAGTAGCCTGAGCAATTTGTAGCGCCTCTTCACCACGTCCTTTTGCTAATGCTAACTCGGAGGCCGTGATATCAAGGGATAGACTCTGCCTTTGAATGGGTGACCCTGGTGCACTTGCTTTCTGAGCCAGATTGCGTGCTTGCTGCAAATCAGCCTCTGCTAGATCAACCTTTCCTTGGCGCTGCGCTATTAAAGCTAAGCCATAAAAACCTTCTAGCTGTTTACCAATTGCTTGTTGCTTACTCAAGCTGTCGAATGTATTTTTTAAGTCATACATTCCACTAGAGGTGCCAGATTGCTCCATACGAGCTCGCGCTTTGATGAAATAAAACTCAACAGATGTTGGTACATTGCGTGCGCCTACGGTCCGCGCTCTGTCTTGCATATCAGCAATTCGGTCGGTTGTTAAAGGGTGAGTACGGACATAGCCGGGTACACCTTTATCCATGATGCCGGTGGCTTTTTGTAAGCGCTGAAAGAATCCCGGTGCGCCATTAACATCGTATCCACTGGCATCCAAAATCTGGAATCCAATACGGTCAGCTTCCCGCTCCGCATCTCGGGAGTAGGACAATTGGTTATTCACTGCAACCGCTTGACCTCCTTGCATCAAGCCAGCGGCTGCGGATGGATTGCGTGAAACGGCTAAAGCCCCCAGAACCATGCCAGCTAATGCAATCATCATGTTGGTGGTTTGCTTATCCATTTGACGCGCTAGGTGCCGCTGTAATACGTGCCCCGTCTCATGCCCCATTACTGAGGCCACTTCAGAATCTGATTCAGCATTCACAATCAGGCCCGTATGAAATCCAATAAAACCGCCTGGCAATGCAAACGCATTGATACTGCTGTCTTTTACAGCGAACACTTCAAAGTTATAAGCTCCACTTCCCTGCTCATTTGCACCGCCAAGCTGCAACTTTCTGGCGGCTTGCAAAAGACGGCGTTCCATTTGATTTAGAAAATCATAGAGCGGCAAGTCATTTGAATAATCAGCATCTGGGCGAATTTGACGCATGATCATTTCGCCATACTTACGCTCATCCATTCTGCTTAATGCATCTCCGCCAGGATCCCCCATATCAGGCAAAATAATAGTGGGCTGACTTTGTAATGAACTACGTGTTGGGGCATTGGCTGGGCGAGCATCGGGTGATTGCATAGCACGTCCAATGTTCTGTATTGCGGCAGAATTGCCCTCCACAGATACATCCCCAGCGGGGGTAGCTGCATATGCGGGGAAGCCAGCAAAGGCAAGGCTCGCCATTAACTGAATAGCTAAAGCACGGCGCAAAAAAGAGGTTTTTGGAACTGACTTTATCTCTTGCATCTCTATATGGTAAAACTTATCCCATGAACAAACTAACTCATTTTGATGCAAGTGGGCAAGCCCACATGGTAAACGTTGGCGATAAACCCAATACCCATCGCATCGCCGTCGCCACGGGCAAAATTACGATGCTGCCTGAAACTTTCAAAATGGTAGAGGCTGGCACCCATAAAAAAGGTGATGTACTAGGAATCGCCAGAATTGCAGGGATTCAGGCATCGAAAAGAACATCAGACCTGATTCCTTTATGCCACCCCTTAGCGCTGACTCACGTTAGCCTGGAATTCCAAACCAACCCAAAAGAAAACAGCATTGCCTGCCAAGTCAGAGCCGAAACCACCGGCCCAACTGGCGTCGAAATGGAAGCCCTCACCGCAGTCCAAGTCGCTCTCCTCACAATTTATGACATGTGCAAAGCAGTAGACCGAGGCATGGTGATGGGGGATGTAAAGCTGCTTGAGAAGAGTGGTGGCAAGAGCGGGGAGTGGAAATCTACTGAGTAGTCACTAGCCAGTAAAACAATAATGAGAGAATAAAAGCACTCTTGGCCTAATCCCGTCCTAACAAGGAGAGGTAAATGGCAACATTTCGTAATGGTAACGGAAAGTTACAGGTATGAGGCCAACCTTTTTAGGGTGTACACGGGTAGCCTTAACAGACACTAAAAAATTGCCACTTGCAATACTTAAAACCATAGTTAAAACTAACATTATCTAAAGAAATTTTTGCCTAAGGAATCACGGATAAAGTAATCCGATCCTGGGTATGTGAGATGAGTTTTATCATAAGCCATTGGAATGAACTCACTCTCAGAAGCAGAAATTAAACAACCTTCACTATTGCAAAGAACTCCAATAGGGGAAACAAAGTAAACATCATTTTTTTCGGCAATTTCTTTAATATCCTTATCAGCCTGAATGGATGAAAAATTAAGCCGCTTAAAAGTTCTAGAGACCAAATTAGGAATAAAGATATTCATTCCCAATCTTCCTTGGTTAACTTCAAAATCAGGAAAATTACCAACAAGAATTACCTTCTTTACGCCCAAACTCTTTAAGGAATCTATTGTAGTAACTATCATTTCGTTAGATAGATAATTTTGTCCCACCTTTCTATAAATCACCCAATCAGCCAATAAAACAACTGTGGAAGGACGGTATTTAGCAATTTGATCTAAAGCAAATTCATTAAACTTAAAACATTCACTATTGCCTGAAGGTGAAAAATTTAAGACTGGAGGGCAGCCTCCTTTCATTAAATATCGAAGTTGAATATCGAATTTTTGAATCCTATCAGCCGTCATTCCATAACTAAAGTTAGCGACATGTGAGTCACCCCAAAGAAATACAGAGGTGCCCCAACTACCATCTTTAGTATTGGCAAAACATTCTTTTGGTTGTTGTGATATAGGATATGCAGGTTCGCCAACGGAACAATTTGGCACATTGGGATTGGGCATAAGCTGATTTAAGGTTATGGTATTTTTGGCGGCCTCTCGAAATGGAAGCCCATCTCTAACATAGGTGTTATATCCAACAAAACCCATTACAAACATTAAACATATCAATGCTATGGTAGTTTTACTTCCACCACTACCGCGAATCGGTTTCTCAACAAAGCGATAAGAAACCCAGGCCAGAAAAAAAGAAAGGGTGATTAAATATAGCGTTTCAAGGCCGGTTCGCTCGCTTGGACACAGCAACCCAAAAAACACGAGTATTGGCCAATGCCAAAGGTACAAAGGAAAACTAATTAAACCAATCCAAACGAGAATTTTTGATGTCAGAATATTTTTATTAACAAAACCAGTCGGACCAGAAATAATCAATAAAGCAGTTCCAACAGTTGGCAGTAAAGCCCACCATCCAGGAAATGCACTTTTAACGCCAATTAGAAACTGCCCCGCCAGTAGCATAAAGAAGCCAGCAAAAGAGAATAAATTTATCCAATCTTTTTTTAAGAAATTGCCCTTAATAGCAAAGCCAGCAATTAACGAACCAATTAGTAACTCCCAAAAACGGGTAGCTGGAAAGTAAAAAGTGTATGTTGGGCTGCTACTTACATAAAAAATATTTAAGCCGAAAGAAAAAATACCAAGAGCAATCACAAGCAGTAAAAATCTAAGTCTTAATTTCAATCCAATCCATGCTACTAGTGGCCATAAAATATAAAACTGCTCTTCTATACCCAGGGACCACAGATTTAAAAGTGGTTTCGCTTCGGCCGCAATATCAAAATATCCACTCTCATTTAATAAAATAAAGTTTGAAATAAATCCAGCCCCACCAGCTATGTGCCTCCCTAGCTGAGAAAACTCCTCAGTTGACAATGAAAAGTATCCAACCAAAAAAACAATCAAAAAAAGCACTAAAAGACTGGGAAATATTCGCCTGATTCTATGCGCATAAAAATTGATAAATGAAAAATTATCCTCTTGTAAATTTTCAAAAATAATCCATGATATTAAATATCCTGAAATTACAAAAAAAATATCAACGCCTATAAATCCTCCTGGCACCAAATTGGGAAATCCATGAAATGCCATTACAGATAAAATTGCTATAGCCCGTAATCCATCAATATCAGAACGGTACTTTGGATGGCTTTGCTTTGCTATTTTCATTTAACTTCTGGTTATTAATTAAATAATCTATATTCATAAAGATTATATTTGCCAACAGTAGGCGTATTCGCAAATATGCGCCGGCAGACCAAACCAGCACAATCCAAATCGTTTACTCAAAAAAGAGAAGGAATTATCCGGAGAGAGCTTGATCAAAAAGTGTTGCGGGAGGGCAGCATAGGCGTCCGCCTCTAAAAAACCGAAGGGCCACTGCCTCAGCTAGCAGGCGGATGAACTGATCCCGCTGATCCGCCATGAACATCGGATTCCAATTGGCCAATATATGGATGGATTCAGCTAGGACCATGCACAGTGAAAAGTGCACTACTCCGACTCTCAACCGATATAGGAAACCACTGCGAGATGCTCTATATACAAATCAAGCCAAGGCTGACCTCGTTATAGATATCAGAAACTAGCCTAAATAACCTAGAAGAATTGACCTTGGCGATACTTAAAATACTATCTAAGTAATAGATATGTCCTGAGGCTCTAAACCAGCCTGATACCGCTCATACATTTTTATATAAGCTGATTCAAGATTGTTGGTAAAGAGTGGCGCGTCAAACAAAGGGGCAATTAAGCGGTTGTTGATCAACTTTAATTTAATATTTGCAAGTTTTTTTGGATTCTTAGCCAACTCAATCGCCAAGACCTCATAATCATCTTGGGTATAAGTTACTAACTCGCTCAAACCAACGGCACTGAGAAGGCTAGCAGAAACTCTTCCGGGGAAAGTTTGCCCCTTTAAAGTCAGAACAGGTAGTCCAGCCCATAAGGCATCGCTACAGGTGGTATGAGCATTGTATGGAAGAGTATCCAGAAATAGATCTGCCAAATCATGGCGAGCCAAATGCTCTGAAATTGGCAGACGTTCTGCAAATACCAACCTACAAGAATCTATTCCTCGAGCCAATGCCTCTTTGATGAGATTGTCCTTGGCCGCAGGATTATCAGCCAAAAGCCACAACACACTACCCTGAACAAGGGACAAAATCCTCATCCACGAATCAAAGATGGTAGGAGTTATTTTGTAATTATTATTAAAGCAAGCAAATACAAAGGAATCTTCTGGAAGGCCCAATTCTGCCCTCGAAAATTTTCTATCAGAGATTTTCCTCTTATCATCGTTTGCTTGATAGCTATTAGGTAAATATGCAAGCTTTTCAACGTAATGTATTTTTGAATCCTCTGGTACCACCACTTTGTCAGCAATAATGTAATCCATGTACTTGATACCCATAGTCCCAGGAAAACCAAGATAATTCACCTGAATTGGTGCAGGTTTATAGGAAAATACCCCCTGCCTTGCGAGACCAAAAAAACCGTTTAGATTCACAAGAATATCAATCTCATTATGATGAATAAGTTTTGCCACATCTAAATCGGTTAACCCAGCTACATCAAATATATTACTAAAAGCGCACGCAATTCTTTGGCGATAATCAGACCCATCATCCCAGCCATTATCAAAAGCAAAAATTTCAAATTTGGATTGATCATGCAACTCCCAAACACGGGTCATTAGGATTGAGGTAGCTTGATTTCTAAATTCACCGCACAAATAGCCGATACGAATTTTATGGTGTTCATATTTTGATAATTTTGACAAATTACCTAACATAGGAAAATTGTCGCTTGAATAAATTTCAGCGCACTTTTTTAACAACTCCTCTGAGCTTGCAATCCCCTGAAAACCAAAAGGCTCAGCCCCCTTACGACCTTGATTCACTAAATGAAAAATTTCATTTATCTTCTTATCATAATCAGTCCAATCACACCCAAGCATCATTTGGTGATGGGCTTGGCCCAGCAAATAGGAATCGCCAACGTTAAACTCTAGAGCTTTTTGGAAGCATTTGGCTGATTCAGAATGCTTCTTAAGCAAGTTTAAGGCGAGGCCTTTATTCAACCAAGCTTCGTGATAGTCAGGCCTCAGACCTAATGCTTTATCGTAGTGAGCAATTGCCTCGTCATACCGCTTAAGTTCATGCAGGGTCACCCCCTTATTGGCCCAGACTTTGTGATAGTCAGGTCTCAGACCTAATGCTTTATCGTAGTGAGCAATTGCCTCGTCATACCGCTTAAGTTTATGCAGGGTCGCCGCCTTATTGGCCCAAGCTTCGTGATAGTCCGGCCTCAGACCTAATGCTTTATCGTAGTGAGCAATCGCCTCGTCATACCGCTTAAGTTCATGCAGGGCACCACCGATATTCGACCATGCCTCAGCCAAATTAGGATTTATTGCTAATGCCCGCTCGGCGAAAGTAATAGCTTCCTCATATCGCTTAAGCTCTTTCAGCGTTGCGCCACTATTTAATGCAGCTTCTGCATAGTCAGGCTCTAAGCGAAGCGCATTGCCATACCAAACTAAAGCATCCTCATGACGACCCAAATTAGATGCAGTTTTTCCATAGCTAAGCCAAGCCTCTGGATTATTGGGGGCCAAAGTAACCGCCTTTTTATGATGCATAAGAGCATCTCTATCATTTCCAGAGTCCGAAAGAGCTTTCGCTAAGTTGTACTGTATTGAAGCATCATTCGGGTGAATTCGAGCAGCCCTAGTTAAATAATCAGCAGCTTCTTTGTAGTTTGATTGTGAGACTTTAATTAAACCCAAGATGTGAAGTGCTGGAAGATTTTTTGAGTCGACTTGCAAAACTCTTCTTAGACTTAAGTCAGCACTTTCCAAATTACCATTCTGAAAGGCTTGGATAGCTTGCTGAAGCATTAATTGAAGTTGAGGATTCATAGTGGACATTTTATTATCAAAGCCCCTGCATTGACATTAATTCAAAAAGTCCGTAATGCTTTAGGCAAAATAAGCTGAGGAGGGTTATCTGGATGGAACTTATTTAAAAAATAGGGGGTGGATGAAGAGAGGCGGTAAGAGCGAAAAATGGAAATCAAGCATCTCCACCTAAAATAAATACCTTGATCCTAAAAATTGAATATAAGTAGCAGCAACTTCTTTAGGTTTCTCGAGCATCAATAAATGACCAACATCCTTGACAACAAGGTGTTGATTTTTCGGATATTTTTGCCTCAACCTTTGCAAACCACCAACCTCGAAAATTCCATCTTCCCTGCCCCACAGCATCAGAACCGGCTTATGCGAATGAGGATTTTTTTCAATCTCATATAAATAAAGATTAACGATATCCCAAACTTGCTGATAGTGACGGTTAGACTTTTGATAATCTGCAACCAGACTCTGCTGGATAGCTTCTGACAATACGGGTGGCTTATAAAATAGAAGCTGCATCTCCATATTTAATTGATCTTCCGAAATCGGAATGAATGGATTGATGCCTTGAAAAAGAGCGCTCTTAACCTGCGTACTCCAACCATCAACCCCTAAAGGGGCGCCAATAAAAGCAAGCGATCTAATTTGTAGAGGATAGGTGCGAGCGTACATAGCTGCAATTGCGCCACCCATAGAACTTCCTGCAATATTGAACTTCTGAATCTTTAAAGTGCTCGTGAATTGATTCAGTATTTCAACTTGATTCTCTAATTTGTAATCAACAATTGAGAAATGAGTGCTTTTTCCATACCCGGGTAGGTCGGGAGCAATCACCAAATAACCGGCGTCCGATAAATAACAAGCTAGCTCAGACCATTGCTCTTTTTGCGCAAACAGCCCATGCAGCAAAAGAATTGGGGTGCCTTTGCCCACCTGAAGATATTCAATTGCGCCATTACCAGCAGGGCTTGTTTTTACTTCGATATTGCAGGGGCTGCTAGCTGCCTCTGCATGAACCCTGGCGCAAGAAAGGCAAAAAAGAAAGGTAATTAGGAAAAGCTTTAAAAGATTCATATGCATAAGCCCCACTATACAAAAGCCGCCCATTGGCGGCTAGTGGATTATTTTCCTATCCTACATTCTGATGGCAGTAGCTGAGGAATTAAATTAGTCTCGGTAGATCTACATGACCAGCCGCCAGCCCAAGTTGACCCTTCAGGCTTTGATAGATCCAAAGGCTTTGGAACATTAGCATCAGGCTCATTTGTAGGAATGAGATGCAAGGTGTTTTTGCCTTCTGGCGCCACACTAATCTGGTAATCAATAGCTATTGCCCCAGATGTTGTGATTTCAATCAACTTGACGCTACGCGTGGGAGTAAATGTAAATGATCCATGCGTCGCTTCATCCATCGGGACAGTGCCTCTGCTGGCAAAAGCTTCGGTCACGGCAAGCTTGGCGCTGGAGGATAAATTCATACCCTCTACCACCCTACTACGCGCAATATAGTCTTGATATTGCGGCACCGCTATGGCGACCAAAATTCCAATAATGGCCACCACAACCATTACCTCGATCAGCGTAAATCCCGCCTCTTGATCTTTTTCTTGCTCTAGATTTTTCTGGTCTTGGTTTGTGTTTTGCATTTATTCAGGCTCCTGAGGTTGAATCCCTCATCTTCAAGTCTATACCTTTATAGCGCAAGGAATCTGGCCGTAAAAAAAGCCGGCATGTTCAGCCGGCTCTTCTGATTTGATGCGAGGTAATTACGCCGCCTCTTTAATCTTCTGCTTCTTTTTGAGATATGTGCCAACTAAAAGCACAATCGCAACGCCAATACCCTCAAAAATCATATGTGCATCTTCAAATGCAGCTTGCATAGACTCTTTAATTGCTGGATCTTCAACCAACATTCCACCAGCCAACAAGCCCAATAGGCCAGCACCTAAAGTAATAATAATCGGGAAGCGATCCATCACCTTTAATAGCATAGCGCTACCAAAAATAATCAATGGAATAGAGAGACCTAGGCCGATGATGAGCAACACCAATCGAGTTTCTTCTGGACCCTTTTGAGCTGCAGCAGCTACCGCTAATACGTTGTCTAAGCTCATTACCAAGTCCGCCACCAAGATGGTACGAATCGCACCCCAAATATTGGGATGAGCATGCATATCTTCATCTTCACCGCTATCAGCCAAAAGCTGAACGCCGATATAAAGAAGCAAAATAGCGCCAATGATCTTGAGGTAAGGCAAGGTCAGCAATTGAACAGCAGTAATTGTGAGGACTACACGCAAGATAATCGCTGCGGCACTACCCCAAAAAATGGCTTTTTTCTGCTGGGCTGGTGGCAAGTTACGTGATGCGAGAGCGATCACTACCGCGTTATCACCAGACAACAAAATGTTAGCCACAATAATTGATAGAAGCGCAGCCCAAAATGCTGGCCCTGAAAATACTGAAAAATCCATGATGTCTCCTACGTTTTTATATGTTTTATTTTTTACTACTGGGAACTACAAAAAAGGATGCTGAGTAAACAGCATCCTTTTCCTTATTGCTAATTACAACATGGCTTTCAACAAAGCAGCCATTTCTGATGGGTTCTTTGTTACTTTGAAGCCACACTCTTCCATAACGGCAAGCTTGGCATCCGCAGTATCAGCACCACCGGAGATCAAAGCACCTGCGTGACCCATACGTTTGCCTGGAGGCGCTGTAACGCCGGCAATAAAGCCAACCACTGGCTTTTTCATATTGTCTTTGCACCAACGAGCTGCTTCAGCTTCGTCTGGCCCACCGATTTCTCCGATCATGATCACAGCGTCAGTATCTGGATCTTCGTTAAACATTCTCATGATGTCGATATGCTTCAAGCCATTGATCGGGTCGCCACCAATACCAACTGCCGTAGATTGGCCCAAGCCAATAGCCGTCAATTGACCAACTGCTTCATAAGTCAAGGTACCAGAACGGCTCACAACACCAATGCGGCCTTTTTTATGAATATGGCCAGGCATGATGCCGATCTTGATTTCATCTGGAGTAATGATGCCTGGGCAGTTAGGGCCTAGCAATAAAGTTTTCTTGCCACCAGCAGCTTCTTTTGCATGCATCTTGTTACGCACTTCAAGCATGTCGCGCACTGGAATGCCTTCAGTAATACAGATCACGAAATCAAGGTCAGCTTCAACAGCTTCCCAGATTGCAGCTGCTGCACCTGGAGGCGGAACATAAATTACCGAAGTAGTCGCACCAGTCTGCTGGGCTGCCTCTTTAACGGTTGCATAAATTGGAATATTAAAAATAGACTCGCCAGCCTTCTTAGGATTTACGCCCGCAACAAAACAGTTTTTGCCGTTTGCGTATTCCTGACATTTTTCAGTATGGAACTGACCGGTCTTACCAGTAATACCTTGTGTAATGACTTTGGTGTTTTTATTGATCAAAATAGACATATTGAAATTCCTGGATTATTTGTTTTTGGCAACAGCAGCAACTACCTTGGTAGCAGCTTCAGCCATTGAATCGGCGCTAATAATTGGCAAACCAGAGTCTGCAAGAATTTTCTTGCCCAGCTCTTCGTTTGTGCCCTTCATACGCACAACCAAAGGTACTGTGAGGTTTACTGCTTTACATGCAGTAACCACGCCGTCAGCAATCACATCGCAACGCATAATGCCGCCAAAAATATTGACCAAGATAGCTTCAACACTCTTGTTTTTCAACATGATCTTGAATGCTTCAGTTACTTTTTCTGCTGTAGCACCACCGCCTACGTCTAAGAAGTTAGCTGGCTCGCCACCGAACAACTTAATCGTGTCCATGGTAGCCATCGCCAAGCCTGCACCGTTTACTAAACAGCCGATATTGCCGTCCAATGAGATGTAAGCAAGATCAAATTTTGAAGCTTCGATTTCAGCAGGATCTTCTTCGTCGATATCGCGATAAGCAACGATTTCTGGATGACGGAACAATGCATTTGGATCAAAGTTGAACTTTGCATCCAAAGCCTTAATCTTGCCGTTGCCCTCAAGAATCAATGGGTTGATTTCAACCAAGGAAGCGTCCGTATCCCAGTAAGTCTTGTACAAGTTTTTAAATACATCACGAGCCATAGGAATAGACGCATCAGGAACGCCAATACCTTTTGCAACGATGTCGCAATCTGCATCTGTCAAACCAATCAATGGATCAACAAACACTTTAATAATTTTCTCTGGATGAGTTTCTGCTACCTCCTCAATATCCATACCGCCTTCGCTGGAGGCCATGATCACATTCTTCTGCGTGCCACGGTCTGTAACGATACTGAAGTAGTACTCTTTTTTGATATCAGCACCATCTTCAATCAAGAGACGATTTACTTTTTGACCCTCTGGTCCGGTTTGATGTGTCTTGAGCTGCATGCCCAAAATTTCTGAAGCATATTTCTTCACTTCGTCCATGCTTTTAGCCAGTTTCACGCCGCCGCCCTTACCGCGACCACCAGCATGAATCTGTGCCTTCACAACCCATACTGGGCCACCTAATTTTTCAGCAGCTTTCACCGCCTCATCAACACTGAATGCAGGAATGCCGTTAGGAACTGGCACATTAAATTGGCGAAGAAGTTCTTTGCCTTGGTACTCGTGAATTTTCATAATTACTCCGAAACGGTATCTTTTTTAGCAAGCGATGAGGATTTATTAAACCGATGTTGCCTTGATCCCATGCTTACTCGAGAAATAGCTAAATTAGCCAAATTTGAATAAATGTGAGCGGCTTGACCGACTTCATAAGTCTATCATGTTGCAATGCCGCAAATCGTGTTTTCCGATCCGTAATTGCCCTAATCGGGGGTCTGACCACTAATCACCTTGGCGACCACTTCAGAGCCAAAACCCTTGGATGCTAGAAACCGATACTGTCTTGCTTTTTCCTTTTGGTCCTGGGGGCAAACACCGTATTTCCTGGTCCAGAGATCAAAAGCCCTCTGAAACTCAGTCTCTTTAAGAGTCCCAAGAAGTTTGGATGACTGCTTGGAATCCACGCCAGCCCTTTCGAGCTCATCGGCGATCTTACGCATCCCATAGCGCTCACTACGCCTTCGAACCAGAGCCTCAGCAAAGCGCTCGTCGGATAACCAACCTCTGGCCTCAAAGTCGTCCAAGACAGCCTCAATTTGAGAATGCCTGGACTCTGGAGTTTGCTCTGCCTGTTCACAACCTAACTTGCCCCATCTAACCTCGGATTCAGCTAATTTGGCAGCCAAGCCCTTGCGGCTATATTCTCGCTGCGACAAAAGGCGCAAAGCCCGAGCTTTAAGACTCGGGCTTTGCTTCACTTTCTGATTACCGCTCGGATCTGACATTGAATTACTCAACGCACTTATTCGACTTCTTCCTCGCTCAGCACATCAGTCACCACTGCTGAACCAGATTTAACGCCCAATTTCTCACGAATCTTTGCTTCAATATCTTTAGCAATGGCTGGATTCCCTTTTAAAAACTCACGCACATTGTCTTTGCCCTGACCAATACGCTCACCGTTGTAGCTATACCAAGAGCCTGACTTCTCAACGAGATCAGCTTCGACACCCATATCAATAATTTCGCCCTCCCTGGAAATACCAGCGCCGTACATGATGTCAAAAATCGCTTCGCGGAACGGAGGAGAGACCTTGTTTTTCACAACCTTCACACGGGTTTCATTACCAACAACCTCATCGCCCTTTTTGATGCTACCGATGCGACGGATGTCTAAACGCATAGAGGCATAGAACTTCAGCGCATTACCACCAGTAGTGGTTTCTGGAGAGCCAAACATTACGCCAATCTTCATACGAATTTGGTTAATGAAGATCACAGTAGTATTAGTGCGCTTGATAGCACCAGTCAACTTACGTAAAGCTTGGCTCATCAAACGCGCTTGTAGGCCCGGCAATGAATCGCCCATATCGCCTTCAATCTCAGCTCTTGGAACCAAAGCGGCAACAGAATCGATTACGATCAAATCAATCGAGCCTGAGCGTACCAAAGCATCTGCAATTTCTAGAGCTTGCTCACCGGTATCAGGCTGAGAGATCAGCAAATTATTTACATCGACCCCCAGCTTTCCGGCGTATTGCACATCTAAGGCATGTTCTGCGTCAATAAATGCGCAAGTCCCACCAAGCTTTTGCATTTCTGCAATAGCGTGCAATGTGAGTGTTGTTTTGCCAGAAGATTCTGGGCCGTAGATTTCAATCACACGGCCGCGTGCCAGACCACCAACCCCAAGAGCTATATCTAATCCAAGTGAACCACTAGAAACTACCTGAATATCTTCACTAATTTCAGCATCGCCCAATCTCATGATTGAGCCTTTGCCAAATTGCTTTTCAATTTGTGCCAGCGCTGCTGTTAATGCTTTTTGCTTGTCTCCGCTCATCCCTTCAAATTCTGAAGAGGCTGATTTTCTTTTGTCATCCAAGGCCATTTTTATTCCCTTTTCGCTATGTATTGGGCTTTTTCCCGAAGTTTTATCTACTGTGTAACAACTTAGGAGTTACTGTATATAAAAACAGTAGTATTTGCAAGCGACTTTTAAACTGAATTTACGGATTTTTTACTAAGCTGCGTATGATTAGCTCGATCCCAATAGAAAAAGAGGGGAATTGCCATGGCCCAGACCACCCCAACGAAGATAAATCCAGTGATTTGACCGCCTGCACCCCATCCTCCAGCACCCATCCGGATGCCAGCTTCATAAGACATGGGGCCGGCAATACCCCCTAAAACAGCCCCTAGAACGGGCCTACCCCGCAACCAAGTCATGGATCCATTGATGGTGGTGGCAACCAAAACCCATAAAACCCACATCCAGAGAGGCGATAAATAAGGTGACGGCCAGTCATCCCGAAAATCGAGGTAACCCAAATGCATGATGAGGGTGTCAGCCACAAGGCCAAAGATAAAGGCTTTAAATAAAAGGTTAATTTCTGTTTTGGGATTAGGCGAACGCCAAGCGTGGAAAGCAATATAGATCAAAGTAAGCACTACCGCCCAAAACACCTCTCTATTGGCGGCGCCCAGCACACAGGCAAACCAACCAAGCTGGAAAATAACAAAGTTCCAAAATTTAGCCATACCCAGCACCCTAAGAAAAAAGGCCACTGCCGAGGGGCAATGGCCTTTAGATTTGGTGGCGAATCAGGGATTTGAACCCCGGACCTGCGGATTATGATTCCGTCGCTCTAACCAGCTGAGCTAATTCGCCGAAGGTGTGATTGTAGCAAATCCGCCCCACATTCTGCTTGACGCTGGGGCAAATGCTATTTCCTATGTGTTTTAACTGTAGCTAACTCTGCCTAATCGTGCAACCGTGTAGTTCTACGGTGCTTAATCCTGTTTAAGGGTGTTTAACCCTACTTCGCTTTTCCTGCTTACGCAGAAACTGCTTTTTGTAAATTTTGCTGTGCTTTGGTAATTTTTTGACGCTTACGTTCGCTGTCTAACGCTTTACTGACATTATCTTTCTGTCGCTTTAATGCATCCAAGCGTGCCTGTTGCGGAGTAAGCGGCTTAATTGGTTGAATTTCGTTAATCCTCATATAGTATTTAGCGAAAGACACTTTGAAAGAATTTATGACTGTTGGCGTTGATTTGCTACTAAAAGCAGGCTCTGTAGTATTGACTACAGTTTTAGCGGTTGTTATCAAAAAAATATTGGAAGACAAGCCCAAGCTAATAACCTATTTAGTTCACGCCTCAGCAATCCCCTTAAATATCCAATCGCCATCACCTCAGCAAACATCACAAGTCAATATTCATACTTTTGTCGTTAAAAATACAGGGAGAGTCTCAGCAAAGAATGTTCGGATTGGACATAACTATCTTCCCAATAGCTTTCAAGTCTTTCCACAGGTTAATTATCAAATTCTTAACAACGCTAATGACTCAGCGGAAATTCTTATTCCAGTCCTTGTGGCTGGAGAAGAGATTGCTATCTCTTATCTTTACTTCCCTCCCACTCTATATACAAATATCAATTCATACACAAAATCAGATGAGGGATTTGCGAAGATGGTTACCACCATACCCATTCCCCAACCAACTAGACTGGCAAAAATAGTGGTGCTGGGGTTAATGTTTGTTGGTGCTTCCTCAATACTGTATTGGATTGCAAGTTACTTTTTTGCGCCATACCTTAGCGAGTTAATTGCATAGGTGGCGATACAACATTGTTGGCGCCGTACTGTTGCTGAACTAACTTGTAAGCATAGTTGGGATTTTCTGCAAACACGATGGTGCTCATTACTACCCCACCGACTTTAACGATTGCTTTGTATTGATGCATATGAGTATTTATACGGTGTCGTTTTAAACGACACCAATTGCTTAGATAAGCACCTTCAAAATTACATCCCGCTTTTGCTCAAGCGTATAACCCACAGTCCCGTAAGTATTAAATTCACTTCCCCCACTGCTGTGCCCAGTAATACTCTCAGCGAGGCGTGTGGGTATGTCATTCCTTGCCTTCATCCTATCAATGATTGCGTGTCTAAACATATGACTTTTAAAGTCAAACTCCTTTAGTGTTTTCTTAATGATTTGCGAACAACTACTGTTGCCGTTATCCCTTGCGTAGTGCGGTACAAACCATTCGCTATTTTTCTTCTTTGCAATCTTGTATAACTCCTTTGCGGCATCTAATGAAACTCCACAAAGTGGTACAGCACGAATGCTTGATTTTGTTTTTCTGTCACTCAACGCATTTCGCCTTATCCATAAGTGCGGAATATCGTGCTCTAAAACACAATCCTCCAATCTTGCAAATAGTGGTTCTGACAACCTAAAACCCGTATTAAGCTGAATGAGTGCTACTAACTTATGTGGTGTTGAGTTTCTTAATAAGCATTCTTTGACTTGATGAATGAGTTGCGTCGTAATAATTGGCATTGGACGCTTGTTATCACCTTCCCCCCTAATCTTTAATGCTCTAAATGGACTTAGCCTATCTATGTCCAAATGCTTAAATGCCATATTCAGCATTGCGTTGAGTGTGTTGTTATGTTTCCGAACGCTAGTTGGACTCAACCCTCTTGCAAGCTGATAATCCCTATATTCAGTAATGTGCCAATGCTTTAGCTCATCTAAAGTTAAATCACCAAAAAAATCTTTAAAACTACGGAAGTGATAGTTAGCGTGTTTAACAAATGTTGGACGGTGTGACGATGTAGCTTCATTCATATAGATTTGAAAAGCATCTGTAATCGTTGGCAATTTTCCATTCTTCTGCTTTGCCAAATGCTCGCTAATAACTTTGGCGAGGAACTCTTCTTCAAAGTTCATACCATTGACATTAATTAAGCGTTCAATTTTGTCAAAGACTATTGGATGGGGTTTTATTACGATAGCTCGCATAGTTTTCCTTGTTAAAGTAAAGTTGGATTGCTCGGCGATGGGTGTCGTTTAAAACGACACCCTTACCAACCTACTTACGAAAACCCGCCTTTAGTGCTCCACTAGCTAATTCAATCTGACTGTCTAATTCACCAGCCTCTACTGCTTGTTTAATTGCGGAGAGTGCTTTTACTAGCTCATCAGCACTTGAAACTTCTACGCTATGTTTGCCTTTAGCCAGCTCTATAACTTTTGTTCCGTACTTAACGGACACACAAACCTTACCCGCTTCATTCTTAAACCACCACTCTCTCAATCTTTTATTCACTTCTACGCTTTTACGTAATCCAGTTTCTGCATCTTTAACTGTGCGAAACTTTTTCACCGTAAAGCTAGTGCCATCTATATGAGATTTCGCTAGCTGTATCTGCTCCCACAATTTATTACTCAGCTTATTACGACGAAACACTATTTGCGGAATATGTGTTGGTTTTTTTGCTGTTGATAATTTCAATCCATCTAATGTGCTCATTTTTTTCTCCTATAAGTTAATGGGCACACTTAATTTATTACCAGAATTTCGGTTTGGACAACCGAAATCTGCCTAAAGAAACCAAATCAATTGTGTAAAAAATAATTGGTTTTATTTGGTATTGCATAAATATCTATACAAATGAGACATAAAAGTTGGCACGCTGAATGTAATAGTGCTGTGTAATCCGTTCTGATGTGTGACGGTAAGCAAACGAGTTGCTCATTACTCGCTGTATCGCACTACCTAGCTATATGCTAGATGCCTTAAATGCCACACCAATGTGTAGAAGCGTTTGCGATGCTGTAATGGTTAGAGCGTAGTGATACGCAAATAAAGTGAGTGGGATGCCACAATTAAACCCACAAACACTCTACAAAGCTACTGGTATAGGCTGTGGAGTTGTTGCGTAAGACGAGCACATAAAAGGTGATAGCAAAACCTACCTTCCTTGTTAAATCAAGTTGTGTGTATGCCAGTTATGTAAAACCTCAGCAAAAGGTTGTTTATCGCTACGCTCTTAAATGAGCGTGGCTTATGGCTCCTAGCAAAAGGGATTAAAGACAAAATCAATCAAAAAGATATAAGAGAAAGTGTGACGAACAAAAGCGATAGCTTTTGTGAAGGCACAGGCAGACTGCGAAGTAGTTTGCCTTTAAATCAAGTACTACCTATGCGATATATGTTTTTATTGATAACATTCTTATAGTTTTAATACCAAAGAATGCGTATATGAATGAAACTAATAGAGTTATAGATAGCCTTCAAAAGGTTCTCTGTACTGCTACAAGCACAGTATCAGACTCTCGTGTTGAAAATAATGACTACTTTAAACGTCGTGTTTTAGGGTTTAAGGCAGAGATAGAGTTTGAGAAAGCAGTTAAAGACTTCTCAAGTGAACTCCATTTTGTAGAAGGCGGACAGTTTATTTCTAAAAAGATAAGCGGTGCGGCAGATGACAAAAACACATTTTTCTATACAACAATTGATTACGAAGCACCAACTGCTTATACAAGTGTATATAAACGCATATCTCAATGGGATGAAGTTGATGAGATGCTTTATATCCAAGTATTAGAAAATGATTGGACAACAGAACCTTTTAACATTACTCAACACGATGGTGTTAAAGCAACAACAACCATTCTGAAACCAAAGTTTATTTTTTATCAATTTGATAAGACAACATCTACTTTTACAAATCATCTAATACAAGATTTTTCCGTAATCCTTCAGCACTTCAATGAACCCGCAAGAAAACCGAGTTTATTTAAGATTAGAGGAGATGAACAGTTTAGGTATTTCGAACAATACGATATTCGCACGCTTAAGAAAATCTACGCTACTCGCTATTTTTTAGACAACATAATGAGACAAGCACAAGGCAGGCAGTTCATTGACTTGGATGGTTTCATACTCAAAAACGACAAAGTGGTATTAGTTGAGATTAAAGAAAAGTCTCCGATTGAGGATGGTGAGTCAATGACAAAATGGCAGTATGGATGGGACTCACGCAGACTTCTTTGGTATCTATACTTACTTAATAAACTTGATTTGGCAGTTCTATATAACGTACGACGAGTAAATAATAGAACGGATAGGTTGTTTGTCCAGTGGGACTCTCTGTTTATTGATGACTTCTTAAAAGGAGTTAGTTGGAGCAATAGCAGAGGCGGTGGAGGTGGAGAAGATACGCTTCTCGCACCATATCTTTACTTCAAACGCTTGAATGAAATATTAGAAACGCTTTAAGTCTTCAACGCTTTTAAAGCGGCGGAGACTTTTTCTTTTTTAATCTTTTCTACGTTTATCTTTTTATGCTCAACCTTTTTGAGGTTGATTTTCTTCATTGTCTTAAGAACTTCCTTTGCTAAAGCATTTACAACAGGAACAGCAACGCTGTTTCCAAACTGCTTATATGTTTGTGTATCACTTGCAGGAAGCACAAAGTTGTCGGGAAATCCTTGTAGTCTTGCCGCTTCGCGTGGAGTGAGTTTGCGAGGATTCTTTCCTTTTTGCTCTATTAGAATCTCTGAACCATCTTTGTAATATCTTGCTGAAATAGTGCTTGTATATTTTGATTTCTCATTAAACAATGAGTATCCAAAACCATTTCCTTTTTCTATGTGTTCTGCTTTTCTTCTTTGATGTCCCGCCCACAATGTATCTGAGATTGTGTATTTCGCATCTACTTTTTTCTCAAGTATGTCGCCGACTTTCACTTCTGTTTTTGGAGGTATTGGAAATGTGAAATTCACATTTCCCAAAAATCCAATGATGTAGATACGTTCTCTATTCTGAGGAACTCCGAAGTCTTTAGCGTTTAGCACTTCAGCAAATACGCTATACCCCATACCTTCCAACACTTCCTTAACCACTTGAAATGTATTTCCACCGTCGTGTGTTCTAAACCTCTTAACATTCTCTAAAAAGACAACGCGGGGACGATGGTGGTTTACGATTCTTGCTACATCAAAGAATAATGTTCCCCTAGTGTCAGCCAATCCCTTTTTAAGTCCCGCTTGTGAAAAAGGCTGGCAAGGAAAACCTGCCAATAGGATGTCAAACGGAGGGATTGTTTTCTCATCTACTGCAGTAATATCCCCAAAAGGTTTATCCCCAAAATTTGCCTCATAGGTTTTCTGTGCGGCTTCATCCCATTCTGAAGTGAATACCGTTTCACAACCCTCTAGCTCAAAGCCCATACGAATACCACCTATACCCGCAAATAAATCAATCATTCGCGGGCTGCTCTTACTATATTTCTTTACTTTCACATTCCCAAAAAAATCACGCTGTAATTCTTTTGGTGCTTTTGCAACTTTTTTCATATTTCAGAACTTAACTCAATATATTTTGTGAAGCTATTTTACTTTCAACTTCAAAATCAAGTTGGGTGTTTTGGAGCTTCAAAACCAAGCTGTAAGCACAATAAACAAAACAGCGAATAGCAGTACAGCAGAGAAGTACTTAAACAGCGTATAGACGCTATACGCGAGTCTTCCCAATTCTGTGGGAAATAGACGACAAATTCCATAAATAAAACAATGTAATCAAATATACAAAAGATTACATTTCACCCGAAAAAATACACATCTCATTGATTTATGGAAGGATTTTTATTTGATGCATAACTCGCACTATGCGGTAGGAAAAAATAAACAAAGAAAACATACTTTAGACATAGCAAAACTTTGGTTAGGTACGAAAAAGGAGAAAACTATGTCTAAGCAAGCAAAAACACTCAATCAAGCTGAATTACGCAGAGTACTTGATTACATTGCAACCCGCAAACACGCACTAAGAAATAGAGCGATGCTTTTGATGACTCATTTAGCGGGACTAAGGTGCGGAGAAGTATCTTCGCTTCGCTATAAGGATGTAGTCGATGCTGAAGGCAAAGTAAGAAATGAAATACGATTAAGTGGAGAACAAACAAAGGGTGGTACGGCAAGAACGGTTTTTGTTAGTGAGCGACTACGAAAAGAATTAGAACAGTACGTTATGTTCTTTCGACTATGCAAACTAGATGATTCAAATGTAAAGTTTTTTTATAGTCAAAAACGGGATAGCGACGGCTTCACTCCGAACACCTGTGCCCAGTACTTCCACTATCTATACAAAAAAGCCGGCATTGATGGTGCAAGTAGCCACAGCGGAAGACGCTCATTTGCAACCGCAATTGCTTCGAAGGGTGTGGGTATAAAAGTTTTACAAAAGCTATTGGGACATAAAAATATTCAAACTACTAGTGTTTATATCTACGCAAGTGACGATATGCTTCGCAAAGCTGTGGAGCTTGCATAAAAAAGCCCGCTATAAGCGGGCTTAATCTACTACTGTCGTTTAAAACGACTGTCTATGCCGCTACCTTCAGTTGCATCCCATTCTTTCTGTAATGTCGAACAACTAGCTGTCTTGCCGCAAGCATAATTTCACGTGCACTTCCATTGCAAAGCTCAATAATTCTTAAAGCATCTTCGTCTGTAACGTGCATTACTCCGTAGTCACTCAGTACTTGCTTAAACTTATCTAACCAAGCTGTAGCGGGTGCCGCATTAAATTCAATGCGTATGCACCTATCTTGCACTCCACGCTCTATTGCACTAAGTTTATTTGTTGTAAGTATGAACACATTTTGAAAGCTCGCAACATTCATTGCCGCTTTTAACGAATCCATTGCCTCTGTTCGCAAGTTATCCACTTCGTCCAATACATAGTAGTTATAGCGATTGCAGTAAGGCATCAGTACTGCTTTGTGCTTAATGCTATCAATAACTTTCGCTCCGTTATCACCACCTTGTGAAATATTCACATACGTAGCAAAGTTCGCTTGCTCATTACCAAACGAAGACTCGAATAAATCGGGCAATAGCTTTGCCAATGCCGACTTCCCCGTACCATTTACCCCATAAAGCAATATGCCGTTCTTACCACTTGCAGGAAACCCTAGTGCTCCACTTACACAGTCTTCAATTACTTCCCTTGCATCTTGCGAATGAAACACAATGTCGTCAATCGTACGTGGTGTATAGCGTTCATCAAAATCTTTAAACATTATTCTCTCCATTTTTAGACAAAAAAAGGGCACAGCAATTACGCTGTGCCCGAAGTGATAACTACTTAAGCGACGTCTTTAATAGACTGAGTTAGTTGAGCGTCGTTACTAGCTTTAGTACGCTCCTCAGCTTTTGACTTAATACTGTCCTTGTTAGCAGAGTAATACGCTGACAATGCTGTATTAATAGCTGTTTCACTATACGTAACTGCATTTGCTACTAGCTCACCACTTGCCCGCTGTGTAGCAACAATAACTACTTGTTGCCCAACTTTTGCACTATCAAGCTGTTTAGCTAATGCTTCCCCGCTAACTTTTGCTAAAGACTGCTCTACGACAGTATTTTTAGCAAGTTCAGCTTTAGCTTTAGTACTTAACGCATTACCTTTAGCTAAGCGGATTTCTTGCACCCCACCCCTACTTTCAATAAAACCTGCAATTTGTGCTTCAGTTTTATTTTCAGCAAGTGCCGCACGTAAAACAATGCTGTAAGTACTTGTACGACGTCTATCAGCACCAAACACACACTTAACAATTTTTGTAAGCGTATGTGAAGACTTAGCAAACACATATCCTTTTAAATTAATGTATGTCTGTAAATCATCACGCATTTGTTTTGCTTTTTCATTGTCTTCCGACATTGAAAGATATGTACCGTAGCAACGTGCTAACAACTTATACAACTGCTCATTACTTGTACGAGCTACTGTGTTTTCCCACGCTTCTCTATCAAGCACTAACTGCTCAATGAAGGAAAACTTATAGCTATTACTTTTGCTACTAGTGTCGTTTAAAACGACAGAAGTGTTATCAGCAGTAGTTTTAACAGGATTATTTAACAATTTTTCGAACATAACAAACTCGCTTTCTTTTAAATTAAAAAATTAGAATGTGTTAATAAAATATCAACCTCATCCATAACATCTATTTTACTTTTTATCGTTTTTTTGAGATACTAGAAAGCAATTAATTGCAATTTACTTGTTAATAAAATGACTACAACCCCCGTACATTTCCTCGCTCCTTATCCGCTATTTGGCAAAAAGCAAAAACCCCTTTCTATTGCTTACCAACAACGTAGTCCGTTTTACTGGTGGTGGGCATATTTACGACGCAATACTGACTACTTAAAGTGTTGCGAAAACAATGGTGCTGGCAAGCTAGCAAAGCTATATAAAGAATTTGGAGATGTACGAGATACTGACTTTAAGAAATGGTGGAGTGAAGGCAATAGAGGGGCTTATCTGTTTGGTGAAAAGCGAAGTGCCCTTATTCCAAAAGTGCTCAATGACAAATCAGAATGGGAAGATGATTGGGATTATCAAAATGTAATGGTTGTAGCATTGCCACTCACAATGGGCAAAAGAGAGTTGCAAAGTCGATTTGCCAAACTACTTAATAAAAGACATACAGCTAAAAGAGGTAGAACTGCTAAGAAGTTAGACAAGAGTACCGCTAGATTTCCATTAAACCGCAACTACACAATCGAAAGTTTGCAGAAGGCATTGGATGTCTATGACTGCTACAGTAGATTGGTTAAATTAAACGGCAAAGCTAAGTTATGGGAAGTGGGTGTTGAGCTAAGACTAGTTAGAACAGCTATGCCATCGGCAAGCGATTTAAAGCAAGATACAGCTATCAAAAGAAATGTGATGGCAGCTACAGTCAAACGCTACCTCAAACAAGCAGAGAAAATCATTGCCAATACTTCACTAGGTGTCTTCCCCAGCTAACTAACGACAGATTAGACATTGGTTTATGTTACTTTTAATACATAAGCAATTTAGCAAACTTTGAATGGAAACCGTTATGGCAAGAGCACCTTTTAATGGTAAGCAAATGGTTGAGGCGGCAGTAGCTGGGGAGCTAACACCAACCCAAGTTAGGCAAGCACTTAAAAAAGCAACTGAACTTGGTTTATATGACATAGCTAGAAAACTAACAGAGTACTTAGTACAAGCAAATGAGTTTGCCAATGATGGTGCATCTAAAGAACTTAGAGAGCGTGTAGCTAAAGGAATTAGCTTGCTTAAAGGTTTGGGCTATCACCCAAACCGTACTGAGCAAAAACTAAGAAGGCGGGGAGTTGTTATCACCCTTAACGACATTGCAGTAAGTATGGAAATTAGCGATAACTTTAGAAGAATGATGTCCGCTGGTTATAAAGACTACACAACTGAAGCTATTGTTAAAGATTTTCCACAGTTTTTTAGCAAAGAAGCAGTGGATGCCTCTTTAGAAAAATTAAAGAAATATCAAAAAGAGTGAATTAAGACGGGTGTCGTTTAAAACGACACTACGCTAACCTCTCAGCCGCCATTGTTGCTGTGAGCTTGCTGTAGTGTCGCTCAATCATTCCTACGCTTGTACCCATTTGTTTTGCTAAGGTATGTATATCTATACCTTTAGCTAATGCTTGCGTAGCGTAAGTATGTCGCAAGCTGTATAGCGTTCTATTTTGTCCAGCACCATTCTTTAGCAAACCACTCTTTTTCATTAGGTGCCGAAAGATATTTTCAAGTAAATGCGGCATTTGCCCATCGGGCATCACAAATACCCTTCTATCTAGTTTTGCCTGTATTAGCTCATCCAAGCTCGCATATGGGAGCTGTTGCCATCTGTATAACCCCGTCAAAACGTCTAAAACGTCGTTTTTAGCGATTAAATACCTTGCACCCGTCTTCCCACTCACCCATATGCGTAAAAAGCGTTTAGAACCGCTGTAATGCCACTGTAGGTGTTTCCAACGCAAGGGCATAGACTCTGTACTGTGCCGAATACCTGTATTTGCTAAAAACTTCACATAGGCACTACACAGAATGCGAGGTTCCCCGCTATGTCTGTGATGGACGTCTTTGTGCCAAATCGGCATATACGCATAAAGCTGTTCTAGCTCTTCGTGTGTGAATGCGGGACGGGGTTCGCTTTTTGCTCCACGTGTATTTAATGTCGGCACTAACTTATTTCGCACATAACCATATTGCTTAGCCAATTCGACTACTCTGTTGTATGCCAGTGCGTGATGTTTCTTTGTAATTGCTTTTGGTTCTTTTCCCATCTCCGCAATTCGCCACGCTTCAAAATCTGCAACAAGTTCATTTGTAATTTCTTCAACGGGATATTTTCCGAAGAACGGAATAAGATACTTTTCCAAAATAAACAAATAGTCTTTGTAAGTGCGTGCCCCACGCTGACTGGTTGCTACACCACGCAATAATTTAATTTGTTCGTTTGCTAATTGCTTAAATGTCTTTGTTCGCAAACTAATGTTGTTCTCAATTTTGATTTTGACAACTTCAAACAAAGTCATTGCTTGCTTCTTTGCCTCCATTAAGTCGTCTGTGCCCGTACTAGCACTATGCCAGTCACCGTTGCTGAGCTTAAAGCGGCATTGCCACTGTGCCGACTGCGGACGCTTATAGACAGTGAGCTTGCCGTCTAGTAGCTTGATTTGCTTTGGTTGCGGGGCTGGAGCACTTGCGAAGAATTGTTGAAGTAGTGACATACGCACTAGTGTGCTGTCGTCTTGTATTTACTGCGACGATTAGTTTTTTCTTCGTAGTCAAAATCTCACACGATATTCTGCCAACGCAGACATTTGCGTGTTAGTATTTTTTCAATGCCAGTGTTTGTGGTGTGGTGCGAACAGGAGATTTTGCGTATGCTTAACGAAATGTTTTACAACTGTTTCATTACTCAATTTCGTCGTTATGATTCCGTCGCTCTAACCAGCTGAGCTAATTCGCCGAACTCGCTATTGTAAATGATCGGCATCCATCTGTCTAAACCAATCCAGCCTCATAGCCTAAATTCCTATTTAATCTGAAATACGCTTAATGCCTCATCCCGGCCATAAAAGACATTAAATTCAATTTTCTTAGCTAAAAACAGCTTTTTTAAGACCTCATCCTTGTTTTCAAAAACAATGGCTGTTTGCTCGGGGTAGCGAGAAAAGGGGTCGCTGTTAACGTCGACAACTACCCCATCAATCTTGATCTGCTTAATGGAGCGCTTATAAAGCCTATCGGGGCGTATAAAGATGAGGCGTTTTACGTACTTATCCAATACAAGCTTTTGCCCCTGTTCATTCGTCTTATAGTAATAAACCAACTCTTCTTTGCCATTAGTGGTCATGTCGCGCTCCTCATCCCACTTTGCATAAGCACACTGGCTGGCTATGCCAGCGAACACCAGCAGGACGAAGCGACTAAGCGCAACTATTCTTTTCTGTTGAATGAAGTTCATCATGCGTTCATATTAGCCCAAGCTAGACATAAAAAGCAGAAGAGGTACTATCCTCAAATAATGAACTCATTCCTATTGCGTCTTTGCATCTCTTTGCTATTCAGCCTGGGCACCCCTCTTTACGCTTCCGCAGCACAAATCTTTATTACTAATTACCCTTCGGAAGCAAACGCAAAAGTCTATGTCACTAAGTACCAATCAGAGGCAAACTGCATTGTGTATGACACTCAATACTCCAGCGACAACGAACCGGGCGTCTGGTTTTATACCAAATATAAAAGTGATGCCCGTGCGGTGATTTATTACACTCAATACAAGTCAGAGGCCGATCTTATTGTGTATTTCACCAAATACAAAAGTGACGCACGCTGTCGCTATTAATCAGCATCTCTTTAACTCATGAGACTTCTTTCGATATCCGCTGGTAAAGTGGCGCCCTTGTTTGGAAACCACCACCCCGATTACAAATCTGTTGCCTCAGCTATTCGTAAGAAGGTAGTGAGCGACCCAGTTAATTTAGTGCCAGTTGAAATTACTATGCTTGGCATTAAAGGTGACGAGCAAGCCGATCTATCTGTTCACGGCGGAATTGAAAAAGCAATTTACGTTTATCCAGCAGAACACTACACATTCTGGAATGAGCTACTGACTCGCGAAACCAAGCGGCCAGTGTGTTTGGAATATGGCGCTATCGGCGAGAATTTCACGATTGAAGGCCTCTTAGAGTCTGAAGTATTTGTTGGTGATCGACTGCAGATCGGAACGCTAGAGTTTGCAGTTGTAAAACTACGTGAGCCTTGTTTTAAATTCAATGCTGCAGTGGGCTATAAAGGCGCTAGCAAGGCAATGCTACAGTCCGGCTATAGCGGCTGGTATTTGCGCGTAATCAAAACTGGAGTGCTTACGGCTGGCGCTGAGATTACTTTAATCCCAGGCGCAAGAGAAACTTCTATTGCCCAGCAAAATCTAAGACTCTTAAACAATCGCAATCAAAAAGATATGTGGGAATAAAAAAACCCGACCATTTCTGATCGGGTTCCATATTTGCTACAGACTAAAAATGCTTAGTCACGTGCGTAGATATCTACATCTTTAGTTTCACGTACAAACAGTGTACCGATTACCAATGTCATCGCAGCGATGATGATTGGGTACCAGAGACCGTAGTAAATGTTACCGTTTTGCGCTACCAAGGCGAAGGAGATCGTTGGCAGCAAGCCACCGAACCAACCGTTACCAATGTGGTATGGCAAAGACATAGAGGTGTAACGAATGCGAGTTGGGAACATCTCAACCAACATTGCAGCGATTGGGCCATAAACCATGGTTACCAAGATCACCAAGTACACCAACAAGAGCAATACAGCGACATAGTTCACGCCAGCTGGATCAGCCTTTGTTGGATAACCCTCTTTGTTCAAAGCCTCACGAATTGCTTTCTTGAATTCAGCATCCTTCGCTTTAGCATCGGCTGGATCAAGACCAACTGGTGAGTAACCAGGAATTTCAATGTCACCAATCTTCACTACTGCATTGGTGCCAGCTGGAGCTGGAATAGTTGAGTAGCTAGCGGAGTTAGATGCCATCACCTGTTTTGCAATGTCGCAAGAACTAGTGAACTTCGCTGTACCTGTTGGATTGAACTGGAATGTACATTGCGCAGGATCAACAGTAATTGTTGCTGGCGCAGTAGCCATTGCCTTTTCCAACGCTGGGTTAGCAAAGTGTGTCAAAGCATTAAATACTGAAACTGGAGTGTTAGGGATGTATGTAATTACAGCCAATAACAAACCGCCCATGATGATCACTTTACGGCCGATCTTGTCAGACAAGCTACCGAAGATCACAAAGAATGGTGTGCCGATTACCAATGAAGCAGCAATCAACAAGTTTGCAGTCTTAGGATCTACTTTCAACACTTGTGTGAGGTAGAACAAAGCGTAGAACTGACCTGTGTACCAAACCACCGCTTGACCTGCAACCAGACCAAACAATGCCAAGATAACAATCTTCAAGTTCTTCCATTGACCAAAAGACTCGGACAAAGGAGCTTTAGATAATTTACCTTCTTCTTTCATCTTCTTGAAAGCTGGAGACTCATTCATGGACAAACGAATCCATACAGAGATCGCCAACAATGCGATAGAAACGATGAAAGGAACGCGCCAGCCCCAAACATCAAAGTCTGGGCCAGTGAATTCACGTGTGAACAAAATCACGAGCAAGGAGAGGAACAAACCTAAAGTAGCTGTTGTTTGAATCCAAGCTGTGTATGCGCCACGACGACCGTGAGGAGCGTGTTCTGCAACGTAAGTAGCAGCACCACCATACTCACCACCCAAAGCCAAACCTTGAAGCATACGCAATGCAATCAAGATTACTGGAGCGGCAACACCGATAGTTGCGTAGTTAGGCAGAATACCCACGATAAAGGTTGCGCCACCCATTAAGAGGATGGTGACCAAAAAGGTGTATTTACGACCAATCAAATCGCCTAAGCGACCGAACACCAACGCGCCGAATGGACGCACGATGAAACCAGCAGCGAACGCTAACAAAGCGAAAATGAAGGCAGAGCCCGCATCCAAGCCAGAGAAGAATTGCTTAGCAATAATTGCCGCAAGTGAACCGTACAAGTAAAAGTCGTACCACTCAAAAACCGTACCTAAAGAGGAAGCAAAAATAACTTTGCGTTCTTCAGCGGTCATTGGGGCTGCTTTAGTTGATGTTGACATCAGTAGCTCCTAACTATTTTTATTAAATAAAAAACAACGAGTCGATTATGCTTTGAAAAAAACCAAAGAAATCCACTAGTTAGGGTAATTCCCCATCAAATAGACTCGGGGTTTTCCCGAAAAATGTGGATTTGATGCAACGCATTTAAGCCATGATGAGGCAAGGGTTAAGCACTAATTTGAAGCAATGCGCCCAAGTGAGGTGCATTTCTAAAAATCAGGGTGCAATCCTCACGAATAACACTTGTTGCACTTCGATTTAATTGATCTTGTAGTCAGTAAATAGGCATCCACAAAAAATGCCATCAAATAATTAATAAACAAGGAGCAAGGCAAATGAAAAGACGTGACTTTTTAGGTAAGGCTGCGGTTGGCGCAGCTGCAGGCGTATTAGCTGCACCAGCAATTGCACAATCCATGCCAGAAGTGAAGTGGCGCTGCGCATCTAGCTTTCCGAAGAGCCTAGACACGATTTATGGTGGTGGCGAATTCATCTCTAAACGGGTAGCTGCTTTAACTGACGGCAAGTTTCAGATCCGTATCTTTGGTGCCGGTGAAATCGTTCCAGCCTTCGGCACAGTTGATGCAGTGCAGCAGGGCACTGTCGAATGTACTCACACTGCCGGCTACTACTTCGTTGGCAAAAACAAAACGTTTGCTTTTGACACTACCGTTCCATTTGGTATGAACCAACGTCAGCAAAATGCTTGGATGTACTGGGGTGGAGGCTTAAAGCTACAGCGTGAATTCTTACGTGACTACAACATTATTTCTTTCCCAGCAGGCAACACCGGAACTCAGATGGGTGGCTGGTTTAAAAAGCCAGTGAAAACTGTTGCAGACCTCAAGGGTCTAAAAATGCGTATCGCCGGACTTGGCGGTGAAGTAATGTCTCGCCTCGGCGCAATTCCACAACAAATTGCCGGTGGTGATATTTATCCCGCCCTTGAAAAAGGTGTGATTGATGCCGCTGAGTGGGTCGGTCCATACGACGACGAAAAGTTAGGCTTCTACAAAATTGCTCCTTACTACTACTACCCAGGATGGTGGGAAGCTTGTTCTATGTACTCGATGTACGTCAACATCAAGGAGTGGGAAAAGCTACCGAAGCAATACCAAGAAGCCTTGGCCTCAGCATGCGCTGAATGCAACATCGATATGATGGCCGAGTACGACTATAAAAACCCAATCGCCTTGCAAAGCTTGATTAAGAATGGCGTCAAGTTGCAGTCTTACTCTACAGAAATTATGAAAGCTGCATCTACTGCAGCTTTTGAAATGTATGAGGAAGAAGCCGCCAAGAACCCATCGTTCAAGAAGATTTACGAACCTTGGAAGAAATTCCGCAACGATCAAATGTTGTGGAACAAAGTTGCCGAACAAACCCTCATGAGCTTCATGCTAACTAATCCTGTCAAATAAACTTTAAGCGAGTAACTTGAAATGCCAAAACAATTTTTAGTTTTTGCAAATTTCGTTGATCGCCTAAATGACCGTTTTGGTGTTTTAGCAAGCTGGATGGTTCTTATTGCCGTACTGGTCAGCACAGCAAATGCGCTGATCCGGTACGGCTTTAACATCAGTTCAAACGGTTGGTTAGAAGCACAATGGTATTTGTTTGCCGGCATGGTGATGTTTGGTGCCGCCACCACTTTTCGTATGAATGAGCATGTCCGGGTTGACGTTCTCTATGCTCTATATCCCAACAGAGTTCGCCTCTGGCTAGATTTCTGGGGTGGCATTGTTTTCTTTTTACCAATGACCATCATTATTGGTTACTACTCTTGGGAATTTTTTATTACCTCGGTAATTCAAAATGAAACCTCGAGTAATCCAGGCGGTCTGATTCGTTGGCCAGTGCGCGGCATTATTACCCTGGGCTTTTTCTTGCTGACACTCCAAGGTATTTCAGAAATCATCAAGCGCTATGCAGCCATCACCGGCATGATTGAAATCGATCCCAAATACGAAAGACCTCTCCAATGATTAGCCAAGATTTGATGGCCCCCATCATGTTTGGGGGTCTGATTGTATTTTTATTAATTGGATATCCGGCAGCATTTTCTTTAGGTGCTGTTGGATTATTCTTCTCCTTCATTGGAATCGAGATGGGCATGTTTCAGCCCACCTTCTTGCAGGCCTTACCAGATCGTGTATTCGGCATCTTGTCAAACGACCTTCTGCTCTCTATCCCATTCTTTACTTTCATGGGTGCCATTCTCGAGAAATGTGGATTGGCAGAAGACATGCTCGAAGGATTGGGTCAGTTATTCGGCCCGATCCGTGGAGGCTTAGCTTATGCCGTGATTATTGTTGGCGCGATTCTGGGTGCAATTACCGGAACCGTTGCAGCCTCCGTGATTGCCATGGGTTTAATTTCCTTACCAATAATGTTGCGCTATGGATATAACCCTCGCGTTGCAACAGGCGTGATTGCTGCTTCAGGAACGATTACTCAACTGATCCCTCCTTCACTCGTATTAATTGTATTGGCCGACCAGTTAGGCAAATCTGTTGGTGATATGTACGCAGGAGCTATTGGACCTTCAATCATCCAAGTGGTGTTGTTCTGCTTGTTCATTTTCTTTTTATCCATTTTTAGACCACAAGATGTACCCGCACTTCCTCCCGAAGCGCGTCCGAAAATTGACTGGACATTGTTTAAGAAAATCCTTTGGGGCATTGTTCCTTCGATCGCTCTGATCTTCTTGGTGCTGGGAACCATTTTGATGGGTCTAGCAACGCCAACTGAAGGTGGTGCAATGGGTTCTGTTGGAGCTTTAGTTCTCGCAGCAATGAACAAGCGTCTACAAAAACCGTTAGTCTGGGAAGCAATGACTTCCACTATGCGTATTAATGCCATGGTGATTTTTATTCTGATTGGATCCACCGTCTTTGGCTTAGCATTCCGCGGTGTAGATGGCGACCTATGGATTGAGCATCTGTTGTCAGGATTGCCAGGAGGCCAAATAGGCTTCTTAATTGTGGTGAACTTGTTTGTTTTCTTCTTAGCCTTTTTTTTGGACTATTTTGAAATCGCCTTCATCATCATTCCACTATTAGCTCCTGTTGCAGACAAGCTTGGTATTGATCTCATTTGGTTTGGCGTGCTTCTCGGTGCAAATATGCAGACTTCGTTTATGCATCCGCCATTTGGATTTGCCTTATTCTATCTGCGTGGGGTAGCGCCAAAATCACTGAAAAGCTCTGATATTTACTACGGGGCTTTGCCATGGGTTGGCTTACAACTGATTTTGGTTGCGATCATCATCTTCATTCCTGAGACTGTTACTTACTTCATTGATAAACCAGCAGTAGCAATGGATGTGAATGCCGTTTCAATCGATCCACTTGAGGGCGTACAACAAAATGAGATCACTGTAGACTCTAGTGCCGAGATCGAGCGTCAATTGCGAGAAAATAAATAGCTATTACAAATAGCAGAATAAAAAAATAGAGGGGATTTACGATGCAAGCAAAGTGGGGTATTCGAGGGATGGCGGTAGCACCGCACTCCCTCGCTTCTGAATCAGCTTTAGCAGTTCTACGTGAGGGTGGTAACGCACTGGAAGCAATGGTAGCCGCGGCAGCAACCATTGCAGTGGTGTACCCACACATGAACTCCATTGGAGGCGACTCTTTCTGGGTGGTGCATTCACCTGGGAAGGCTATGGGTGGCATTGATGCCTGTGGCGCCGCAGCTGGTTTAGCCACAAAGCAATGGTATGCGGAGCGCGGAATTACTAAGGCCATTCCTTTTAGGGGGCCGGTAGCAGCCAATACTGTTGCAGGAACCATCTCTGGTTGGGGCGCTGCTCACAAACTATCCAAACAAGGTTTGGGTGGCAAGATACCTTTATCTCGTTTATTGGCTGATGCAATTCATTATGCAGAAGCGGGAGTACCAGTTACTTACAGTCAGTTAAGTTTGACCGAAAAAAAGCGTGCAGAACTCAGCCCTATTCCTGGTTTTTCCAAAACTTTCTTGGTTAATGGCAAAGCGCCGGCCGTTGGCAGCATCTTTAAACAAGAGCGCCTTGCAAAAACTTTGCGGCAAATTGCAGAAAAAGGAACGGATGACTACTACCGCGGAGATCTGGCGAAATTACTTGCAAAAGAATTAACGGACATTGGTAGCCCTCTGCGCTTAGATGACCTCCATCGTCATCATGCAAAGCTCATCGATCCCCTCGAGCTCAAACATAGCTTGGGTAATGTATACAACATGATTCCGCCCACCCAAGGTGTTGTCTCCTTGATGATTATTGGCATCTTAGATCAGCTGAACTTAAAACGCTTTAAGGTGGATAGCGCTGAGTATGTACATCATTGTGTTGAGGCCACTAAACAAGCGTTTAAGATTCGCGATCAATTTGTGACGGATCCTGCGTATATGACGAAGAATGCGCAGTCTTTTCTAGCACCTGCATTCCTGAAAAAACTAGCTAAGAACATCGATCCCAATAAAGCACTACCTTGGGGTCAAGGCAAAGGTCCAGCAGATACGATTTGGATGGGTGTGATTGATGGTGATGGCAATTGCGTTTCATTCATTCAAAGTATTTATCACGAGTTCGGCGCAGGAATAGTTCTGCCAAAGTCTGGTGTCAATTGGCAGAACCGTGGTTGCAGCTTTTCACTAGATCCCAAAACACTGAATCATCTAGAGCCCTATCGAAAACCATTCCACACACTTAATCCAGCGATGGCTTTATTTAAAGATGGTCGCTCGATGGTGTATGGAACAATGGGTGGCGATGGTCAACCCCAAACACAATGCGCAGTCTTTACTCGCACCGCAACTTACGGCCTTGATCCACAGGATGCAATTAGCCGTCCACGCTGGTTGCTCGGCCGCACTTGGGGACAAACGAGTGATAGCCTAAAACTCGAATCACGTTTTAGTCCTTGGGTTGCCAAGGAGCTTCATGCTTTAGGTCATGAAATTGAAATGCTCGATGCCTTCGATGAAACCGTCGGCCATGCCGGTTGCATTATTCGTGATCCATCAGGCACATTGCGCGGCGGATGGGATCCTCGTAGTGATGGGGCTGTTAGCGCGTTTTAGTAATAAACATTTTTGGCACGCGCAGATCCCAGTGAATTGCTGCTGCGCGTAGCCCAAAAATTCCGAGCATACAAAGCACGGAGCCCTCAACGACATACTGAGGCAAGAAGTTCAGCACCAAGACATAGGCGCAACAACCCAAGGTTACTGGAATGGCATAGAGCTCATGGGACATGATGAGTGTTTTTCTGCCAGCCAGCACATCGCGTAATAAACCACCACCGATTGCAGTTACTACCCCTAGGATGACTGGCGCCACAGGCAAACCAAAATCCATATTCCAAGCTTTATCTGCCCCCTGAATGGCAAATAGGGCTGCGCCAAAGCCGTCGATATAAAGCATCCAGCGGTAAATTTGCGGTTGGGTAAAAAAAGATTCTGCAAAAAAGGCGATAACACTGGCAGCCAGTGCAAGCCAGACATATATTTGATTCTCAGACCAAAAAATGGGGGCTTCCAAAATAATGTCACGAATAGTGCCTCCACCAATCGCAGTAATTAAGCCAAGCACCAAAACACCGAAAAGATCGACACCGCGATCGGCAATCGCCAAGACCCCCGTCACCGCAAAGGCCATGGTTGCAATAATGCCGATCCAGAAATTAATATCTTCCATAGCAATGAGTCTAATGCAATCTCTACGAACTCAGACTGGAATTCCTCGCCTCAATATACTGTTAGCCATGAGAGCAAATAAGGTGTTGACATGACCCCCAAGCTGTATAGCTTTTGGCGAAGCTCTGCCGCATTTCGTGTGCGCATTGCCCTTAATCTCAAAGGCGTCAGTTATGAAGTTATTCCAATGCATCTGAGTAAAAATGGCGGCGAGCAAATTGGAGAGACTTACGGCAGCAAAAATCCCAATCGCTTGGTGCCCTTATTTGAAGATGGGCAAAAAAGTATTCATCAATCCTTAGCAATTATTGAATATCTAGAAGAAACTCAGTCCGAGCCTGCACTCTTACCAAGCTCAGCAATAGATCGAGCATGGGTACGGGCGATTGCTATGGATATTGCTAGCGATATTCACCCTATCAATAATTTGCGCGTACTGCGCTACCTCATCAAAAAACTCGGCATAACTAACGAAGCTAAAGATGAGTGGTACCAGCACTGGATCAAAATTGGGCTAGAGAGTATTGAAAAACAATTGGGCAATGACTCTAGAGTTGGGGGATTTGCCTACGGCGATTATCCGGGCTTGATTGATGTTTGCTTAGTGCCTCAACTATTTAATGCACTCAGCGCAAAAGTGGATATGAGCCCATTTCCAACTCTCATGCGAATTTACAGTGAGTGCATGAAACTACCTGCTTTCATTGAAGCCTCCTGGGAAAAACAAATAGATGCAGAAGGCCTAAACCCGGTTACTCCACCACAAAAATAATGAAAGTATGAGCAATGAGCTCGCCGTCGTAATTAAGACAACCCTAGATATCACGCTGCCGTCAGCTTTGTAATATTGGGCCAACATAAACGGCCCTGTACCCGTAGGTAACGCGCTCAAAATTACGACTGCATTTATCCATAAGTTAGGCAACTCTAATATAGGCCCTGCAATGATCCAGGCGATCAATGGTTGCAAAACTAACTTTGCCAAACTAATGCCCCAAGCCTGAGCTGGGGCGGCAACACTTTTTTGCATCAGAAACAACCCGATCGATACAAGCGCGCATGGCGTTGATGCAGCAGCCAAAAATGCAATCACTTGCGCAATCGGATCGTACAAAGTGAGGTCACTAGCAGCCCAAATCAATCCAGCAACTGGGGCTATTAATAATGGATTGGTGCAGAGCGATTTGATGACACTCCACACAATCTCATGAGATTTTTTATGCGACAGAATGCCAATTTCAATGAGGACTGTTGCCAAGGCAAACATGGCGAACACGATAAAGGTGGAGATAATCGCAGGCGCCAACCCATCTTGCCCCAGTGCAAGCGCACACAAAGGAATGCCCATATATCCAGTATTTGAATAAGAGGCGCTCAAACCATTAAAGCTAGCTGCTGCCAAATCGCGAATGCGCATCCAACTAATGAGAAGCACCAAAACGAAAACAATCAAACAGCTGAGAAAAAATGCAGTGATAAAACCAGGCTGCCAAAGGGTTTGCCAACCACTGTTGGCAGCGAAATTAAAGAGTTGCGCAGGCAGTGCTAGCCAAACCACAAATCGATTGAGCTCAATCGCAGCGTTTACACCTAACTTACCTGAGTGCCCACCAACATACCCAATCAGAATGAGTAAAAAAACGGGAAGGACTACATTAAATACGTAGAGCAAAATATTTAACGAAAGTGGCTGGGTTAGGAAATCTTTTTCAGCGTCTTCACATAACGCTGTGCATTTTTGACATAGCGTCCAGCAATGTCGTGGATGCCCGCAATTTGCTCTGATGTCAGCTCTTTAACTGCTTTGGCAGGCGTTCCCAAAATCATGGATCCATCCGGAAATTCTTTTCCTTCAGTGACGAGTGCACCCGCACCAACCAAACAATTTTTTCCAATCTTGGCACCATTCAAAATGACCGCACCAATGCCAATCAAACTACCATCGCCAATCTGACAGCCGTGCAGCATCACCTGATGACCAACAGTGACATGCTTACCAATCACAAGGGGGAAACCTGGGTCGGTATGCAGAACAGAAGCATCCTGCACATTACTGCCTTCCCCGATTTGAATGAGATCGTTATCACCTCGGATAACCACTTTGGGCCAAATACTCGCATCTCGATGGAGCTCTACCTTACCGATCACTTCTGCGCTCTCGGCAACCCAAGCGCCCTCAGCTAATTGTGGGGCGTTTCCGTCTAGTTCAAATATAGCCATGACTCATTATAGGTATGAATCAGACTATAAATGAACGCCTATTTCTAAAAGCGAATTACCAGTTTGGCTCACGATCAGGGGTGGAAGAAATACGGTGCACACTTAAATCGGCCCCCTCAAACTCTTCCTCTTGAGACATCCGAATGCCCAAGACAGCTTTCAGAGTGCCATAGACAACAAATCCTCCGATCAGTGCAATGCCCACACCCAAGGCGCTACCAATCAACTGACCGGTGAATGTAATTCCACCGATACCACCAAACGCTTTGGTACCGAAGAAACCAGCAGCTAATCCACCCCAAAGTCCACACAAGCCATGCAAAGGCCAAACACCGAGGACATCATCAATCTTCCAACGGTTTTGGACCAGCGTGAACATGTAAACGAATAAAGCGCCAGCAACTAAGCCCACAAACAAAGCACCCAAAGGATGCATTAAGTCAGAACCTGCACATACCGCCACCAAACCAGCCAGTGGTCCGTTGTAAGTAAAGCCAGGATCGTTACGACCCACAACCCAAGCAGCCAATGTTCCACCAACCATAGCCATCAGAGAGTTCATTGCAACTAAGCCGCTGATCTTATCGATCGTTTGCGCACTCATCACATTAAAACCAAACCAACCTACCGCCAAAATCCAAGCGCCTAAAGCCAAGAAAGGAATACTTGATGGTGGGTGGGCAGAAATTTGACCCTCTTTTGTATAGCGACCACGACGCGCACCCAACAGAATGACCGCAGGCAAAGCAATCCAGCCGCCTACCGCATGCACAACAACGGATCCAGCAAAGTCATGAAATTCTTCGCCCGTAAGGCCTTTGATCCAAGCTTGAATCCCATAATGCTGATTCCAGGCAATTCCCTCAAAGAAGGGATACACAAATCCTACCAACATAAAAGTAGCAATGAGCTGTGGATTAAATTTAGCGCGCTCCGCAATACCACCGGAAATAATTGCCGGAATAGCGGCAGCAAAAGTAAGTAGGAAGAAAAACTTTACTAACTCATAGCCATTTTTCTCCGCCAATAATTCAGCACCAGAGAAAAAATTCACGCCATAGGCAATGCTGTAACCGATAAAGAAATAAGCAATGGTTGAGATAGCAAAGTCGACCAAGATTTTTACCAAGGCATTGACTTGGTTTTTCTTGCGTACGGTTCCCAGCTCCAAGAACGCAAAGCCCGCATGCATAGCCAGGACCATAATGGCGCCAAGCAAGATGAATAAAGCATCACTACCTGATTTCAAAGTTTCCACGAAATTTCCCCCTCTTATTTTTTGCTTCATTATGGGGAATTTAAAAACCCAAATAGGTGCAACATGCACTTATTTAGTGCATCAAAAGACTCAATATATGGTTTATGATTGGTTTTACATACACTTAAGGGAGAACCCATGAAGAAATTCCTCGTTATTTTGGCCGCTTTGGGCGCCTTTTCTGGTCTAGCGCAAGCCGAAGAAAAAATCCAAGTACTAAGTACTCAAGAGCTCGTAAACGTTTGCAAACTCCCAGCGAGCCCTGAGTCCCGCAGTTTCTGTATCGGCTATACAACCAGTGTTTATGACACCTATTTAATGACTCGCCATCCACAGCGTGCCAAGCCATTCATCTGCGTCAAGCAACCAGCGCCTCAACGCGATACGGTAATTGCCGATTTTGTGAAGTGGGCTGGAGAAAATCCACAAACAGCTGATAAACCTGCTGCAGGCGTGGTTTTAGGATTCTTGGCAGCTCGCTTTCCATGCGCCAAGAAATAATCTACAAGCTTAGTCAATTCAAAATACTTAAGGAATTTGATATGAAAAAAATGATTGCAATTACAGCGGCAGCTGTTGCTATTACTGGTTGCTCAGGAATGAGCAATACTGAACAACGTACATTATCTGGCGCTTCTATTGGAGCAGTAGCTGGTGGTGTTGGAGCGGCTATTTTCCACGGCAACCCAATTTGGGGCGTAGTTGGTGGCGCAGCGGTTGGCGCGGCTTCCGGCTATGCGTATGACGCTTTCAAGAAAAATGAAGGCTCCAACTACAACGCTGGCTACAACGCTGGTAAAAATAATCAGCCTAATAACGCACCAAACTAAGCTTTACAACTCGGTCAAATAAGACCGTAGTTCAGCAATACCAACCCAGCTCGTATTAATTTATGAGTTGGGTTTTTATTTGGATCTGCCCAGATAGCGCCTTATGAATGGGGCACTTATTTGCAATCTCCAGCAAACGCTCTTTTTCTTCTACACTCAAATTGCCAAGCAACTGAATTTCGCGGGAAAACGTTTCAACATCATTCGCTCGCTCGATATCGACCGTCACGACAGCATTTTCCAATTTCATTTCTTTACGGCCAGCATACATTTTTAAGGTCATAGACGTACACGCTGCTAATGCTGCACCAAGGTATTCATGCGGACTTGGGCCGGTACCTGAACCCCCTTTAGCTATTTCTGCATCGGATAAAAAATGCAAATCGCCCGCAGTCAATCTTTGCTGAAGTGGACCCTCGCCAAACTGTGAAACTACTTTTCTCATTAGAACCCCAATCGATTATTGAAATAAAACGATCAATCAAAATTGACTTTACTCGGAATGGGGTTTGCTTGCTTTTTCCACAGAAGGCAATTGCGCTTTCTTCCATGCACTAAATCCACCCTCTAAATGACAGATATTGGGCACGCCCATCCTCTGGAGTGCTTGCGTGGCCAAGGCTGAACGCCATGCAGAAGCGCAATACAAGACTAGCCTCTTGCCCTCACCGAATATAGGCTTGAAATAAGGACTATCGGGATCGACCCAAAACTCCAACATCCCCCTAGGGGCGTGCAGCGCATTTGGAATCATGCCCTCTCGCTCTAATTCTCGAATGTCACGTATATCCACAAACACCGAATGAGGATCCTCCAACAATTCCCGCGCCTTTTCAATCGGCAAAGTCTCGATTTCAGCTAATGCATTCTTGATGAGCTCTTGATACCCAATCTTTAATTTCACCAAAATCTCCCAAATTAACAATGTCTTAGCATTCTTAAGCACCTGCTAACATTCTGCTATGAACTTTACCCCCACAGAACTTGGTGCAAGCATTATTTTTGCAATTGCTGTTTTGCATACCTTTTGTACTGGCTATTTTGAATCTATCGCCAAAAAATCGCCACGACATGCCGGCTTATGGCATCTCCTGGGTGAAGTTGAGATTGTTTTTGGGTTTTGGGCGGCAATCTTGGTCATTTTTATTTCTTTCTACGATGACTTAAGTACTGCCAAAGCTTTTCTCAATAAACGCAATTTCACAGAACCACTTTTTGTATTTGCCATCATGATTGTTGCTGGCACAAAACCCATTTTGTATATCTCCACCCAAATTCTGCATGCGCTAGCCAATCTACTGCAAAAACTATTTCGGATTAGAAGCGCTCCGGCGTTATATTTTTTAACGCTAGGTGCAACCCCCCTTTTGGGCTCTTTTATCACTGAACCTGCAGCAATGACCTTAGCCGCTTTTTTATTACGTGATCTCGTCTATCGTCACCAATGCTCTAAAGCGCTTTTATTTGGAACGCTTGGTGTTCTGTTTGTAAACATTTCGATCGGCGGCACTCTCACCAACTTTGCGGCTCCTCCCGTCCTGATGGTAGCCTCCACTTGGGAGTGGAGTTCAGCATTTATGTTTAGTAACTTTGGCATCGAGTCCTGCATTGCCATTTTTATTAATGCTCTCGCAGCAACCTTGCTATTTCATCGTCAACTCATTGAACCGAGCGACAACAAAAAAGAAACGAAGATTCCATTGGCAGTGGTCTTTACCCATTTACTGTTCTTGTTTGGAGTCGTTTTCTTTGCACATGATCCTATTATTTTTACGTGGATTCTGTTGTTCTTTATTGGCTACACCACAGCCTACCCAAAACATCAAAGCCCTCTCATTCTGAAAGAAGCGCTCTTAGTTGGATTCTTCTTGGGTGGCTTAGTGGTTTTAGGCGCATTACAGGGCTGGTGGCTACAGCCGATTCTCGAAATGATGAGTCCCACTGCAGTCTTTTATGGCAGCCTTGTTCTAACCGCCTTTACCGATAATGCTGCCCTGACCTATTTAGGATCATTGGTCACTGGCACTTCTCCAGAGTTCAAATTGGCTTTAGTAGGTGGTGCGGTTGCTGGTGGCGGCCTCACTGTGATTGCCAATGCACCGAACCCTGCAGGCATAGCCATTTTGCGCAGCCACTTTCCAGGGCATACAGTTTCAGCGCTTTACTTACTAATCGCGGCAATTCCGCCCACCATTGTGGCAATTCTGGCTTATCGACTTATCTAGACTCACTTGAGTGCTTAGGCAGTAAAATCTGAGCTTCGCCCCCAGCTATAAATCTGAGAACGGCATATGAAAAAGCTCTATATCAAAACCTTCGGCTGTCAAATGAACGAGTACGACTCGGGAAAAATGGCAGACCTCTTACATGCCGATGAAGGCATGGTCATGACGGATCGACCTGAAGATGCCGATATTGTTCTTCTCAATACTTGCTCTATTCGAGAAAAAGCGGAAGACAAGGTTTTTTCCGATCTAGGTCGACTACGTGAGCTCAAGAAAACGAAACCGGATTTACTCATTGGTGTTGGTGGATGCGTTGCTAGCCAAGAGGGCCAACAGATTGTCAGTCGCGCCCCTTATGTTGATGTTGTATTTGGCCCTCAAACACTCCATCGCTTGTCCGATCTTCTCGCAGAGCGACGTAAAACTGGCGTCTCGCAAGTTGATATTTCCTTTCCGGAGATTGAAAAGTTTGATCATCTGCCAGCCTCACGCCAAACGCGCGGCTCAGCTTATGTCTCCATCATGGAAGGTTGCTCTAAATACTGCAGCTACTGTGTTGTTCCTTATACGCGCGGCGAAGAAGTCTCCAGACCATTTGATGATGTACTCACTGAAGTGGCCGGACTTGCTAGCAAAGGCGTCAAAGAAATTGTTCTGCTTGGCCAAAACGTCAATGCATATTTAGGAAAGATGGGCGAGACTGAAGAGATTGCTGACTTTGCTCTACTCATTGAGTACATCGCAGAAATTCCGGGTGTTGAGCGTATTCGCTTTACGACTAGCCACCCTAAAGAATTTACACAACGCCTCATTGATGTCTATGCCAGAGTACCTAAGCTTGTGAGTCATTTGCATTTGCCAGTGCAACATGGATCCGATGCCATGCTCTCCGCAATGAAACGTGGCTATACAGCGTTAGAGTTCAAAAGCATTATTCGCAAAATGCGCACTGTTCGACCCGATCTAACCCTATCGAGCGACTTTATTGTGGGCTTCCCCGGTGAAACTGAGGCTGACTTTGAAAAGTTACTCAAGATGGTGAAAGAGCTCAATTTTGATAACAGCTTTTGCTTTATCTTTAGCCCACGTCCAGGCACCCCGGCAGCCAATCTTCAGGACGACACGCCCTACGAAGTCAAACTGAAGCGTTTGCAGACCTTATTGGCACTCGTTGAAGGGCAAGCAAATGACATTAGCCAAAAGATGTTGGGCAATATCGAAAGAGTATTGATTGAAGGCCTTGCAAAAGATGGAGTTAATTTACAAGGTCGCGCCGAAAATAATCGCGTGATTCACTTCACGGCACCCGATCAAAATATCGAGGATCTTATCGGACAGATGGTTGATATTCGCATCACCGAGGTCCTAAACTACACCCTCAGAGGCGAATTAGTAGAAGCCCATGTCAACTAAAGCCAAAATTAGCTCGCCCAAATTAATCATTGATCTACAGTTCGCGAGTCCTGCGATCGAGTCTGCAGTTAGTAAAGCAGTGTCCTCTGCCTTAATTAAGAAATGGGTGAAGAATGCTACGTCCTTGGGAGGCTTAGTTACCTTGCGCTTTGTTAATGCAGCAGAAGGTAAAAAGCTAAACTTCGCATTTCGTAAAAAAGATTATGCAACCAATGTTTTAACTTTCCCTTATGAGCTTTCTAAAAATCACTTGGCAGCAGATATTATTTTTTGCTTACCCGTACTTCAAAAAGAAGCCAAGGAGCAAGGGAAGCCACTAAAAGCACATCTGGCACATTTAATTGTGCATGGTTGCTTGCATGCCCAAGGGCAAGATCATGAGTTAGAGCAGGATGCCAAAAAAATGGAGGCGCTAGAAATTCAGATTCTCCAAAATTTAGGTTTTGCCAACCCTTATGCTTCATTTGCTTGATCTGACTTATTTCTACGCTATTCTTGCTATATGCCTGACCCCAATAAATCCTTTTTAGACCGTTTAGCTGATTTTTTAACGCCTCAGCCAACAGAACCTAGTGAACGCCGCCAAGAACTCATAGAGACACTTCGAGAGGCGCAAACCGAGGGCCTAATAGACGCTGATGCGCTCTCCATGATTGAGGGCGTTTTTCAAGTAGGTCAACTATCTGCTCGCGACATCCTAGTGCCTCGCGCCCAAATTGACTGGATTGATATTGGGCACCCACTCTCTGAAATTATTCAGAATGTAATCGATGCAGCACACTCACGCTTTCCAGTATTTGAGGGCAGCAAAGACAATGTGATTGGGATCTTGTTGGCCAAAGATTTATTACGCCACGCCACAGAAAAGGATTTTCAAATCCGAGATTGGTTGCGTCCAGCAGTATTTATTCCGGAATCAAAACGACTTAGCGTCCTATTGCGAGACTTTAAGGACAATCGCAATCATTTAGCCATCGTAGTAGATGAGTACAGTGGCGTAGCTGGAATTATTACGATCGAAGATGTGCTCGAACAAATTGTTGGTGATATTGAAGATGAGCATGATGTTGATGAAGAGGCTGACAATCTCATTGCTTTAGATAATGGCGATATTCGCGTCAAGGGCATTACCGAGCTTGAACAATTCAATGAAACACTGGGAACGCATTTTGAAGTTGAGGACATTGAAACCGTTGCAGGTCTAGTGATTCAGCATTTAGGTCGCGTACCCAAGATGGGTGAACTTATTGAAATTGATGGTATTGAATTCGAAGTTCAACGAGCCGATCCTAGACAAATTCATATATTGCTTGCGCGACAAACCAATAAAAAATCTGTCTGAGATTTCCATTGTTTGATTGGCAAACCTCTCAAGACCGCATGAGCATTAAAACTTTTTCAGTACTTGCTTTGTTTTTGCTAGGCTCAGCACTTGCAGCAATTGCTGAGCTGCCTTATGGTGGCTGGATACAAATCCCTGCTTTAAGTCTTCTCTGGTGGCGTCTTGATCCTCAGACTCCTGCTTCATTTAAAAAACAGTTTGCTTTAGGCCTCTCATTCGGAATCGGCTATTTTGTTGTCGGCCTTTGGTGGCTTTACATCAGCTTGCATGATGTTGGTGGTATGAATGCTGCGCTTGCTTGTATGGGAGTTTTTCTACTCTCAGCTTATGTAGCACTCTATTTCTCGCTAGCTACTCTGGCAATTCCACTATTTAAAAAGAATCGTTTGTCTGGCTTATTTTTGGCTTCAAGCTGGGTTCTTGCAGAAATTCTACGTGGCTACATCTTTACTGGCTTTCCTTGGATGGGTTTTGCTGAAACTCAGTTCAATGGCCCCTTCGCCCCCGTAGCGCCTTACTTTGGCGGCCTAGCCTGCACCTTCTTAGTAGTATGGACTTCCTGGGAAATTTATCAACTTCGCAAGCACGTTGTCTCTAGCGTCCTTTTAATTGCGATTGTGATTTCCGTCTCGCAGTTGGGTGGTTTCTTCACATTCACAAAACCCACTGGGGAACCAATTAGCGTTCGACTGATACAAGGTAACTTCGAACAAAGTCTGAAATTTAATCCTCAGGCTATTGGTCAGCAAATAGATTTTTATGCAAAAGAAATTACCCAAGAGGCAGCCAACCTCATCATCATTCCTGAGACTGCATTTCCATGGCCACTCCCTAATTTGCCAATTGGCTTATTAGATTACTTACAACACTTTTCCAACAGTAGCGGTAGTAATCTACTACTTGGTCTCATTGGCGAAGTGCCTGGAGAACAAGGTATGCAGTACTCAAACCGCGCCACAGGCCTTTCTCCAGAGAAGCCGCCCTATCAATACGATAAAGCGCATCTCGTTCCCTTTGGGGAATTTATTCCTCCAGGCTTTCAGTGGTTCGTCAAAGCGTTTCATGTACCCATGAGTGACTTTGCTAGAGGAAGGTTGGATCAAGCGCCGTTTACGATTGTGCGTAAAGATCAAGGCGATATTCATGCGGCCATTACGATTTGTTATGAGGATGTCTTTGGCGGAGAACTAGCCTCTCGTATTCAACACAGCGATAAACCAGTCAATCTACTAATCAATATGACCAATCTTGCTTGGTTTGGCAAATCTCAAGCATCGACTCAGCAACTCAGACTCTCGCAACTACGTTCATTAGAAACCGGGCTACCCGCCCTTCGCGCTACCAACACCGGAATTACTGCGGTTCTCGGGCCTGATGGCAGGGTCCTCAACGCACTTCCAGAATTTACACAAACCAGCCTGAGCACCCAGGTTCAGGCCTATAGCGGCAAAACGCCGTATGTAATTTGGGGCAACTTACCAATTTTGGGTATTTCATGCCTACTGTTGCTCTGGGGTCTGATTCGTCACAGACGTTTTTAAGCATTTTTGACTCCGAAGCGCTCTAGCCATGTAAAATCAAAGGCTTAGCCAGGTTAATCATGCTTACTTTTCAGCAAATCATTCTCAAACTTCAAGATTATTGGGACCAACAAGGTTGTGCCCTATTGCAACCTATCGACCTCGAGGTTGGTGCCGGCACATCGCATACCGCAACATTCCTCCGTGCCATTGGTCCGGAACCATGGAAGGCGGCTTATGTTCAGCCATCACGCCGACCAAAAGATGGTCGCTATGGTGAAAACCCAAATCGCTTACAGCACTACTATCAATACCAAGTCGTACTGAAGCCAGCCCCAGAAAATATTCTTGATCTCTATCTCGGCTCGCTTGCAGCACTTGGGTTAGATCTCAAAGAAAATGATGTTCGCTTTGTAGAGGATGACTGGGAAAACCCAACACTTGGAGCTTGGGGTCTAGGCTGGGAGGTATGGCTCAACGGCATGGAAGTGACACAGTTCACCTACTTCCAACAAGTGGGTGGCTTAGATTGCAAACCCGTTCTTGGCGAAATCACTTACGGCATCGAACGCTTGGCAATGTATATCCAAAACTGTTCTAACGTATATGACTTAGTTTGGGCTGATGGAATTTCTTATGGTGACGTGTATCACCAAAATGAAGTAGAGCAATCTTGCTACAACTTTGAGCACTCTAATACCGACTTACTATTTGCCAACTTTGCAAACTACGAAAGTGAAGCCAAACGCTTGATGGAAGTTCCATTGGCACTACCTGCTTACGAAATGGTTCTAAAAGCAGCGCACACATTTAACTTATTAGATGCTCGTGGCGCTATCTCAGTCACGGAGCGTGCAGCCTATATTGGTCGCATTCGCAATCTTTCCCGTGCTGTTGCTCAAGCTTATTTTGAGTCTAGAGAAAAACTGGGCTTCCCAATGTGTCAACGTCAAGCTAAAGCTCAAGCTTAAGCGCATCGAGTTTCTGTATTCCATTTATGAGCACATCTAATTCAAAACCCCAATCAGCAACTTTATTGATTGAGGTCTTTACTGAAGAACTGCCTCCCAAATCATTGCGTCGCTTAGGCGATGCATTTAGCGAAGGCATCTTTACTGCACTCAAATCATCAGGTCTTACAGCCGAATCATCTATCGCAACTGGCTTTGCTACACCGCGCCGCTTGGCAGTTCAAGTGACCGATGTTCTTGATTTAGCGCCAGACTTTCCTGTGCGCGAAAAATTACTTCCAACTAGCATTGCATTTGATGCAGGAGGCAAGGCAACTCCACCCTTGCTTAAAAAGTTAAGCTCCTTAGGGTATGCCGATGTTGATCTTGCTACCCTAGAAAAAGCAGGTGAGGGTAAAAATGAAGCGCTGTATCTCAATGTCATCGCCAAAGGTGCGGCCCTTGAGCAAACAGCACAAAGCGCCCTTGAGCAAACGCTGAGCAAACTGCCGATAGCAAAAATGATGCACTATCAAGTGCTGCAAAAAAATGGTGAATTAGCAGATGTGCAATTTGCTCGCCCCGCTCACCGCATCGTTGCTCTTCATGGCAACAAGACCTTAAATATCAGCGCCTTGGGTATTGATGCGGCCAATCAAACTGAGGGGCATCGCTTCCTGGCACCAGGTAACGTTACAGTGAGCAGTGCCGATCAATACGATACAGACCTGCAATCCAAGGCAAAGATTATTGCGAGCTTTAATCAACGTCGCGCAAAAATTGAAGCTGCTTTGTTAAAAGCGGCTGGTGATGACCTAGTGTTGATGCCGGACAGTCTTTTAGATGAAGTCACAGCCCTCGTTGAGTGGCCTGCTATCTACGAGTGTCATTTTGATCAAGAGTTCTTAGAAGTACCGCAAGAATGTTTGATTCTGACAATGCAGACTAATCAAAAATACTTTGCTTTAACGGATAAGCAGGGCAAATTACGCAATCGCTTCTTAATTGTTTCTAATATTGAAACTAGCAACCCAAATGCCATCATCTCCGGCAATGAACGTGTTGTACGTCCACGCTTATCTGACGCTCGCTTCTTTTTCCAACAAGATCAAAAGCGTCCATTAGCATCCCGTGTAGCAGACCTTGGTAAGGTGGTCTATCACAATCAGCTAGGCAATCAGCTTGATCGCACCAAGCGTGTTCAGGGTCTCGCTGTTGGCATTGCCAAGAAATTAGGTGCAGATGAAAAATTAGCCTCACGTGCTGCAGAGATCGCTAAAACAGACCTATTGACCGATATGGTTGGGGAGTTCCCAGAGCTTCAAGGAATCATGGGTCGCTATTACGCTACACATGATGGCGAAAATGCAGACGTTGCTAGTGCATGCAGTGAACACTATATGCCACGCTTTGCAGGCGATGAGCTGCCACAAACGCTAACCGGCACGATCTTAGCCATTGCTGACAAACTAGAAACTCTGGTTGGCATTTGGGGTGTAGGACTTGCGCCAACTGGTGACAAAGATCCCTACGCATTACGTCGCCATGCCCTAGGTATTTGCCGCTTACTCTTAGAAAAAAATCTCTCGCTGAACTTACCTGAATTAATAGAGTTAGCGCGTGCGCAGTTTCCGCAACCAGATGTTCAAGAAAAGGCAAAAACTGCTGATATCTACGCTTTCATCATCGATCGCCTACGCGCCTATTTGCGTGATCAATCGGTTGCCGGAAAAGCCTTTACCAGTGCTGAGATTGATGCCGTCTTAAGCCAAGACCCAGCCCAAATTAATGATTTAATTGAACGCTTAACTGCATTGCGCGAATTTAATGCTCTTGCAGAAGCTGCACAATTGGCGGCTGCTAATAAGCGTATTAGCAATATTCTAAAGAAAACGACTACCGCTATACCCGCCGCATGTTCAGCGAAATTACTGCAAATTCCAGCAGAGGATTCACTCTATCAAGCCCTAGAAACGATCACACCCACCCTTAATGCAGCCTATGAGAAACGTCAATTTGTAGAGCTGTTAAGAGCACTTGTCGCCTTAAGTGGACCAATTGATCAATTCTTTGCGGATGTCATGGTGATGGACCCCAATCCTGAGCTACGCGACAACCGCTTAGCCCTCCTGCAACAACTTCACCAGAAAATGAATCTCGTTGCCGATCTCGGCAAATTAGCATGAGCACTAGCTCCACTAAATTAATCATTCTGGATCGCGATGGCGTGATCAATGAAGACAGCGATAGTTATGTGAAGTCGGTAGATGAGTGGATTCCTTTACCAGGCAGCCTAGAGGCTATTGCCCTATTGAATCAAGCGGGCTATCAAATTGCTATTGCCACCAATCAATCTGGTCTCTCTAGAGGCTATTTCACAATTAATGATCTGCATGCAATGCATAGCAAGATGGATGCTTTGCTCAAGCCTTTAGGTGGTCGCATCGATAGCATCTTCTTTTGCCCCCACCAAGACTCACATCAATGTGATTGCCGCAAACCTGCACCAGGCATGATGAAAGAAATTGCTTTGCGCTACAAAAAGGTAGATAGCAATAAGCCACTAACAGGCGTCCCGATCGTGGGCGACTCTTTGCGTGACCTTGAGGCTGGAGTAAGCTTAGGTGCTACACCTCATTTAGTCCTCACTGGCAAAGGAGAAAAAACGCTTGCTAAAGGTCAACTCCCAGAGGGAACACAAATTCATGCCGATCTTTTGGCGTTTGCAAATGCTCTTTTAGAGAATAAGGTTTAAACCAATCATGAAATTGATTCGCTCCATTCTCTTTGCTTTATTTTTGGTGGTATTCACACCCATCTGGTCGGTACTATGCATGATCGCCTTCCCATTTTTGAGTCCAGAGAACCGCTACACTTTTATTGGGCTCTGGAACAAAATTGTTATTGCTTTACTAAAACCACTGTGCGGAATTCATTATGAAATCCGTGGCATGGAAAACATGCAAGCGGTTCTGAATGAGCGCGTCATCATCCTCAGCAAGCATCAATCCGCTTACGAAACCATTGCTTATATTGCATTGCTTCCCAAACAACTGTGCTTTGTTTTTAAACGTGAACTACTCTGGATTCCATTCTTTGGTTGGGCCTTAGCTTTACTGAAGATGATTCACATCAATCGCTCTAATAAGCAGACTGCAGCCCATTCCGTTGCCACTCAAGGTCGCAAACGCTTGAGCGAAGGCAAATGGATCATGCTCTTTCCAGAAGGCACTAGAACCCCTACTGGCTCAAATAAACCCTATCGCAAGGGTGGCGCACGTTTGGCGAGTGCAACGGATGCCTTGGTCATTCCGATTGCTCATAATGCTGGTCGCTGCTGGCCAAAGAATAGTTTTATTAAAGAACCGGGCACAGTCATTTTCTCAATTGGACCTGCGATTAGCTCAACGAATAAGTCGGCTGAAGAGTTACAACGAGAAGTAGAAGGTTGGATTGAAGCTGAAATGCGCGTGATTGATCCCAGCGCTTATCAATAAATTATTTATAAGGCGAGAACTTTAGCCCACTCAATATAGCGATCAACAGAAATATCCTGAGCCCTTGCCTTCAGCTCTATTTCCGTTAAATTCAATTTTTCAGCAAACGCACTCAAGTTAGTACGCAACATTTTTCTTCTCTGAGAAAACGCTGCAGCAACCACCTTCTCCAAAGAGTTCCATTGCATATCTGTTAATGCAAAATCTCCTCTTGGAATCATTCGCACGACAGCTGAATTCACTTTTGGTTGTGGATCAAAGGCTTCCGGCGGAACTTCTAGTACCAGCTCCATGTCATAGCGAGCCTGAAGCATCACCGATAATCTGCTGAAGTCAGAGCTACCCGCCTTTGCCACCATTCGCTCCACAACTTCAGCTTGCAGCATAAATACCTGTTCATCAATATGGCTGGCAGCCGACACCAAATGAAACAGCAGTGGCGAGGAGATGTTGTATGGCAGATTGCCCACCACTTTGCATAAGCCTTGCTTGGCAGCGCGGTTCTGCGCCCATGCCAAGAAATCAAATTTCAGGGCATCGCCTTCGATTACGTTGAGACCCTTAAGATTTTTCTCGTTCCAAAAAGCCACTAGATCACGATCGATCTCCAGAAGATCTAGTTGATCAAGGTTGCTGAGCAATGGAAGCGTTAATGCACCGAGACCTGGTCCAATCTCAAGGATGTGCATATCTGCACTAGGATTAATTAGCGCAACAATTGAATAAATAATGCCATTGTCTTGTAGAAAATTTTGGCCAAACCGTTTGCGAGCACGATGCATAGCTTAGTGTTGTTTTCTTTTATTTTTAGCTAATTGATAGGCCAAACGCAAAGCCTCTAACATGCTGCCAGCATCAGCAACCCCTTTGCCTGCAATATCCAAGGCTGTCCCATGATCAACCGACGTCCGAATGATCGGCAAACCTAGAGTGACATTCACTCCTTTGCCAAAAGCTACAAACTTAAATGGCGCCAAACCTTGGTCGTGATACATCGCAATGAACGCATCTACCTGTGCAACAGATTCGGAGTCAAACATCGTGTCACCAGGATAAGGTCCGGAAACATGGATTCCCATGTTCCGTGCCGCATCAATTGCGGGTGAAATGATTTCAATTTCTTCGCGCCCTAAGTAGCCAGACTCTCCAGCATGTGGGTTTAAACCAGCTACTCGAATCAGAGGATTATCAATTCCAAATTTTTTCTGCAAATCCTGGTTAACGATTTGAATGATTTCCAATATCTGATCAAAGCCCAATGCTTGCGGAACCTGCTTTAGTGGAAGATGGGTTGTTGCTAGTGCCACCCTCAAATCTCTCGGCGCCGTGAGACCCAAAAAACCACTTGGCAATGGCGCACACAACATCATTACCACCCGAGAAACATTGCAGCGCTGGGCAAGGTACTCTGTATGCCCTGTAAATGGCATACCAGCGTCATTTATGATGCTTTTCTGAAGTGGCGCAGTCACCATAGCATCAAACTGCCCTTGCAAACATCCATCAATTGCGTAATCCAGTAAATGAACCACATACTGAGCATTACCTGAATTAAGTGTTCCGAGTGTTACAGGAGATCCAAGTGCAATTGAGTGAATCTTTAAACGAGCAGAGAGTTCTGGGCTAAGATTGGGCAATCTCAGCAATTGATCGTTGCCTAATAATGTAATTTGAGCATCAGTATGCTCACGCAAAAACTCTAGCGATGCGGCTAGAGAAACTTCTGGGCCGATACCGGCAGGTTCGCCCGTGCTTACAACGAGATTAACGAGGTGCGGCGCTTGCTGCATCGTCCACGTTCAGAATTTTTACAGTTGCATTATCACGAAGCTCGCGCATCCATTCTTGATAGGCTTGTTCAAACTTTCTCTCGCGGATAGCTGCACGCGCAAACTGACGTTGCTTTTCAACAGTAAGCTGGCCTTCGCGGCGATCAAGCACCTGGATCAAATGCCAGCCAAATTCTGATTTCACTGGATTGCTAACCTCACCAATTTGCAAGCGATTCATGGCCTGCTCGAATTCAGGAACCAAATCGCCAGGGCTCATCCAACCCAGTTCGCCACCATTGGCAGCCGAACCATCTTCAGAATATTTTTTAGCTAGGTCAGCAAAGTCAGCAGTCTTAGCACGAACCTGATCACGATATCCCTGCAGACGCCTTTCGGCATCCTGATCGGTTAATCCTGGACGACTTCTTAGCAAAATATGACGAGATAAAGTTTGGGTAATCGGAATATTTTGTGGGGTAGGTGAGCCTGCATCTGGTGCAGACGCTTGCTGTGAGGGTGGGCTAGCGCCAGCTGCACGGCGATCTAAAACCTTCAACACATGGTAGCCAGCGGGGCTTTTCACAACCGCATTTGCAACTTGGCCGCCGCCAGTATTACGAATGGCCTCATAAAATATTTGCGGCAAACGATCCGGAGTGCGGTAGCCCAATTCTTGAAACTTAATCTTTGGATTTTCTTTAGCAGCCATTGCACCAAGCTGCAAGAAATCAACATCTCCACGTGCATCGCGCAATAAGGCATCAGCCTTCTTTTTGGCATCCGCTTGCGCACCTGCACCTGCGCCAACATCGACCGGAATAAATATTTGCGCTACATCAATCTCTTCCAATTCTCCCTTAGCTGCAGGAGCAGATCGTGGCGCCCCGCCTGAGGTCATGGCTCGGGTGCGTTCAGCAATGAAATTATCGATTTCAGCATCGGATATTTTGAGCTTGCCTTCAACCTCGCGCTCGCGATAGCGAGTCACAACAATATCATCTCGCAACATTTCTTTGTAGCGCTCAAATGTGCTTCCAGAAGCAATCACTTTAGCTTTGAATTCTGCATAACTTAACTTGTTCTTAGCAGCAATATCGCCAATAATTTTCTCTAACTCTTTATTGGTGACCTTTATTCCTTCTTGCTCGGCATTTTGCAGTTGAATTTTTTCTAAGATCAACCGATCTAAAATGACTTTTCGTAGCGACCCATCTTCAGGCAACTTCACGCCTTGCTTTTTTAATGCAGCGATTCGGTCATCAATCTCTTTGCGTGTTACAAAACCGGTGTTGACCACTGCTGCAACACCATCAATATTACGAATCTTGTTTTCTGTAGCGGCATTTGTCTTTGCCGAATCTTGAGCAAATGCGGTATTCGCAAAGAATCCACAGCCAAGAAACATGGCCAAGACACTAATTTGTTTAAAACGATTCACACAAAGCATTATTGATAGTTCTCGTATATTGAAGGTGGTATAGGCTTAGAGGTTGGCATATATCCAGGAACATTTAGTTTCATGATATCAACTGGATTGCTTCCTGCGCTAGCAAAGCCCCTAAATTCGACCTGGAAGAGCACCTGGGTGGTGGTTATTTGTGAAGTATTTAAGACTTGAGAGTAAGCCCCGCGGAAGGTCCAGCAGTCCCTACTCCACTCTAAGGCCACTAAGGTGTTCAGGGTCTTGGTGGTCAAGGCATCGTAGCCCCAGCGACCTAGAACAGAAACCTCTCTGGTAATTGGCCATTGACCTGAAATATTGTATTGGTCAGTAGTGGTAGATGAAGGTACAAATGTTTGATTATTTTGCACCGATGCTTGTACGGGGGGTGACCAAACATTCCGATAGCCAAAATTTAAACTTCTGCCTTGCGTTGGACGCCAACTACCACCAACAGTGGTTTGAACAAAGCGATTAAGTTGAGTGTTGTATTGACCAAATACATCCGCACTGAAATTTCCAAGCAAGCGAACCGAACCAGAACCCAAGGTATCCGAATAAGTAGTTGGATTCACAATCGTGCCATTTAAACCAACTCGCTGTCCGGTGAACTGCTGCTTTTGGGCAAGAGTGACGTTAGCGCGCTCTGCTCCAGTATTGGCTTCGATCATGCGGCTCGTTAAACCCAGTGTGGCAGCGTTGTTATCTGCAATACGGTCATTACCAATAAAGGTATTTTCACTAAAGATTTGTGAAACACCAAAGCCAGCGTCTGCGGTATCAAATAAAGGGGTCTGTGCCTGACTCTGAAATGGTGTGTAGACATAAAAAGCGCGTGGCTCCATAGTCAACAACATATCGCGCCCAAAGAAACCTTTCAACTCTGAGGCATCCCTTTCGAAGGCCAACCCAGAATCCAGGCTAAACGTTGGGATAGTAAAACCTTGAGCGACTGGTGCACCACCTGTAGTAAATGGAGTGGCGTTATACATGTTTGATTGAAAGCTCAATTTTGGCGTGATGTAATAACCTGGCGTCACTTGCGGCAAAGCCATAGCGCCTTTAACTACCGTTCTATCCGCTTGACTGTATACACCAGGAGCTGTAGCTGCTAAATTTCCACCAATGTTATAGGCGAATCGAGTGTAGTCCGCCGAAAAAGTGGTTGCAGGGCCAGTTGGCAAAGTTACATACTTACCGCTTGTATCTGCTACCGCTGGTGTCAGGCGATTGTTATAGGCAGCAGAAATATTTGGCATGACGTTGTATGGCGCCTGAACTGTGACGGTGGGATCCGGCTGCAAAGTCTGAAACGTTAACGCTCTTGCGGATACCACCCAATTACTCAAGCTTCCTGTCAAACCTTTGGAGGTTCCAACCTCTTGGCGAAACTGACTGGTTACTGATCCAGCAATACTCTGTGAGAAATCGGTTGGGTATAAGTTGTCAGAGACGCGGGACATATTCGCATAGCCAGACCAGGAGCCTGGCATTGGAATGCCACCAGGCCCGACACCGCCACTAAATACCTGTCTTTGCTGCCAGTCATATTTCCAACGACTGGTACCCGTTTTCTTATCGTACGACATGTATTCGCCCATCGCAGTTCCAGAATATTGAGTATCCAAGAAACGATATTGAGCACCAAGCATTGCACCACGATGATTCATATAGCGAGGCAATAAAAGAAGATCACGGTTAGGAGCAATATTGACGTAGTAAGGCTGAGTAATATCAAGGCCATTATTTGAGTTATAGCCAGCAACTGGAGCAAGCAAGCCTGTGCGACGCTGTCCACCCGTAGGTGCTGTGAAATACGGAACATAAGCAATTGGCACATCAAAGAAACGCATCACACCATGCGTGCCAACCATTTCTTTTTGTTCATTATCAATTTCTAAAGTGCTAGCCGTAAAATACCAATCCATGTTTTGCGGTGTACATGTTGTGTAAGTCGCTTTATCAAACACAAATACATCCGCATTTTGAATCGTTAATTTATTTGCAGTTCCGTTACCACCGTTATCGCGCAATTCATATGCCGCCGTATCCATAGAACCTTCTCGTGCATCAACTTTGAAAGTTCCCTTAGGCCCCTTAAAGGTAATGTTCCCTTTTGAAAGTTCGGCATTCCCTAATAAATCAGCAACATCAGTGTCGGGATTGTATGTAATCTCATCAGCTTTAATCACTCCGCCATTACGGCGAATTTGAGCACGCCCCTTTAGATGCATATCGCGATTAACTACCCCATCAATTGAATCGCTTGAGGTAAAAGTGAGAGCCTCTCCATCACCAATAGGCTTGCCAACCCGAAGTTGATCATCCAACTTTAAAACGGTGACATTTCCGCGATCTGGCAATAAAACGCTATTCGCATTCGACTGCGCATTTGCAGGCAAAGGGGCGGGTGCTTGAGCACGTCCGCAGAGGGCAAATTGAAGCAATGCCACCCCCATCATCACGCGCAGGGTTACATGCAAAAAAAGAGAAGCGCAAAGGCCAGCGCGACGGCGATAATGACTCATAGATCCAGACCCGCCTTATTATACGAATCGACCATGACTGACTCACGCTTAAACACCCTCCGCAACTGGCTAAAAGCCCTAGAAGCTAGCTGGCAATTAGATCTTGACACTTTGGTGCCAGCCTCCGCTGATGCCAGCTTTCGGCGCTATTTTCGAATTGCGTCAAAAATGCCCAATTTTGGGACTTTGATTGTTATGGATGCCCCGCCCCAACATGAGCCTTTGGATACCTTTATTAAGGTTGATTTATTGCTCTCAGAGGCAGGTTTAAATGTGCCAAAAATCCTCGAGCAAAATCTTGCTGAAGGCTTCTTGCTATTGAACGATTTAGGAACAAAGACCTATCTAGCCGAACTGAATAATGAAACTGCTGATCATCTTTACAAAGATGCGACTCATGCATTAGTTCAAATGCAACAGGCAAGTAAGCCTAATGTTTTACCAAATTATGACGAAGCACTCTTACAGCGTGAGCTAGATTTATTTCCGGAATGGTATTTAAAGAAACATCTCCACATTGAGCTCAATGAACAACAAACAGAACAATTAAAAAAATCGTTTGCACTCATTATTGAGAATAATTTGGCACAAGCTAAAGTCTATGTTCATCGCGATTACCATTCGCGAAATTTAATGTTGACTGAAAAAAATAATCCTGGAGTAATCGACTTCCAGGATGCGGTATACGGACCCATCACCTATGATGCTGCTTCATTGTGGCGCGATGCTTATATTGCATGGCCAGAAGAACGGGTGATTGACTGGGTAATCAAGTTTTGGGAGGAAGGACGTAAGGCTGGATTGCCTATGCCAGATGATTTTGGACAGTTCTATCGTGATTTTGAATGGATGGGATTGCAGCGCCATCTTAAGGTTCTTGGCATCTTCTCCAGACTCTTTCATCGTGATGGCAAAGATGGTTACCTTAAAGATATTCCTTTGGTGCTTGAATACGCAATTGCCTGTGCGAATCGATACATCGAACTAAAGCCTTTGGCCCGAATTCTGGAATCTACTCGTTCCAATAAAGAATAGTCACCTACCATGATGAGTAAGCGCAATCCCATTCCCTGCTTTTTACTTGCTGCTGGTAGAGGTGAGCGCATGCGTCCACTCACAGATACGCTACCTAAACCACTGCTCAGCATTCAGAATAAATCGTTGCTGGCATGGCATCTAGAGGCTCTAGCAAAAGCAAATATTCAAGAGGTTGTGATTAACCATGCCTGGTTAGGGGAGAAGATTGAAACAGCCCTAGGCAACGGCAAACAATTTGGTCTCAATATCCAATACTCCGCAGAAGTCAGCGCTCTAGAAACGGCTGGCGGAATCTGCAAAGCGCTACCTCTTATTGCGCCGGAAAACTATTTCCTGGTAATCAATGGAGATGTCTTTAGTCCAAACCTGCCTATTGCCCAGATACTGAAAACTGCAGCCAAAATGCAAATGGATGCGAATAAACCATTGGCTCACTTATTGATGGTCCCAAATCCCGTTCAACACCCCGAAGGTGATTTTTACCTCCAAGGCTCCACGGTCACAAGCACTGGCTCTGCTGACGCTAAAAAACTCACTTTTTCAGGAATTGGGATTTATCACAAAGACCTCTTTAAAGACTTAGAATTTGGAGCGCCTGCGAAGCTTGCACCATTACTAAGGACAGCAATGGAGCAAAATAAAGTGTCTGGTGAAAAATATCTCGGTCCATGGCACGATGTAGGTACACCACAACGCTTACAAGAGCTCAACGCAGCGTATGAATAAAACGAATATTTATCAGGTTCGTAGAAACAAATTAGCAGAACAAATCTTTGCCAAGACGGGCGGGGGTATTGCTGTCATCTCAACTGCCCCTGAGCTTGCTCGTAACCGCGATAGCGAATTTCCTTATCGTCATGACAGCGACTTTTATTACTTAACAGGTTTTGATGAGCCAGGCGCTACGCTAGTGATGCACATTGAATCCAGTGGGAAAGGCTTCCAACTTCAATCTCACTTATTTTGCAGACCTAAGGATCCTGAACGTGAAATCTGGGATGGCGTCCGTTTGGGGCCCGAAGCAGCGCCAAAAGTGCTGGGAATTGAATATGCTCATAGCAACCATGAGTTAGATCGAAAGTTAGCTGATTTATTGGCTGATCAAGATGCCGTCTACGTCCGCCTTGCCGAAAGTGCAGAAGCAGATAGGCGCTTGCGTCATTGGATGAAACAAGTGCGAGGTCAAGCGCGCTCAGGGGTAAACCCACCTTCAGAATTTCATGATGTTGAGGCACTCATTCATGAAATGCGCTTATTTAAAGACCCTCATGAAATCGACATCATGCGTCGTGCAGCAGCCATCTCTGCTCGCGCCCATATTCGCGCAATGCAAATTTGCAAACCTGGCATGCGTGAATATCAACTTGAAGCTGAATTGCTGCATGAGTTCCGCAATAGCGGATCGCAGAGCGTGGCATACAACAGCATTGTTGCTGGCGGCGCAAATTCTTGCATCCTTCACTATCGTGCAGGCTCAACCGAGTTACGTAGCGGCGAACTTTGTTTGATTGATGCTGGCTGCGAATTAGATGGCTATGCATCCGATATCACGCGCACCTTTCCAGTCAATGGCCAATTTACCGGCCCGCAACGCGCTCTATATGAAATCACTTTAGCAGCACAGGAAGCTGCAATTGCCATGACAAAACCCGGCAATACTTTTATGCAACCCCATGAGGCAGCATTGACAGTGCTTACCCAAGGCTTGCTCGATGAAAAACTACTCAAACTTTCAGAATTGGGTTCTCTAGATAACGCCATTGAAACTGGCGCTTATCGTCGCTTCTATATGCACCGCACCTCACATTGGCTAGGCATGGATGTGCATGATGTAGGTTCATATCGCGAAGTTAGCCAAAATTCATCTTGCGCAGATAAGCCATGGCGTATCTTGAAAAGCGGCATGGTTATTACTGTTGAGCCCGGGCTCTATATCAGACCCGCAGATGATATTGATGAAACATTTTGGAATATCGGCATTCGCATTGAGGATGACGCTGTACTCAATGATTCTGGATGTGAATTGATTTCTCGTGGCGTGCCCGTCAAAGCCGATGAGATTGAAGCGCTCATGAAAAACGCTTAAGAGCGCTCATCTAGAAATGACTTCATCTAATTGCGATATTTTGATTCAAGGCGGCGGTCCTGTTGGGCTTGCTTGTGCAGCCTGGATCTTGCAAAAATTTCCTGAGGCAAACATCACATTGCTTGATCGCAATTCTGTCAACGATGATGACTTAGCTCAAGCAGATAGCCGCGGAATTGCCCTCTCACACGGCAGCAAACTGTTGCTTGATACGATTCACGCATGGCCAAAAGAATCTGCTCCGATACATCGTGTGCATGTTTCACAAGCAGGGCGCTTTGGCCGAGCACTAATGACGCGCGAAGAACTCAATCAAGACGCCCTTGGGCACATTATTCGCTATCGTGATATCCATCTCACTCTTCGCAAAGCTTTACGCGCTCTACAAACAAAAAGTCCAAACTTTACTTGGGAGCAGATTCAGAACGACGCCGAAGAAAGTCAGATCCATGCGAAATGCATTGTGCATGCTGAAGGTGGTTTATTTAAAAAACAGGATTGGGTTGAGTCAGGACGCGACTATGGTCAGTCAGCATTAGTGGGATTGGTTGAGGTAGAAAAGGCAGAGCCCCACCAAGCATGGGAACGCTTTACAGCCGAGGGTCCTTTAGCGGTTTTACCAAGCCACTATGGCGCCAATGTATTAAATCTAGTTTGGTGCGGCTCGCCAGAATCGTCACAGCATCGTTTACAGCTGGCAGATGCAGAGTTCTTGCATGAATTACAAAATGAATTTGGTTCACGCATTGGAAGGTTTCAAAAAATTCAAGATCGTCGTCTATACGAGCTTGGCTTGAACTATCGCAAAGAAATTACTAAAGACAATGAAGTTTGGATCGGTAATGCAGCCCAAACGTTGCACCCAGTCGCAGGCCAAGGTTTAAATCTGGGATTACGAGATGCATTTTTGTTAGCAGAAAAACTGGTTGGCGTATTTTCCGGGCCGCGAGAAAACCAATCTCCAACGGATGTGCAAAATGCACTTCAGGAATATGCTCAAAGTCGTAAAGCTGATAGAGCAACCACAATTGGACTGACGGACTTCATGGCTCGGATATTCACCTCCAATCTAGCCCCAATTGTGATGGCCCGCGGATTGGCTTTATCGGCCCTCCAGTGGCTTCCACCAGTTAAAACAGCCTTAGCACGCCAGATGATGTTTGGCAGGCGCTAAGGGGTCTTAATCGCCCTCCAGATACGAACATTCTCCATTTGATCTGTAGCAAGTAATCTGCCTAAAAAATAGGCAAATCTGGGGTCATCTGTGCTAAAGTGTCATGCTTTCCGCCCAAGCCCCTTTTTGATGAATATTGGCCCTCACCTCCTCGCAAATAGACTATTTGTGGCCCCTATGGCAGGGGTCACGGATCGCCCATTTAGGCAGCTTTGCAAGAAATTAGGCGCCGGATATGCCGTTTCTGAAATGGTGGCCTCCAATGCCCTGCTTTGGAAAAGCGAAAAGACCCAACGTCGGGCCAACCATGTTGGTGAATTCAAACCGATTGCAGTTCAAATTGCCGGGGCTGATCCCGCAATGATGGCAACTGCAGCAAAAATCAACGTAGATCATGGCGCACAGATTATTGACATCAACATGGGTTGTCCTGCCAAAAAAGTTTGCAACGTTGCTGCAGGCTCAGCTTTATTGCGCGACGAACCATTAGTACAGCAAATTCTCGAAGCAGTTGTAAATGCTGTTGGCACTGGGCCGAATGCAATACCTGTTACTTTAAAAATTCGGACTGGCTGGGATCGTGAGCATAAGAATGCGATCGAGATTGCACGTCTTGCAGAGCAATCTGGCATCTCCATGCTCACTGTTCATGGTCGCACAAGAGCAGATTTGTATCACGGTGAAGCCGAATATGAAACGATCACCGCAGTCAAAAGTAGTGTGGCTATTCCCGTGGTTGCCAACGGCGATATCAATAGTCCAGAAAAGGCTGAGCAAGTTTTAAAGACCACCGGCGCTGATGCCATCATGATTGGCAGAGCTGCCCAAGGTCGCCCTTGGATCTTTCGTGAAATTCACCACTATCTTGAAACTGGTGGCAAGCTGCCAACCCCAGAGATCAATGAGATTCAGGCCATCATGAATGCCCATCTCTTAGATCACTATGAGTTTTATGGGGAGCACATCGGCCTTCGTACCGCCCGTAAACATATCGGCTGGTACTGCAAGGGTTTACGTGACTCGCATGCTTTCCGTCAGCGCATGAATACTGCCGACGACTGCAAGACCCAACTTCAAATGGTCAATGATTATTTTGACGAAATGAAATCCCATTCTGACCGCTTGTTATTTTTAGAGGCGGCGTAGTTCTGATCCTATTTTGATTTCTTATTTTTAGTTTTGTATTGATAGATTGTTATGACCAATAAGCACCCGATTACCGAATGTATTGAAACCCAGTTGCAAGGCTATCTAAATGACCTCAAGGGAACAGCGCCGACCGATATCTATCAAATGGTATTGGCCGTTGTGGAAAAACCAATGTTGGAACTCGTGATGCAGCATGCAAAACACAATCAATCCTTGGCCGCCCAATACCTTGGCATCAATCGCAATACTCTTCACAAGAAACTCGTTGAGCATCAACTTCTGAAATAAATTTCAACATTCAAGCCATCTCCTTTTTATTTAATTACACCCTCCGAAAACTATGATCCGTACAGCTCTACTTTCCGTCTCCGATAAAAATGGCATCGTGCCTTTTGCAAAATCCCTCCACGAACAAGGCGTAAAGCTGATTTCTACTGGTGGCACCGCAAAACTCTTGGCTGAGAATAATTTGCCTGTGGTTGAGGTCTCCTCCTTAACCAAATTCCCAGAAATGCTTGATGGTCGTGTAAAAACCCTCCATCCCATGGTTCATGGTGGCTTATTAGCTCGTAGAGACTTTCCAGAGCATATGGCAGCACTAAAAGAGCATGGCATCGACACCATCGATATGCTCGTCATCAACCTATACCCATTTAATGAAACTGTTGCCAAGGAAAGCTGCTCCTTTGAAGATGCGGTAGAAAATATTGATATTGGCGGTCCTGCGATGTTGCGTGCTGCTGCAAAAAACCATCAAGACGTTACCGTTTTAATTTCACCAGAAGATTACGCTCCAGTATTGGCAGAAATGAAAGCTAACAAGAATATTGTTTCTTATAAGACAAATTTAGCTTTAGCCAAAAAAGTATTTGCGCATACCGCTCAGTATGACGGCGCAATTGCAAACTATCTTTCCGCTTTAGGTGACGACCTAGATCACAAAGCACGTTCTGCTTATCCCGAAACTTTGCACCTTGCTTTTGAAAAAGTACAAGAGATGCGTTACGGCGAGAACCCACATCAATCTGCGGCGTTCTACAAAGATATTTACCCTGTTGATGGCGCTCTTGCAAATTACAAACAGTTACAGGGTAAAGAGCTTTCCTACAACAATATTGCGGATGCTGACTCTGCCTGGGAATGCGTGAAGAGCTTTACTGGCAATGCCGGTGGCGCTGCAGCTTGCGTCATCATCAAGCACGCTAATCCTTGTGGTGTGGCTGTTGGAGCAAGTGCTCTTGAGGCCTATCAAAAAGCATTCAAAACGGATCCTAGCTCAGCTTTTGGCGGCATTATTGCTTTTAACGTTCCTTGCGATGGTGCAGCGGCAGAAGCGATCTCCAAGCAATTCGTAGAAGTATTAATTGCCCCTAGCTTTAGCGATGAAGCTAAAGCAATCTTTGCTGCCAAGCAAAATGTGCGCCTCTTAGAGATTCCATTGGGCACGTCATTTAATACGTTTGATTTCAAACGCGTTGGTGGTGGCTTGCTAGTGCAATCGCCTGATGCCAAAAACGTTCTCGAAAATGAAATGCGTGTTGTTAGCAAACGTTTGCCGACTCCAAGCGAAATGCATGACATGATGTTTGCATGGCGTGTTGCTAAGTTTGTGAAATCCAATGCTATTGTGTATTGCGCCAATGGCATGACTCTGGGCATTGGCGCAGGCCAAATGAGCCGTGTGGATTCTGCACGCATGGCCAGCATTAAAGCTGAAAATGCTGGCTTAAGCCTCAAAGGCTCAGCAGTAGCAAGTGACGCCTTCTTCCCATTCCGTGATGGTTTGGATGTGGTCGTCAATGGTGGCGCTAGCTGTGCGATTCAGCCGGGCGGCAGCATGCGGGATGATGAAATCATTGCAGCCGCAAATGAACATGGTATTGCCATGATCTTTACTGGCACCCGTCACTTCCGTCACTAAGCAAACGGGAAGCAATCAACAAACTTATGCGCTGGATAGGAATCGACCCAGGATTACGGACAACTGGTTTTGGCGTCATCGATGTCGATGGCCAAAAACTGACTTACGTAGCCTCGGGGACGATTGAGAGTGGTAATCCAGCCAAGGGCTTGCCTGAGCGCCTAGGAGCGCTCTATGCTGGCCTTAAAGAAGTTTTAGAGACATACCAACCTGAATCTGCTGCGATTGAAGAGGTTTTCTTAAACGTCAATCCGCGCTCGACACTCATGCTTGGGCAAGCAAGGGGTGCCGTGATCGCGGCCCTTGTTTCTGAAAAACTCCCAGTAGCAGAGTACAGCGCCCTGCGGGTGAAGCAAGCCATCGTTGGCACAGGACGCGCTGCTAAGCCACAGATACAAGAAATGGTGAAACGTCTTTTAAGACTAAATCGCGCTCCTGGGACGGATGCTTCTGATGCATTAGGTGTTGCTATCTGCGCCGCCCATCATGCGCAAATACCAAAAGCCATCACCGCTGCTGCATCACCCTCTAAGAAGCGCAGCAAGTAAAAATACCCATCACAGGTTAAGATCTCTACATGATTGGTCGCATTCAAGGCACTCTCGTTTCGGTACACCCTCCACGTCTCTTGGTTGATTGCCAAGGCATTGGATATGAAGTGGATGTACCTATGAGCACTTTGTATCAATTGCCTCAAGCAGGTCAAAAAATTACCTTACTGACCCACTTTCAGGTACGCGAAGATGCGCAGCAACTGTTTGGGTTTGCGACTGAGACTGAGCGTGAGGCATTTAGACAGCTCATTAAAATTAGTGGTGTCGGCTCTCGCACCGCATTGGCGGTTCTATCAGGGATGAGTGTCAATGAACTTGCTCAAGCCATTGCGCTGCAAGAAGCTGGACGTCTCACCCAAGTTCCAGGCATCGGCAAAAAAACAGCTGAGCGTCTGTGCTTAGAACTCAAAGGAAAGTTAGCTCCTGATCTGGGTATTGCGGGCGGCAATTCTCAAACTATTGAGGCAAACAGCGAAGTGTTGCAAGCACTCTTAGCGCTGGGCTATTCAGAAAAAGAAGCGCTCTTGGCATTAAAGCAAATCCCAGTCGATACCTCTGTGTCAGATGGCATCCGCATGGGCTTGAAGTATTTATCCAAAGCTTAATACCAAAGGGATCTAAACTTTAAGTATGGCAATACATACAGACGACCTAAGCTCTATTCCCGATGATCTACCAGAAGGAAATGAACGTATTGTGAGTGGCTCAGCAGGTAATGCTGAAGCCGTCTTTGAGAGAGCGCTGCGCCCTAAACAACTCGATGAGTATGTAGGCCAAGCGAAAGCGCGCGCCCAACTGGAAATTTTTATTAGTGCAACGAGGGCTCGCAAAGAAGCTCTTGATCACGTTCTCCTGTTTGGACCACCCGGTCTTGGCAAAACTACTTTAGCCCACATCATTGCCAGAGAGCTTGGTGTCAACTTGCGTCAAACCAGCGGCCCAGTTTTAGATAGGCCAGGCGACCTTGCTGCCTTGCTCACCAATTTAGAAGAAAACGATGTTCTCTTTATTGATGAAATTCATCGCTTATCCCCAGTTGTAGAAGAAATTCTCTACCCCGCACTTGAGGACTACAGCTTAGACATCATGATTGGTGAGGGGCCTGCAGCCCGTAGCGTGAAGATTGACCTCAAGCCTTTTACGCTGATTGGCGCTACCACTCGTGCTGGCATGCTGACCAATCCATTGCGTGATCGCTTCGGTATTGTGGCCAGGCTCGAGTTCTACACTACAGAAGAGCTCACTAAAATTATTAATCGCTCAGCCAGCTTGCTCAAAGCCGATATTGATCCAGATGGCTCCACAGAAATCGCCAAGCGTGCGCGCGGGACTCCGCGTATTGCTAACCGACTACTACGTCGGGTTCGTGACTATGCAGAAGTCAAAGGCACTGGCACGATCACCAAAGCTATGGCTGATGCCGCATTAAAAATGTTGGATGTCGATCCCAGTGGTTTTGATGTGATGGATAGAAAACTACTTGAAGCGATCTTGCATAAGTTTGATGGTGGCCCAGTGGGTATTGATAACCTAGCAGCAGCCATTGGCGAAGAACGCGACACCATTGAAGATGTTCTTGAGCCCTACCTCATTCAGCAAGGTTACTTACAGAGAACCTCCAGAGGAAGGGTTGCGACCCGCCAAGCCTATGAACACTTTGGATTAACGCCACACGGCGGTAGCCTAGATATTTAAGCTAGGGTCACTTTAGCAAACTTACGTTTGCCCACTTGCACAACGTAAGTGCCAGCCTCAACCTTTAGTTGCTTATCGGCAATCGTTACGCCATCCATCTTCACCCCGTTTTGCTCAATATTACGGTTAGCTTCTGAGGTTGATGGCGCCAAGCCGGCAGCCTTTAGAAGATTAGCAATTTGCATTGGGGCGCCAGAGAGAATGACTTCTGGAATGTCATCCGGTACACCACCTTTGGCGCGATGATTAAAGTCCTCTAAAGCTTTTTCTGCGGCAGCCTGCGAATGAAAGCGTGCAACGATTTCTTGTGCGAGCAACACCTTGCAGTCTTTGGGATTGCGGCCCGCAGCAACTTCCTGCTTCATGAGATCAATTTCAGCCATTGGACGGAAAGAAAGCAATGTGAAATAGTCCCACATCAATTCATCGGAGATGCTTAAAAGCTTGCCAAACATCTCACCAGCAGGCTCGCTGATACCAATGTAATTACCTTTGGACTTACTCATCTTGTCCACGCCATCTAAACCAACCAGGAGTGGCATTGTCAAAATACATTGTGGCTCTTGTCCATATTCACGCTGGAGCTCGCGCCCAACTAAGAGGTTAAATTTTTGGTCTGTGCCACCAAGCTCTAGATCACTCTTGAGCGCAACAGAGTCATAGCCTTGCATTAACGGATATAAAAACTCATGAATAGAGATTGGTACGCCATTACGATAGCGCTTAGTGAAGTCGTCGCGCTCTAACATACGAGCCACGGTATGTTTTGCGGCCAACTGAATCATGCCACGTGCCCCTAAGGGATCACACCATTCACTGTTGTAACGCACTTCAGTTTTAGCAGGATCAAGGACCATACTTGCTTGACGATAGTAAGTCTCGGCGTTGACAGCGATCTCTTCAGCAGTCAGAGGTGGGCGTGTAGCGTTACGACCTGATGGATCGCCGATCATGCTAGTGAAATCGCCGATCAAAAAAATAACGGTATGACCTAGATCCTGCAACTGACGCAATTTATTTAAAACAACGGTATGACCCAGATGAATATCAGGCGCCGTCGGATCTAAACCCAGTTTGATTCTGAGCGGGGTATTGGTGGCTTGGCTTCGGGCCAGCTTCTGGACCCAGTCCGCCTCAACCAATAGCTCATCACAACCTCGCTTAGTAACTTCGAGCGCTGCAAAGACTTCAGGGGTCAAAGGATATTTTTGGTCTGGTTTGGCCGTCATGCTGATTCGGTTTGCTGATTCAGTTAAATTAGTAGTTAAATTGCTAAAGCATAATTGTCGCATTCCTGAGAGCTCCATGAACAAACCCCATTCTCTTTACATCGGCCTGATGTCTGGCACCAGCCTAGATGGGATAGATGCCGTTCTCGCCAAGATTGGACCCAATGGGGAAACAAGCGCCCTAGATGCTGTGAGCACCCCTTTTAGCCCAGAGCTACGCAAGGCCCTATTTGAGCTTCAAAGCCCTGGCCCTAATGAGCTCCATCGAGAGAAACAGGCTGGCAATACCTTGGCTATCGCTTATGCAAATGCGGTCAATCAGCTGCTCAAAAAAGCGAATCTGCAGGCCACCGATATCACTGCGATCGGTGCGCACGGCCAGACCATTCGTCACCAACCGCATCTTGGCGATATGGCTTACACCCATCAGACATTAAACCCAGCCCTCTTGGCAGAAAAGACTGGTATTGATGTGATTGCAGACTTTAGGAGTCGTGATTTAGCTGCTGGTGGTCATGGTGCCCCTTTAGTTCCAGCGTTTCATGCGCAGCAATTTGTAGAAGATAAGAATTTAGCCATTCTCAATATCGGCGGGATCGCCAACTTCACGCTTCTTCCAAAGAATGGCGAAGTCACTGGCTTTGATTGCGGCCCCGGAAACATGCTGATGGATGCTTGGATACATGAACATCAAGGCAATGCATTTGATGAGAATGGCAACTGGGCATTGCAAGGTAAAGCTAACGAAGCGCTATTGAAAAAAATGTTAGCTGACCCTTTCTTTGCAAAAGCTCCGCCCAAAAGCACTGGCAGAGATGACTTTCATCTTGACTGGTTGCAAGAAAAATTAGGGAATAAAAATTATCTTTGCGAGGATGTACAAGCGACGTTATTACATTTGACCGCACACTGCGCCCTTGAGGCTTTAGGACATTATGCCCCGCAAACCCAGAAGCTAATTGTCTGTGGCGGGGGTGCTCGAAATCATGCCTTGATGCATTTGATCAAAGTGAAGTCGCAGAATTTTTTTAAAGAGCCTCTAGAAGTTACGACTAGCGCTTCGGCTGGAATCGATCCACAACTGGTGGAAGGTCTTGCTTTTGCATGGCTTGCCTGGGCCCATAAAGAAAAACGGCCAGCAAATTTGCCAGCCGTTACAGGAGCGAAAGGTCCTAGAGTTCTAGGTGCTTGCTATCCAGCGTAGTTTCTCAATCTCTTAAGCAGAGAAAGAAGATCCGCAGCCGCAAGTAGTTTGCGCATTCGGGTTCTTGATCACAAACTGTGAACCGTTGATGTCTTCCTTGTAATCAATCTCAGCACCAACTAAATATTGGAAGCTCATCGAATCTACCAACAAGGTAACGCCATTTTTTTCAAAGAGTGTGTCGTCTTCATTCACGGCATCATCAAATGTGAAGCCATACTGAAAACCTGAACAACCACCACCCTGCACGAATACGCGCAACTTCAACTCTGGATTACCTTCTTCAGCAATCAAGTCAGCTACTTTTGCAGCAGCACTATCCGTGAACACCAATGGGGTTGGTGGTTCAGCCAAGTCTTCTACTGGTTTTGTCGCTAATTCGGTCATGATTTACTCCTAATTCAAAAGGCAATGTCTTATTTTAGGCTTTTAATGCCCAGCTTGCTGAAGGGGTTTTCCTTGTGCAATTAAGGAGATACAGCAATCTGGGTAAGTCCTGTAGTTTCAGGGAAGCCAAACATCAAGTTCATGCACTGCACTCCCTGGCCTGAAGCACCCTTCACCAAATTATCCTCAACCACCAAAATAACTAAAGTATCACCGCCCCCTGGACGATGGATTGCAATCCGAATGCCATTGCTACCCCGAACAGAACGAGTTTCTGGGTGACTGCCGGCAGGCATCACATCCACAAACGGCTCATCTTTATAGAAATTTTCATACAGCTTCTGGTAGTCAACATCCTTGCCGGCATCAGTCAAACGCACGTACAAGGTCGAATGAATGCCTCTAATCATCGGCGTTAGGTGCGGCACAAAGGTCAATCCAATCTGATCGTGACCAGCAATGGCTTTTAAGCCCTGCTCAATCTCCGGTAGATGACGATGTCCTTTAACGCCATACGCCTTAAAGTTATCACTGGCCTCTGACAATAAGGTACCGATCTCGGCTTTGCGACCAGCACCAGAAGTGCCCGACTTAGAATCAGAGATGATGTGCGTGCCATCGATCAAATGTTTGCCACCAGTTGATTTTGGTGAGAGCAAAGGAGCAAGGCCAAGCTGCACAGAGGTTGGATAACATCCTGCTAAACCTACTACGCGCGCCTTTTTAATAGCATCACGATTAATCTCTGGTAAACCATAAACAGCCTCAGCCAAGATATCTGGGCAACCATGCTCCATGCCGTACCACTTGGCAAATTCTTTGACATCCTTCAAACGAAAGTCCGCAGCCAGATCCAAAATCTTGACATTATTCGCAAGCAATTCTTTTGCTTGTGCCATCGCAACACCATGAGGCGTCGCAAAGAACACTACATCACATTCATTGAGCTTGGCTTCATCGGGTGTCGTAAATTTCAGATCAACACGACCACGCAAGGAAGGGAACATTTCTGCTACTGGCATGCCAGCTTCAGTACGAGAAGTAATTGCAGTGAGTTCTACCTCAGGATGCTGCGCTAATAAACGCAGAAGCTCCACTCCGGTGTAACCAGTACCACCAACAATACCTACCTTAATCATGTCTTTCTCCAAAACGCCGATCACAGGAAGTTTCTAATAAAACTTCGGAATACCTCAATTGTAGAAACAAAAAGGGCCGCTTGCGCGACCCTTTCGATAAAACTTGAGCGACTGAAAGAATTAGCGCTTGCTGAACTGCTTACGACGACGTGCGCCGTGCAGACCAACTTTTTTACGCTCAACTTCACGAGCATCACGAGTAACCAAGCCTGCTTTAGACAGGGTTGGCTTCAAAGCGTTGTCGTAGTCGATCAATGCACGAGTAACACCGTGACGAACTGCACCAGCTTGGCCAGTTTCACCGCCACCAGAAACGTTTACTTTGATATCAAAGGTCGTTAAGTGGGCTGTGAGTGCCAAAGGCTGACGAGCGATCATGCGTGATGTTTCACGAGCAAAATAAGCATCGATAGGCTTACCATTAACAATGATGTCGCCTTTGCCAGATTTAATGAATACGCGCGCAACAGAACTCTTGCGGCGACCAGTACCGTAATTCCAATTTCCGTAATTAATAGCCATTTGGTTTCCTTAAATCTCTAACGCTTTAGGCTGTTGAGCCGCATGCGGATGATTGGCGTCGCCGTAGACTTTTAATTTCTTAATCATGGCATAGCCTAGTGGGCCTTTTGGCAACATACCCTTCACAGCCTTCTCCAAAGCGCGACCTGGGAAACGATCTTGCATTTTATCGAAGTTGGTTGAGCTAATACCACCTGGGTATCCGCTGTGACGGTAATAAATTTTGTTCAAGCCTTTTGTGCCTGTGACACGGAGCTTAGAAGAATTGATAACGACAATAAAGTCGCCAGTATCAACGTGTGGGGTGTATTCAGGCTTGTGCTTGCCGCGTAGACGGAGTGCCACTTCACTGGCGACACGACCGAGGACTTTGTCCGTAGCGTCAATCACGAACCATTCATGCACTACCTCATGGGATTTTGCAGAAAAAGTTTTCATGATTTCTCAAATTGTTATGGTCAAAAAAAATTACTCCAACCAAACTACGTCCACCTTGGCCCTGCTTATGTTTGCAAGCTCGCAGATTCTGCAATTTAACTGGTACAACAAATTACCGCTGACCGGCTCGGTAATTCAGTAAAGCCTTGAATTGTAACCCAAAAAAAACCCAGGAACGAGTCCTGGGTTGGAATCCACCTATGTTTGGGTGGAGGAGACACTGGGAGGTAAGTCGCAGTCTTATACAAGACTGACTACCAATATGGTTATTCTACACAAACAGTATGGTGCAACGCAAGAAAATTGACCAAAATCAATTTTTTACCGCTTTATTGCTGTTTTTAAACCTTAATCAAAAGCCAAAAAGATTGATAAACTATTGAAAATATTGATTAAATTAGTAAGTTAGGGGTCACTACTATGGAATGTCGAGTAAGTTGGTTGGGTAATGGCGGCATGGCCTTTTCCGCAGAAACTGGCAGCGGTCACCTCGTAAATATGGATGGAGCACCTGAAGCTGGGGGCAGAAATCTAGCCCCAAGGCCCATGGAGCTCCTTTTGGCTGGTGCTGGTGGTTGCTCAGCATTTGATGTGGTTTTAATCCTACAAAGGGCTCGTCAGGCCATCAGTGGCTGCGAAGTGGTCCTACAGGCGGAACGCGCTACCGAGGATCCCAAAGTCTTCACGAAAATCAATTTGCACTTCAAAGTCACAGGAAAAGACTTAGATCAGTCAAAAGTAGATCGCGCAGTGAAGCTCTCGCATGAAAAGTATTGCTCAGCCACCACGATGTTGGCCAAAACTGCAGAGCTGACTTACAGCGTCGAAATCATCTCAGAATAAGTGCAGAGTCAATCGATAAGCCGGATTCTGTCGCCTAGATTTGCATCTAGGGGCAATCATTCCTCTAGGCCGTTAGTTACCTAACGGCTCAAGCTCCCTACCCGCAGACTCAGCGGGACGCCTCATCGTCTGCTTACTTGGGATTGCTCCAGGTGGAGGTTACCGCGTTTCACCGTAACTAAATACGCTCGTCTCTGTGGCCCTATTCCTCACGTCGCCGTGGATGGCCGTTAGCCATCACCCTTCCCTATGGAGTCCGGACTTTCCTCCCCCTCGATAAAGAGGCGGCGATTGCCCAATTGACTCTGCGCCTGCAGTCTAACGCAGTCAGGACAATTTGGCTAAGAAAGTGAAGAACTTCAGAAATTCAGTTTTTTATACGAGTGACCAAGCAATTGTTTCGCCAGCACGCAGCGGCACGATGGTGGCATCACCTAATGGCAATTCCGCTGGAATACTTTGCGCTTGTTTGACCAAGGTAATTGTTTTGCTATTGCGAGGTAAAGAATAAAAGTCTGGGCCAAAGAAACTAGCGAAGCCTTCCAACTGATCCAACTTACCAACACTCTCAAATGCTTCCGCATATAAACCCAAAGCGTTAAAGGCGCTATAGCAACCAGCACAACCGCAGGCAGCCTCTTTAGCACCCTTGGCATGCGGAGCGCTGTCAGTGCCCAAGAAGAAACGCGAGTTACCACTAGTTGCAGCCTCTAAAAGTGCAACGCGATGTTCTTCGCGCTTGAGCACAGGCAAGCAATAATTGTGTGGACGAATACCGCCAGCAAAAATTGCATTGCGATTCATCAGCAAATGCTGAGGAGTGATGGTTGCTGCTATTGTATTTTTTCCACCCGTGTCTGCATCACGCACATAGTGCGCTGCTTGCTTAGTAGTGATGTGTTCAAACACAATCTTCAACTCAGGAAATTTTTTGCGCAGAGGCTCTAATACCGTATCAATAAATACTGCTTCACGATCAAAGATATCAATATCGGTACTGGTTACTTCACCATGCACCAAGAGCGGCATACCAACAGATTGCATAGCCTCTAATGCAGCATGACAATGCTGCAGATCGCTAACACCAGCATCACTATTGGTGGTTGCACCTGCGGGGTATAACTTGAACGCTGCAATACCTGCGGTCTTCGCCTTGTGCACTTCATTGGCAGAGGTATTGTCAGTGAGATAGAGCGTCATTAAGGGGGTGAAGCCACTCACTCCCAAAGACTTTAAATTGGATTCAATGCGAGCTTGGTAAGCTTGCGCTAAATCCACTGTGGTTACTGGTGGTTTTAAATTCGGCATAATGATAGCGCGTGCAAATTGACGCGCAGTATCTGCCAATACATCTTTCATTACTGCGCCATCGCGAATATGCAAGTGCCAGTCATCCGGCTGAGTCAACTGAATTTGAGAAGGTGTATTAGACATATTTATCAAGCAAGATGATGCGGAAATCATTCACATTTGTAAGTGTAGGGCCAGTTTCCACTAAAGCAGCTAATTCTGCAAAGAAGCCATAACAATCATGCACTGACAAGAAATTCTCTGGTGCGAGCCCAGAATCCAAGCTAGATTGACGAATGACACCATCAAACCAAGCCCCAGCATTCCTTTCGCTGCCATCTATTCCATCGGTATCGGCCGCTAAGGCTGCAATATTAGGTAAATCAGAAGTGGCAGCAAATAGGGAGAGCAGATATTCGCTACAACGCCCCCCTCGGCCCTTAAGCCCGGCTGGAATAGTTACGGTGCATTCACCCCCAGATATCAAGGCGATAGGCTTATCAATCCCCTTTGCTACGTAATCACGCGCTAAGGCAGCCTGCTCAATACCAACTGCTTGCGCCTCACCAGTAATCGTATCGCCCAAAATAATTGGCTCATACCCTTGGGTGCGTACATAATCAGCGGCGGCTTCTAGACTTTTATAAGCAGTTGCAATGACATGATTCGATACTTGACCATTAATCAAATCAGAATCTTTTAAGGTCTCAGGTATTTCTCCCGATAAACCTTGCTTGAGATGATTGAGAACAGACGCAGGAATAGCAGATTCATCCAATTCATATTTTTGCAAAATATTCAGCGCGTCTAAATATGTTGAGTAATCTGCAGCGCACGGTCCACTAGCAATATCTGCAGGCGAATCGCCCGTGACATCCGAAATTAATAAGGCCTCTACATGTGCGCCACGAGCAATGGCGACTCTAGCTAAATTCCCACCTAAGATTGCAGATAAGTGCTTGCGCACTACGTTCATTTCCTCAATAGGGGCGCCACTGCGCAACAACGCTTCGGTAGTCTTGCGCATGTCATCAATCGAGATGCCCACTTGCGGCAAAGTAAGAAGGCTTGAGCCCCCACCAGAGACTAGGGCAATCAGAACATCGTCTTGCTCAAGCTGATTGGTTAACGCAAGAATCTCTTTTGCCCCATCCATTCCTGCCTGATCAGGCACTGGATGCCCGGCCTCAACAATTTTGATGTATGTAGTTGGTGAGTTGTGACCATAGCGCGTAAGTACGACGCCTGCTAATGTCGCCTGTGGCCAATTCGCTTTTGCATAAACCTCTAAAGCACTTGCCATAGAGGCGCTGGCTTTGCCAGCGCCAACCACCAAGCATCTACCCCTAGGCTCCTGCCCTCTTGGAAATATCTTAGATAAATATTGAGGAATAATGATTTGTGGATCAGCAACCGCAACAGCCGCAGCAAATGCATTCTTGAGAGTTGCCTCTTTATCTGCAGACATGGAAGGTGAGAGGCTGTTTTGAGTCATCAAGCTATTCTAATCAAGACTGGCGCGCTCTTGCATTTGCCACATCTCTGCATATTTGCCCTTAAGCGCAAGTAACTCCATATGAGTTCCTCGCTCCACAATTTGCCCATGATCCATCACCAAAATTTGCTGAGCATGAATAATGGTTGAAAGACGATGAGCAATGATAAGTGTTGTACGGTTCTTTGCTAGACCGAGCAATTCTTCCTGAAATGCACGCTCTGTTTTCGAGTCCAGTGCGGAAGTAGCCTCATCAAAAATCAACATAGCAGGCTTTTTGAGGAGTGTTCTAGCAATTGCAACACGCTGCTTCTCGCCTCCAGAAAGTTTTAAACCTCGCTCACCAACTTGCGTGTTGTAGCCCTCTGGTAAGCGTTTAATAAAGCCATCAATTTGTGCCGCCCGAGCCGCCTCTTGTACTTCTTCAATTGTTGCCGTTGGATCACCATAAGCAATGTTGTAGCCAATCGTGTCATTAAACAAAACCGTGTCCTGAGGAACAATACCAATCGCTTTTCGCAGACTGGCCTGCGTTACATCCTGAATATTTTGACCATCAATCAAAATCTTTCCTGATTGAACATCATAGAATCGAAATAGTAATCTTGCGAGAGTGCTCTTACCCGCACCACTTTGCCCCACCACTGCGGTAATCGTTCCAGCAGGAATATTGAAGCTCACATCACGCAGAATTTCTCGCTTAGCTTCATAGTGAAAAGATACATGCTCAAATCGTACATCGGGGCCATGCCCGCGATTATCAATATGTAAAGGGTGAGCATCAGGTGAATCAGCAATCTCTTTTTCAGTATTGAGCAAAGAAAACATGCGATCCATGTCAGTTAAAGCCTGCTTAATTTCTCGATAAATCACACCCAAGAAATTGAGCGGTATATAGAGCTGGATCATTAAGGTATTCACAAGGACTAAGTCACCCAAAGTCATGGTGCCATTGACAACCCCCACTGTGGCGCGCCAAAGGATGAGCATCAAGCCGACCGCAATAATGATTTGTTGACCAAGATTGAGGAAGGCTAAGGTCTTTTGCGATTTGACTGCTGCAGCTTGATAACGCAGCAGATTTTCATCGTAACGCCCTGCTTCAAATGCCTCATTACCAAAATACTTTACTGTCTCAAAATTCAACAAAGAATCAATAGCTTTCTGATTGGCTTTTGAATCCATGTCATTCATCGTGCGACGGTAATGGGTGCGCCACTCAGTAACCACAATCGTGAAAGCAATGTATAGGACTAAGGCAGCCAGGGTAATTACGGCAAACCATATGTCATATGAGTAAGCAAAGTAGCCAAGCACCAAACAAAACTCGATGAGAGTGGGCAGGATGCTGTAAAGCGAATAAGAAATCAGCGACTGTATGCCACGTGTACCGCGCTCGATATCGCGGCTCACACCACCAGTTTGACGAGCTAAGTGAAAACTGAGTGCCAGAGAATGTAAATGCTCAAAGACTTGAAGCGCAACTTTACGAACAGCATTCTGAGTCACTTTGGCAAATAAAGCTTCGCGTAACTCTGCGAACAAAGATGCAGAAATTCTTAATAGGCCGTAACCCACAATAACGCCCAAAGGAACTGCCAGCAGCGCTTGGGGAGAGTCCGTTTTAATATCTAAAGAGTCGATTAACTCTTTCATCACAATTGGAATACCAAGGTTGGCAATCTTGGCAGCAATCAGACAGCTTAGGGCAATCAAGACTCGAAAGCGATACTCCAAAAGATAAGGGAGGAGATCGCGAATGACACGCCAATCACCACGCCCCGGAGTTCTTGAATCTGAACTACCACGATGATGTCCCGATGAATGTCTCATCGCTCTATCTTATTCCTTATTCGCGTTGACTTTTGTCTGCCGAGAATAATTTCAGTATTGCCTCACCATTGCTACGGGAAAAACATTTCTGAGCAGCCTTTTCGTAAGGCAACCACTCATATGCGACATGCTCTCTTGGTGCCAGAATGACTGGGGTGTTTTCTGGGACCTCGAGCGCAAACCAGTGTTCAGTATTTCGGGTAACGCCTGGGGCATAACGGAAACGCCACTCTGGATAGATTTCGTATTCGATCTGCTGATGCATGTTTTGCAAGGCGCCTTTTGGCAAGCAATCCACCGCAATACCTGTTTCCTCAAAAACCTCGCGGGCAGCTGCCAATACTAGATCTTCCTCTGGAGCATCAAGGCTACCAGTCACCGACTGCCAAAAGCCAGAGCGATCAGCACGCTCTATCAATAAAACATCCCTATTCGATTTGTAGATAACTACTAAAACCGAGATAGGGATTTTCAAGTTCAGGACTACTTAAATTACTCTAAGCAGCAGGCGTGGCTTGACGCAGACGGATATGCAATTCGCGTAACTGACGCTCGTCCACTGGGCTAGGAGCCTGAGTTAACAAGCATTGAGCACGCTGCGTTTTAGGGAATGCAATCACATCGCGGATTGACTCGGCACCCGTCATCATCGTTACGATGCGATCGAGACCAAACGCGATGCCACCGTGTGGAGGCGCACCATACTGAAGTGCATCTAACAAGAAACCAAACTTTGCTTGCGCTTCTTCCGCATCAATCTTTAAAGCGCGGAACACTTGGCTTTGAACAGCTTCTTGGTGAATACGGACAGAACCGCCACCAATTTCGCTACCGTTCAGGACCATGTCGTAGGCTTTAGCTAAGCACTTGCCTGGATCAGATTCCAGATACTGCATATGTTCATCTTTGGGGCTAGTAAATGGATGATGACAAGCAACCCAACGGGCTTCGCCTTCATCGTAATCAAACATTGGGAAGTCCACCACCCACAATGGTTTCCAACCCTCAGTAAAGAGACCATGCTCTTTACCCCAAGCAGATTGGCCAATACGTAAACGTAAATTACCAATTGCATCGTTCACTACTTTTTCTTTATCAGCGCCAAAGAAAATAATGTCGCCATCTTTTGCGCCAGTACGCTTCAAGATGCCTTCAATCGCTGCGTCGTGTAAGTTTTTAACGATTGGCGACTGCAAACCATTGCGTCCTTCAGCCACAGAGTTGACCTTAATCCACGCCAAACCTTTAGCACCATAGATGCTAACGAACTGGGTGTAGTCATCGATTTCGCTACGGCTAATTTCAGCGCCACCAGGCACGCACAAGCCTACAACTCGGCCACCAACTTGATTTGCGGCGCCTGAGAACACTTTGAAATCAACGTCTTTCATTAGATCCGTCAATTCAGTGAACTCGAAATTCACACGCAAGTCTGGCTTATCAGAGCCAAAACGCGCCATACCCTCTGAATATGGCATGGTTGGGAATGGGTTAGGCAGCTCGACATTCATGGTCTTCTTGAAAATATGACGAATCATGTTTTCAAACAAGTCCCGAATTTCTAATTCGCTCAAGAATGCTGTTTCACAGTCGATCTGCGTAAATTCAGGCTGACGGTCTGCGCGCAAGTCTTCATCACGGAAACACTTGGTAATTTGGTAGTAGCGATCAAAACCAGCCACCATTAACAACTGCTTAAACAATTGTGGAGACTGTGGCAATGCAAAGAACTGACCGTCATGCACACGGGATGGAACTAAGTAGTCGCGTGCACCTTCTGGTGTACTCTTGGTGAGCATTGGTGTTTCGATATCGATAAAGCCAGCATCGTCTAAGTAACGACGGCACTCCATCGCTACGTTGTAACGCAAACGTAAATTCTTTTGCATCTGCGGGCGACGCAAATCTAGTACACGATGAGTTAAGCGTGTTGTCTCAGACAAATTCTCATCATCAATTTGGAATGGCGGAGTTACAGAGGCATTCAAAATCACTAAGCTGTGACAAAGAATTTCTACTTTACCGCTAACCAAATCGGTATTTTCCGTACCAGCAGGACGTGCACGTACAAGACCCTTAATCTGAATGCAGTACTCACTGCGAACTTGCTCAGCAAGTGCAAACATTTCTGGTCGATCTGGATCGCAAACCACCTGCACAAAACCCTCACGATCACGCAAGTCAATAAAGATCACGCCTCCATGGTCACGGCGACGATTCACCCAACCAGAGAGAGTGACTTCTTGACCAATTAGTGAATCAGTTACCTGGCCGCAGGTATGGCTTCGCATCGACATAACAATTTCCTATGAATCAAAAATGGTGTGGCAACTGGGATGCAGTTAAACCACTAGAACTATTGGGGGGAACGGAGCCCATTGAAACAATATGCTTCAAAGCCTCTTCCACACTCATCTCTAATTCAATCGTTTGCGCACGAGGTACGATCATGAAAAAACCAGAGGTGGGGTTTGGAGTTGTTGGCAAAAACACGTTAACGTAGTCTTCACCTAATTTAGAAGTCACTTCTTTTGCAGGAGTGCCCGTTTGAAACGCAATCGCCCATGAATCAGCGTGCGGATAACGAATCAATAAGGCTTTGCTGAAAGCCTGACCGCTACCTGAAAATAAAGTAGATGAAACTTGCTGGACGCTTGAATAGATAGAGCGAACGATTGGTATGCGATTAATTTGTTTATCCCACATCCGAATCCACCACTGACCAGCAAAACTAATCGCCAGCAATCCAGTGAACATGATTACAGAGATCACGATCAAAATACCAACACCTGGCAATTCACGGAAATGCTGTAGGTCTGATGCAAATTGGCGCGGGAAAACAGCAATGATGGCCTGCATAACAGAACCAAAGACACCGTCGAGCAGACCCAAGCCCCAAGCAATCACCCAAATGGTGATCGACAATGGTGCCCATACGAGGATGCCGGCGATAAAGTATTTTTTCATGTGTTCTGCCTAACCCGCTATTTTAGCGGGTTAGAAAGCAATCAGCGAGAGACTAATAAACGCCTAGGCTAATAATCAAAATTCCAGCCAAAAAGCCGCCAGCAAAGAGTAAAGCCCCCGCTATGAGACGATGTGTACGCCTTTCTTCGAGTAAAAGGGCCTTTAAAAGCTCTATTTCGCCATTTTGGTCTTTGATTTGATGTTTCCCTTGGGCCAAGCTATCGGCAATTAAACGCGGCAAGGTAGGCAGAATTTTGGCCCAGGTAGGCGCCTCTTCCTTTAAGCCATCTATGAGGCCCCGCCAACCCAACTGCTTGCTGACCCATTTTTCCAAAATCGGCTTAGCCGTTTTCCACAGATCCAGGTCAGGATCAAGCTGACGAGCTAAACCCTCAACATTCAATAGGGTTTTTTGCAATAAGGTAAGTTGAGGCTGAATTTCGACCTTGAAACGACGCGATGTTTGGAATAAACGCATGAGCACGATGCCCAAGGAAATTTCCTTTAGCGGGCGATCAAAATACGGCTCACAGACTGAACGTACGGCGCCCTCCAATTCTTCAACACGGGTATTAGCAGGAACCCAACCTGACTCAATATGCAACTCAGCAACACGACGGTAATCGCGATTAAAAAACGCTAAGAAATTTAAGGCTAGGTAATTTTTATCTGACTCGCTTAATGCACCAACAATGCCGAAATCAAGCGAAATAAAACGGCCAAATGTCTCTGGCTCCAAGCTAATCATGATGTTACCTGGATGCATATCCGCATGGAAAAAGCCATACTCAAATACTTGAGTAAAAAATATTTCCACGCCATCAGAAGCTAACTTCTTAAAATCAACACCAGCCTCTCTTAGCGCTGCAGTTTTACCAATGGAGATGCCATACATTCTCTCCATAACAATCACATTCGTATGACATAGATCCCAATACATTTCTGGAATCATTAATTTTTTTGAATCTGTAAATTGTCTGCGTAGCTGACTTGCATTAGCAGCTTCACGCATCAGATCTAACTCATCGTGCAAATAAGTATCGAACTCTGCTACATTCTCACGAGGCTTTAAACGACGTCCATCTTCGGAACTTTTTTCAATCACTTTAGCCAAGTCATACATCAAGGCTAAATCACCCTCAATCACTGGCAGAATGCCAGGACGTAAGACTTTAATTGCTACCGCACGACCATCCCACTCGGGATGCTTCTCTGTGCCGCGCAACACGCCAAAATGCACTTGGGCTACTGAGGCACTGGCAACAGGAGTAGAATCAAAGCGAATAAATACCTCTTCAATCGGTAGACCCAAGTCTTTCTCAATTAAGCGACGTGACTCTTCATTCGAAAATGGCGGTACCTGATCCTGCAACTTTGCCAATTCATTTGCAATATCTTCTGGCAACAGATCACGACGTGTGGAAAGTACCTGACCGAACTTCACAAAAATGGGTCCTAAGGCCTCAAGCGTCAGGCGAATACGCTCTCCTCTAGGCAGATGACTACCCGGAGATACCCAGCAAAGCATGGTTAAGAAACCGCGACGAATTCCTGGCTTCAGAAGATCACGCAATAGCGGTAACAAACCATAACGCCATGCAGTAAAAAAGATAAAAAAGAGACGAGCAATTCGACGCACGATTTATTTAGCCTTTTGCTCTAAAAGTTGAATGCGCTTTTCCATGCGGTCTACTGACTCGCGCAATTCACTTAATTCAGATTTACGAACCATAAAGTCTCGTTTATTTAAAAGTATCTGCTTTTCTTCACTGACATACTCCACCACATTGTCCAGCAAGTCTGATACAGCTGATCGAGTGGCAGAGACAAACTTTTTACCCTGTCGTACGGTAAAGTTTGCAGGCGCATCACCTACGAGGCGAGCTAAATCTTCTTCATATTCCCAACGCAATTGTCCAGCAAGACGGCCCAATAATTGAGCCAATTCAGCATCACCAGTAATTTTGACCGCTTTAAAAGCCTGCTCTCGTAGAGAGCCTGTACTCCCCACTAAATCACTCAATGCTTTAGAGGAAACCTCCAGAATGAGAGAAGGCGCTTCGACCTCTTTTAAACTCCCCAAAAATCCATCAGACTTGATCTCAAAACAAAGATTGCCTAAAGGTAACTGCAGCAGAATGGTTTTGTTGGCATGACGAGCCAATTCAGCAGATGCCCACGACTCACTTCCCAAAACATGGTTAATCCCTCGGCAAGCAGCGCCAGAAGCAATAGTGTGGGTAGTCGAAAAATATGTGTTCATGAGTGTAAAAAACCCGCACAAGTGCGGGTTTTCCAACGGAAAGTACCTAAAGCTTAAACCAACTGGGAGATACCCGCTAGTACCCACCCGCCAGGACCCTCCTCTGGCTTACTTAAATTCCAGATTTCTGAGAAATCACTGGCTGGAGCCCCTGGTTGCTCACGGATCATACCGCTGAACTGCACGCTACAGAAGTAATGACTATCCGCCGTCTCAATACCTAGTAGCTGAGCATTAATAGTGACAACATCCGTTTGATTGCTGCCATCAGTCCGACCAGATAAATCCTGTTGAATCGTGGCAAACATTTCTGGAGTTGTAAATTCACGCAAGGAAGCAAGATCTCCTTGATCCCAAGCTTTTTGCAAAGTCACAAAATATTGTTTTGCATTCTCCAGGAATGTCTGTTGATCGAATCCGGGAGGCAGAGTGGACTGAAACGCCTCAGGCTCAACACTCACACCACCAAATGCATTTGCAGCCGGAGCAAAAGCGGGCTCTTGTCTAGGGGACTGAACATTACTGCGCTGCATACCCTGCGAGAGCATGTTGGAATTTTGACCAGCGCCAGATAAAGCAGGCAACATTTTTCGAATAATGAACATCATCGCAAAGCCTGCCAACATCGCAATCAGTAAACCAGTAATCATCGAAGATGCTGCCTCGCCTAAACCGAAATGCGACAAGAGATAACCAATCCCTAGACCAGCAGCCAAACCACCTAAGATTCCACCCATACCCCCAAAACGACTCGGCGTAGGGGTTTGTGGTGTTGGAGCAGGAGCAGCTGGTTGCGCTTGTTGCACAGGCTTTTGAACTGGCGCCGCTTGCTTTTGGATTGGGGCACTTGGTGCCCGACCGATACTCTTGCCGCCGCCTAAACGTGCCGCATCTACATGTCCTACCGTTGCAAATACCAACGTAAGACTTAGAAGCATTGCTTTAAAAAAATGTTTATTCATATTCCTCACCCCTTCTTATTACCGCTGAACTTGCCTAGTCTTTAAGTGTTTAAAAACTATACAACCATCAGTATTTAATACCAATATGTAGGGCAACGATACCCCCAGTCATCCTATGGGTTTCAACTTCATCAAAACCGACTTCTAACATCATTTCTTTAAGGGTTTGTGCATCTGGATGCATACGAATCGATTCAGCTAAGTAGCGATAGCTGTCTGAATCTTGCGCAATCTTCTCACCCAACCAAGGCAAAACCTTAAAGGAATAGGTGTCATATACCGGCTGCAAGAAAGCGTCTGGCTTGGAAAATTCCAACACTAAAACTCGGCCACCTGGCTTGATCACACGACGCATCTCGCCCAAAGCGACATCTTTGTGAGTCATATTGCGCAGACCAAAAGCAACAGTCACCACATCAAAATGATTATTCGGAAAAGGTATTTTTTCTGCATCAAATTGAACGCAAGGTAAAGCCATGCCGCGATCTAATAAGCGATCACGCCCGACTCCCAACATAGAAGCATTAATGTCACTTAACCAAACCTGAGCATCAGGATTACGGCCCCAGTCGGCCGCCTTTGCAAAGGCTGCAGCCAGGTCACCCGTACCGCCAGCAATATCTAAAACCTTCTGACCAGGGCGTACATTTGCACGAGCAATCGTCACTTTTTTCCAAATGCGATGTAAACCAAAGGACATCAAGTCATTCATCACATCATATTTACTGGCTACCGAATGAAATACCTCAGCGACCTTGCCAGCCTTTTCTGCTTCATCAACACTTTGATACCCGAAGTGCGTTTTACTCATTAGTGACCTCCACAAGAATGGCCTGATGCACCGCCTGAGTGAGTCATGGGGGCATCACGATCTAATCCAGCAGCGGCCAATTTATCTAAATGCTCTTTCCACAATTGCTCCTGGTTTTCACATAGAAACAATAAATACTCCCAGGTATACAAGCCTGAGTCATGTCCGTCAGAAAAGCTAGGCTTGAGGGCGTAGTGACCGATTGGCTCTAGATTGGCAATTAAGACATCACGCTTGCCAGTTTGCAATGTTTCTTGTCCAGGACCATGCCCCTGAACCTCTGCAGAAGGAGATAACACCCTCAATAACTCAAAAGGTAAACGATAAGTAGTGCCACCTTCATAGGAGAGCTCCAATACTTTGGATTGCTGATGCACTACTACATTGCTTGGAATCATTAAACGAGAACCCTCTCGATACCGCCTTGGTTGGCTTTAGCTACATAGTCCTGCATCCAATCTTTACCAAGTATCTTTTGGGCCATTTCCACCACGATGTAATCAGCTGTAGTGTCGCTATCAGCATCAAAGCGTGTCAGGCCTTGCAAGCATGATGGGCAACTGGTCAGCACTTTCACATCACCAGTGAATGCATTCTTGCGCAAATCATTAGCACCCTTTTCCATCTCAATCTGCTTGCGGAAACGCACTTGCGTAGAGATGTCAGGACGAGTTACAGCCAATGTTCCCGACTCACCACAGCAACGATCATTTTTCTGAATCGCTTTGCCATCCTCGAGTTGAATGAGTTCGTTTACAGTCTTCAACGGATCTTGCAACTTCATCGGAGAGTGGCAAGGATCGTGGTACATATACTTCACGCCCGTGACACCAGAAAGCTTGACGCCTTTTTCCGCTAGGAACTCATGTATATCCACAATGCGGCAACCCGGAAAAATCTGTTCAAACTGATAACCAGCCAACTGGTCGTAACAAGTGCCGCAAGAAACCACCACGGTCTTAATGTCTAAGTAGTTCAGTGTATTGGCAACGCGGTGAAACAAGACGCGGTTATCCGTGATCATCTTCTCTGCTTTGTCAAAATCGCCATTGCCGCGCTGTGGGTAGCCGCAGCAAAGGTAGCCCGGAGGCAATACCGTTTGCACACCTACATTCCACAACATTGCCTGAGTTGCTAAGCCAACCTGAGAGAACAAACGCTCTGAACCGCAACCCGGGAAATAAAAGACCGCCTCGGTGTCGGCAGAGGTCGTTTTTGGATCACGAATAATCGGCACATAGTTTGCATCTTCAATATCCAACAAAGCACGTGCGGTTTTCTTCGGTAAGTTACCAGGCATCTTCTTATTAACAAAGAAAATCACCTGCTCTTTTACGCTCGGCTTGCCAACCGTTGCGGGCGGGTGCGCTGTTTGTTGTTTTGCGAACTTGCGCAAGACATCATTACCTAAACGCTGCAACTTATAACCCCAACCAATCATGGTCTTGCGCGCCAGATGAATGCTTTCTGGGCTAGTGGCATTCAGGAAAAACATCGATGCTGCCGTGCCAGGATTGAAACGCTGTTGACCCATCTTGCGCAAGAGATTACGCATGTTCATAGTCACATCACCAAAGTCAATCTTGACTGGGCAAGGCGTTAAACACTTGTGACATACAGTGCAGTGCGCAGCGACGTCATCAAACATTTCCCAATGACGAATTGAAACACCGCGACGGGTTTGTTCTTCGTATAAAAAGGCTTCGATCAATAAAGAGGTTGCCAAGATCTTATCGCGTGGACTGTAGAGCAGATTTGCTCGTGGTACGTGCGTTGAGCAAACTGGCTTACATTTTCCACAACGTAAACAATCTTTCACGCTATCAGCAATCGCACCAATATCGCTTTGCTGCATGATGATCGACTCGTGACCCATCAAGCCAAAGCTTGGTGTGTAAGCCATACCCAGGTCAGCATGCGGCATCAGCTTCCCTTTATTGAAGCGGCCCTCTGGGTCAACACGATTTTTATAACTACGGAAGTCTTTGAGTTCGGCCTCAGTTAAATACTCTAATTTAGTGATGCCAATACCATGCTCGCCAGAAATAACACCATCTAAAGAACGAGCTAACTTCATGATGCGATCAACTGCACGATGTGCATCTTGCAACATCTCGTAATCATCAGAGTTCACAGGAATATTGGTATGTACGTTACCGTCACCAGCATGCATATGTAACGCTACGAATACGCGCTTACGCAAAATGTTTTTATGAATTGCTTCTAATTCAGCCAAGATAGGCTCGAATGCAAGACCGCCAAAGATGATGCGCAATTCTGAACGAACTTCTTCTTTCCAAGAAGCACGCAAACTGTAATCCTGCAAACGCGGGAAGTAAGTGTCCATCTCGGTGAGCCACTCGGCCCAACGTCCACGCACCTTAGCAATAAGCTCCAAGGTCTGCTGAACACGATCGCCCAAGATCTCTGCTGTCGGAATTTCATACTCAGCATCACTCTTGCCTAGAGGTAATGCACTCTTTTTCAAAAAAGCTTCAAGACCATCGAGTACTTGCAACTTGTTCTTTAGAGAAAGTTCAATATTGATGCGATCAATCCCATCGGTGTACTCACCCATGCGCGGCAATGGAATTACGACGTCTTCATTGATCTTAAAGGCATTGGTATGGCGAGCAATAGCCGCTGTGCGAGCACGATCTAACCAGAACTTCTTACGAGCATCAGCACTTACTGCAACAAACCCTTCGCCCACCCGTAGGTTCGCCATGCGCACTACTTCACTCGTAGCGGCAGCAACAGCTTCTTCATCATCACCAGCAATATCGCCAATCAACACCATCTTTGGCAAGCTATTGCGCTTCGATTTTGTTGAATAACCTACCGCACGTAAGTAGCGATCATCTAAGTGCTCAAGACCTGCCAAAATTGGGCCGCCTTGTTTACTTAAGCCATCTAAATATGCTTTGATCTCGACAATACTTGGAATGGCTTCACGGGCTTGACCAAAAAACTCTAAGCAAACCGTACGCATGAATTTAGGCATACGATGCAACACCCAAGTTGCGCTCGTAATCAAACCATCACAACCTTCTTTTTGCACACCAGGTAAACCAGATAAAAATTTATCTGTAACGTCTTTACCCAAACCTTCTTTACGGAAACGTTTCCCTTCAACTTCTAATAATTCTGTTTTCAGAATACGTTGACCAGGCTCGCTATTACCATCTGACCAAGTCAGTTGAAAACGCACTGTCGCCACATCATGAATTTTCCCCATGTTGTGCTCAAGACGCTCCACCTCCAACCAGTTTCCTTGCGGATCAACCATACGCCAGCTAGCGAGATTGTCCAAAGCGGTTCCCCAAAGAACAGCTTTCTTACCGCCAGCGTTCATCGCAATATTGCCGCCGATGCAACTTGCGTCGGCAGAAGTAGGATCAACGGCAAACACAAGACCAGCATGCTCTGCAGCGTCAGATACGCGACGAGTAACAACGCCGGCACCCGTGAAGATCGTTGATACTTCGCGGTCTAGTCCAGGCAGCTTCTTAGACTTCACGCCACCAATGTCTTGTAACTTTTCCGTATTAATTACTGCAGACATGGCATAGAGTGGAATAGCGCCACCTGTATAACCAGTGCCACCTCCACGAGGAATAATGGTGAGTCCTAATTCAACGCAAGCTTTTACCAAACCAGGAATCTCAGATTCGTAGTCAGGCTTGAGGACAACGAGTGGAAACTCAACCCGCCAGTCGGTTGCATCAGTCACGTGCGCTGCACGAGACACACCATCAAAACAAATATTGTCAGAAGCGGTATGACGGCCCAACTCTTTGCGAGCGCGCTTACGAATCACTTCAACTTCTTTAAAACCATTTTCAAAATTTTCAATTGCGCGATAAGCAGCGCTCAATAAAATTTCTACCTGGTCAGCAGAATCACCACTGTTGCGCTTTTTGACTTCACCCAAACGATGCCAAAGCGCATCTATTAATTGTTTGCGACGATTTGGGTTATCGAGCAAGTCATCTTGCAAGAAAGGATTGCGCTGCACCACCCAGATATCGCCCAAGATTTCAAACAACATGCGGGCAGAACGCCCTGTACGGCGTACACCACGTAAATTATTGAGAACGTGCCATGACTCCTCGCCCAATAGGCGAATTACTATCTCTCGATCGGAAAAAGAGGTGTAGTTGTAGGGAATTTCGCGGAGACGGGGAGAGCCTGCCTCAGCATCCAGCAACTGGTTTAAAGCCAATGGTGCGTTCATAGCGACATATTTGATAAATAAGCATTTTAATTGAGTGAACTTGATAGTGGCAGGATTCCGAGAAAGTTGCTCTCGAAATGGATAAACCCTTGCAAATCTAAGGGCTTAGGAGCCATCCGTGGTACGCTCATCAGATGGCAACAAACTATTTAAAGAAAATTTTATCGGCCCGCGTCTATGACGTAGCCAGAGAAACTGAGCTTCAGCTCGCCCCAGAGCTGACAAGGCGCTTGGGCAACCAGGTCCTACTCAAAAGGGAGGATAACCAACCCGTTTTCTCCTTTAAGCTACGTGGCGCCTATAACAAAATGGCTCATTTGGCCCCAGAAGCCTTAAAACGTGGGGTTATTGCAGCCTCTGCAGGCAATCATGCTCAAGGCGTAGCCCTGTCGGCAGCCAAAATGAAGTGCAAAGCCGTCATCGTGATGCCAGTAACCACCCCCAGCGTCAAAATTGATGCAGTCAAGGCTAGGGGTGGGTCTTGGGTCGAAGTGATTCTTCACGGCGAATCCTATAGCGATGCCTTCAAGCACTCAGAAATCGTAGGCAAAAAGCGGGGCCTCACTTTTGTCCACCCCTTTGACGACCCCGACGTCATTGCAGGACAAGGGACGATTGCTCATGAAATTTTTACCCAATACGAAAAACCCATCGATGCAGTGTTTGTCGCTATCGGGGGCGGCGGCTTAATTTCTGGAATTGGTGAATACGTCAAAGCCGTTAGCCCAAAAACAAAAGTGATCGGTGTACAAGCCTCAGATTCTGATGCGATGAATCAATCACTCAAAGCGAACAAGCTCATTGAAATGAAAGATGTTGGTTTGTTCTCTGACGGCACTGCCGTGAAACTCGTTGGCAAAGAGACATTTCGTATTTGCAAAAAAGTAGTAGACGAAATTATCACTGTTGATACAGACGAAATCTGCGCAGCAATTAACGATGTTTTTACTGACACTCGCAGCATTCTAGAGCCTGCTGGCGCCCTTGCTATTGCCGGCATGAAGAAGTACGTCGAGAAAAAACGCATCAAAAAGAAAACCTTAGTGGCTGTGGCTTGTGGGGCGAATATGAACTTTAGCCGCTTGCGCTTTGTCGCTGAGCGTGCAGACGTTGGCGAGTTCCGCGAAGCCGTATTTGCGGTAACCATTCCTGAAGAGCGCGGCTCCTTCAAACGCTTTTGCGAATTACTCGGTAAACGTAACGTGACTGAGTTTAACTACCGTATTGGCGATCAAAGCGAAGCACATATTTTTGTGGGCATCAGTACACAAAAAGCAGGTGACAGCGAAACTATTGCAAAGCATTTCCGTAAAGCCAAGTTTGCAACCATTGATCTGACTCACGATGAGTTAGCTAAATCCCATTTACGTCATATGGTTGGCGGACACTCTGCGCTCGCTAAAGATGAACTGCTCTACCGTTTTGAATTCCCAGAGCGTCCGGGTGCTTTGATGAAGTTCTTAACTAGCATGGCACCGAACTGGAATATCAGCCTGTTTCATTACCGCAATCATGGGGCTGACTATGGCCGCATCCTGATTGGTATTCAGGTTCCCAAGAATGAGCAAAAGAAATTCCAAAGCTTCTTGGCTGGCCTGGGCTACCCACATTGGGATGAGACCAACAACCCCGCTTATCGCTTGTTCTTAAAATAAGACGAATACCTAAGACGCAATTCATCTATGTCATACACGCTCACCGGAAAACTTGTTGTCGCGATTTCCTCGCGCGCCCTGTTTGATTTCGAAGAAGAAAATCGGATCTTTGAATCAACCGATGACAGCGCTTATATGAAATTACAGCTTGAGCGCTTGAGTGAAGCGGCTCAAAAAGGCGTGGCATTTCCCTTGGTTAAAAAGTTGCTGGCCTTCAATGAAGAGGGTGAACAGCGTGTAGAGGTAGTCATTCTGTCGCGCAATGATCCAGTTAGTGGACTGCGCGTATTCCGCTCCGCTGAACACCATGGCTTACATTTAGAGCGTGGCGTATTCACAAGAGGCCGACCTCCGTATCACTACCTTCGTTCTCTACATGCCAATCTCTTTTTGTCTGCCAACGAAGATGATGTGCGCGCAACGATTGACGCAGGCTTTCCAGCAGCGCGTGTATACCCAGAGTCTAGTAAAACTGCCGAGTCTCACCCTAGTGAAATTCGCATCGCCTTTGACGGAGATGCAGTTCTGTTCTCTGATGAAGCTGAGCAAGTTTTCCAGAAAAAAGGTCTTGAAGCGTTTGTAGATCACGAGAGCAAGAAAGTCGATATCCCTTTACCTCCAGGGCCATTCAAACCCCTACTGGAGGCCTTACATAGACTACAGCGCACTAGCAGTGAAAACGGCATGCGCATTCGTACAGCATTAGTTACGGCGCGCTCTGCACCAGCTCACGAACGCGCCATTCGCACTTTGATGGCATGGGGCATTGATGTAGATGAAGCCATGTTCTTAGGCGGCCTGTCCAAGAGTGAGTTTTTAAGAGAGTTTGAACCTGACTTCTTCTTTGATGATCAAACTGGTCACTGTCAATCTGCCGCATCTGTTGCGCCCACCGGTCATGTTGTCTCTGGTGTATCGAACAAACCTAAAAAATAAGCCAATAAGCTATTTAATTCATTATTTCAATGGCAAACATTCCGCTCGGACAATCTACGCAATACCCAGATCAATACGATCCGACTTTATTGTTTCCAATCCCAAGAGTCGAGAATCGCAAGAAACTTGGTCTTCAAGAGAATCAAGCGCTACCTTTTGTAGGTGTTGATATTTGGAATGCTTTTGAACTCAGTTGGCTTAATAAAAATGGCAAACCACAGATTGCCTTAGCTGAGTTTCAGATTCCCGCCGACTCTCCAAACATGATTGAATCCAAATCATTCAAGCTCTATCTCAATAGCCTCAATAGCGCCCGTTTTGAAGACGAGAATGCAGTTAAAGAGCGGCTCATTACGGATTTATCTGCAGTTGCTGGCAGCAAGATCACCACCAGAATTAACTCAACAGAATCCGCTTCCAAAATTGGAATGCAAGAGATGGGTGGCGTTTTGATGGACCGCTTAGATATAGAAGTAGATCCAAGCCTGCCAGCAGACCCAAGCTTACTAGGCGTTAACGAATCATTTGGTCCGATTGAGCAGTGCCTGGTATCGCATCTATTGAAATCCAATTGCCCTGTAACAGGCCAGCCAGACTGGGCAAGCGTGCAAATTCGCTATCAAGGCAGACCCATTCTTGAAGAAGGTTTATTGCGTTATTTGATCGGCTTTAGAAATCTAGGTGAGTTTCATGAGCACTGTGTAGAAACCATCTTCACCGATATCAAGCGTCAGTGCAAACCAGAGAAGCTTTCTGTGTATGCGCGATACACAAGACGTGGTGGATTAGATATCAACCCATTTCGCACCGATCATAACTCTCCATGGCCTGAGAATATCAGGCATGCAAGACAATAATTACGGCGCTCGAGCCCCCTCTTTCCCAATCGGAGAGTGTCCATAAATTTGTTCCAAGTAGGACTGAACCGCAGGTGCCTGACTAAAGCAAGCTCTTACGATGACAGGGTTTGATAGCCAACTTGAATCCCCTTTTGCCTCATCCAAAAATGCCTTCATCACAATTGCTGAATCGACATAATCTAAGCCTGCGCTTTTTAACCTCTCAAATCCGGTAGAACAGGCGCGAGACAGATCCCCGCCCTCCGCTTTAGAAACTTTCTGCAACAAACTTGGAGAGGCATTATTCAACAACTGCATAAAATTTTGACTGCCTCCAGGGATGGCATGATTCAGGACAAATTGTGGGGAAAGATTTTCTCGCTCAACTAAATTATCAATATTTGATACGGTTGGATAAAACAAGGTTCGAAAGAATTGGAATTCTAATTTCACCGTAAATAACAACTGCTTATCGGCTTTTGAATCCTTTTGCAATTGCGCTATTTGTTTATCAGTAATGCCGCTTACATTTTGATCCGTTTTATAAACAGAAATTTCTACCGCCTCGATACCTTTACGCAACTCAGCCCAATTAAATGAAACTGGTACTTTCGCATCAACCATTCCCTGCAAAAGACTATTGGCTCTAGATTGCGTATCAGACACCGCCGATGTTCCCACAGCGGTAGTTACCCCACCAATCGCAGCAGCAGAACCGCCTGTTGCCACAATCGCTGCCGCACCTAATAGCAATTTAGCCGACCCTATAAAGTCTTTGTTGGAATCATTTGAACTTTTTACATTCAAAATGAGCGAAAGATTTCCTGGATTGAAAATCGAATAAGCGCTTAAATTAGCCAATGAAACAACTTGGGTGGGAGTGGTGCTCAGGGAAGCGCACTGGGAGCCACCATCCCGACCATCGAAAGTGGCAATCGGAATCTCCACTTTATCGAGCTTATTCTTAAAACCGTTGGTCACAACTGAAAGCACCAACTGGGTTTTGTCAGAACCCCAAAAACTTTGGCTCGACATCTGTGTACAACTATTAACGGGTATAACCTCGGATGTAATGGTGAGGTAACCATCATTTCCCCTGCCATCCCGCAACCAATCCGGCGGCTCACTCTTCTTAAATGAAGGGTTCATATCCGGGAAGAAGAAAGGCGCAGCAATAGCAATTTTTGGCACTATCGCAAATATCGAAAGAACTGCCAAAAGCAATAGTGAAGTTAATAAGCCCTTTGTACGCATAAGCCTATTTTAAGGCGTTAAATCAACCAAATGCAGAGGCTTCACCCAAAATAAAACCCCAATAACCATTTAGGCTTATTGGGGTTTATGGTCAATACTATTTACAGTATCAACAAATAACGCTTAAAACGGAATATCGTCATCCATTGCGCCAAGTGATGCCGCGCTTGATGCTGCTGGGGCAGACTGTTCAGCCGGTTTTGAGCGGCTATAGCTTTCACCACCATCACCACTACCACCAACTGGCTTGCCACCAAGCATTTGCATAGTTTCTACAACGATCTCTGTGGAATACTTTTCTTGACCACTAGCATCAGTCCATTTGCGTGTACGCAAACGACCTTCAACATAAACCTGTGAACCTTTTTTGAGGTACTGACCAGCGATTTCAGCAAGCTTGCCAAAGAATGCAACTCGATGCCATTCTGTGGTTTCTTTCATTTCGCCAGTTTGTTTGTCTTTGTAGCGATCAGATGTTGCTACTGAAATGTTTGTAACGGCGTCGCCGCTTGGCATGTAACGCGTCTCTGGATCGCGTCCTACGTTACCTACGATGATGACCTTATTTACCGAAGCCATGTTGTCTCCCGAAGAAAAATACTGCTGTTATTACTACTAAAAAATAAACTGCTCGCTTTAATTTATAAATGAAGCTGCGGTTATGTCGTTGTGGCTGCATCCTTTGATTCTGTTGCTCTGGTTGGCATTTCACCCATCGACCAAGCAATTATAAGCCAGCAAACTAGGAGAGCTGCACCCATCGCAAAGACCGATAAATCACCATGGCTATCCATCAAATAACCCCCAATTACCGCCCCTGAAAACAAGCCAATGGATTGCGTAGTGTTGTAGACGCCTAATGCAGTACCTTTAGATTCCTTGGCAAAACGCGATACCAAAGAAGGTTGTAAGGCTTCGAGTAAATTAAAGCCGACAAAATAAATCAATAGTGCCACTGCAATAGAGATAACCGAATTCGCTTGTGTAAATAGTGTTTCAGCAATCAACAATAAAACAATTGCAATCAACAATACTGTTCTTAGTTTCTGCTTCTTCTCACCATAAATAATTGCGGGCGCCATAAAGACAAATGAGAGCATGACTACCGGCAAATAAATTTCCCAATGAGAAGAGAGCGGCAATCCTGCTTGAACCAGCAGTCTTGGAACAACCAAGAACATCGCCACTTGAGTCGCATGCAATACAAAAACGCCGAGATTTAAACGCATTAACTCCGGACGAAGGAAAACTTCTTGTAATGAGGCTTGTTGAACCTTTGCCTCAGGTTTGCTTGTCGGCAAAACGTAATACGTCACAAACATCGCAATCACACCCAATCCTGCCAGAACGATAAAAATTCCACTCAGACTGATCGCACGATAAATTGGAGCAGCAATGACCAAAGACAAGGCAAATGAGAGCGCAATACTGCCGCCGACCAATGCCATGGCTCGAGTGCGAACCTGCTCACGGGTTAAATCTGCAACCCAGGCTGAAATTGCTGCCGATACTGCGCCAGCACCCATAATTCCGCGGCCAATGGCGATCCAGAGCAAGTCATCTTTGGCGGCGCAAATTAAGGCCCCAGCTACAAATAAGGAAAGGCCCCATAAAACTACCGGTTTACGGCCAATTTGGTCCGATAAACGGCCCAAGGGGATATAAAAACAGGCCTGAACAATATTGAAGATTCCGAGGGTCAAACCCACCCAGAGGGCATGCTCACCGCCCGGCAAGCCCCGAGCATGAACGCTGAAGATGGGCAATAGCAAGAATAGGCCCAGCATACGGAGGCCAAAGATGCCTGCTAAGGCCAGAGTGGAGCGAAGTTCAGAAGGATTCATGGGAAAGAGCTATATTAACAAGTTACGCTAAAAAATCATGAATAACGAAATCAAGATCCGCGGTGCACGCACCCACAACCTCAAAAACATCAATCTAGACATTCCTAGAGAGAAACTTGTCGTACTTACCGGTCTATCGGGTTCAGGCAAAAGCTCGTTGGCTTTTGACACCCTGTATGCAGAAGGTCAACGCCGCTATGTTGAATCTCTCTCAGCTTATGCCCGTCAGTTTTTGCAACTCATGGAAAAGCCGGATGTCGACACGATTGAAGGACTTTCACCAGCGATTTCGATTGAACAAAAGGCGACTAGCCATAACCCGCGCTCAACCGTAGGCACCGTTACTGAAATTCATGATTACTTACGTTTGTTGTTTGCGCGCGCAGGCACGCCGCATTGCCCAGACCACGATCTTCCATTAGAGGCACAAAGCGTCTCTCAAATGGTCGACACCGTTTTGTCGATGCCAGAAGATACAAAGTTGATGGTCTTGGCCCCCGTTGTCAGCGAGCGCAAAGGCGAATTCATTGATCTCTTCCAAGATCTGCAAGCACAGGGCTTTGTGCGCTTTCGGGTACGCTCTGGCGGTGGCGCAGCTAACGCTGCTAAGGCGGAAATCTTTGAAGTAGATCATCTACCCACCCTAAAGAAAAACGATAAGCACTCAATTGAAGTCGTAGTAGATCGCATTAAAGTGCGACCCGATATTCAGCAACGTTTAGCAGAATCCTTTGAAACTGCATTACGTCTTGCCGATGGTAAGGCCATGATCGTGGATATGGATTCAGGCAAAGAGATGATTTTCTCGAGCAAGTTTGCTTGCCCAGTATGTTCATATTCATTACAAGAATTAGAGCCTCGCCTCTTCTCCTTTAATAATCCGATGGGTGCCTGTCCATCGTGTGACGGCCTTGGCCACCAGTCCTTCTTTGATCCAAAAAGAATTGTTGCTCATCCCGATTTATCGCTAGCATCAGGTGCTATTAAGGGCTGGGATCGTCGTAATCAGTTTTATTTCAAACTACTTCAGACACTAGCTAAGCATGGTGGCTTTGATGTAGAGAAGCCATTTGAGACTCTGAACAAGAAGCAGCAAGATCTCATTCTGCTGGGATCCGGTGATGTCACTATTCCGTTTGAGTACATCAATGAACGCGGCAAAAACAGTATTCGCGAACATGCTTTTGAAGGGATTGTTGCCAACTTTGAAAGACGCTATCGCGAAACCGATTCGATGACAGTGCGTGAAGAATTGTCACGCTATCAGAACGTACAAACTTGCCCAGAATGCAACGGTAGCCGCTTACGTAAAGAAGCTCGCTTTGTCAAAGTTGGTGAAAAGAAACAATCACGTGCTATTTATGAAATTAGCGCACTGCCACTCAAAGAAGCTAAAGAATATTTTGAAGCGCTTGAACTCAAGGGCGCTAAACGAGAAATCGCCGACAAAATTGTTAAGGAGATCAGTGCACGCCTACGCTTCTTAAATGACGTAGGCCTTGACTACCTCTCGCTGGAGCGCAGTGCCGACACCCTGTCTGGCGGTGAAGCACAGCGTATACGCCTCGCAAGCCAGATTGGCTCTGGCTTAACGGGTGTGATGTATGTTTTAGATGAACCTTCTATTGGCCTCCATCAACGTGATAACGATCGCTTGATTGGAACCCTGAAGCACTTACGCGATTTGGGCAATAGTGTTTTGGTAGTTGAGCACGATGAAGACATGATCCGCGCCTCTGACTGGGTAATCGATATTGGCCCTGGTGCGGGCGTTCATGGCGGTGAAGTGGTCGCACAAGGCACACCTACAGAAGTTGAGGCAAACACGAACTCCTTAACTGGCGCCTATCTTGCTAGCCGAGAAGCGATTGCGGTTCCAGAAAAACGAATTCCTGTAAATGATCGCTTCCTAGAAATCATCGGTGCACGTGGTAATAATCTGCAATCTGTACACGCCAAGATTCCAGTTGGCTTGTTAACTTGCGTTACAGGTGTATCGGGTTCCGGTAAATCTACCTTGATTAACGACACTCTCCATCATGCCGTTGCACAACATCTTTACGGCTCGAATACAGAACCTGCAGCACACGATGCGATCAAGGGTTTAGAGCACTTCGATAAGGTAATTAGTGTTGATCAATCTCCGATCGGCAGAACTCCACGCTCTAATCCTGCAACCTACACAGGGCTATTTACTCCGATTAGAGAGCTCTTTGCCGGCGTTCCTGCATCACGTGAACGAGGCTATGAGGCAGGTCGCTTTTCCTTTAACGTTAAAGGCGGTCGCTGTGATTCTTGTGAAGGCGATGGTGTTCTCAAAGTAGAAATGCATTTCTTGCCCGACGTTTATGTGCCATGCGATGTTTGTCATGGCAAGCGTTATAACCGCGAGACTTTAGATATTCGCTACAAAGGTAAGAATATTCATGAAGTGCTGTCGATGACTATTGAACAAGCCCATGAGTTTTTTGAAGCAGTCCCTGTAGTTAAACGCAAACTCAAAACATTGCTAGATGTAGGTCTGGGTTATGTAAAGCTTGGACAAAGTGCCACCACCCTCTCTGGTGGAGAAGCACAACGCGTAAAACTCTCGCTTGAGCTCTCTAAGCGCGACACCGGCAGAACCTTGTACATCCTAGACGAACCGACTACTGGATTGCATTTCCATGACATTCAGTTATTACTATCAGTCATCCAAACACTCAAGAAGCAGGGCAACACAATTGTCATCATTGAGCACAACCTTGATGTCATTAAAACGGCTGACTGGATTATTGACTTAGGACCAAAAGGCGGAGCAGGTGGCGGACAAATTATTGCTACTGGCACGCCAGAGGATGTTGCGAAGAATGAAGTCAGCTTTACGGGCCACTACTTAGCACCTTTGCTCACTCGCAAAACTTCTACGCCTGCAGCAAGCAAAAAGAAAAAGTAAGCATTAAAGCTTGAGGCCTTGCAAGAATGATCTCAGAGCAATTTAGCTTCGGCTAAATCCGTTGCCTCTGAATTACCTGAGATCACCAAAATATCATTAGCCTCAAGTATGAGATCTGGGGCGGGGTCTAGCTTCACATAGTCAGCGTTTCGACCTTTACGACGGACAGCCTGAACATTGACGCCCTCTTTGTCTAGGTCAAGCTCACCCAGGGTTTTACCAATCGCCTGCGAATGCGGCAACAGAGTAATGGCATGTAAGCGCCAGGATTCATTCGAGCCAAAGTCATCGTCTGCCGATCCGCGAAAGTAACCTCGTAACAAGCTATAACGCTCTTCCCTTGCGGTTGTTATGCGCCGCACCACCTTACGCATGGGCACCCCCATGATCAGCAGAACATGTGAGGCAATCATTAAGCTGCCTTCAATGAGTTCGGGTACGACTTCTGTAGCCCCAGCAGCCTGTAACTTGGCAATATCCGCATCATCTCTAGTACGCACTAATACAGTCATCCCTGGACGCAAGTGCTCCACTTGACGAAGAACACGCATGCTTGCGGCAGTATCAGCATAAGTAATCACCACTGCCTTTGCTCTTGAAAGGCCTGCAGCAACCAAATAATTTTCACGGCTGGCATCGCCATACACCACATTGTCGCCAGCAGCAGCCGCCTCTTTAACACGATCGGGATCTAAATCTAAAGCGATGTAAGGAATCTTTTCTTGGTCAAGCATGCGGGCTAAACTTTGGCCAGAACGACCAAAGCCGCAAATGACTACATGGTTTTCATTACGCACACTCTTGGCGGCAACGCGAGTCAGCGCAAGTGATTGCAGCAACCACTCATTACTAGAAAAACGCATCGCAATACGGTCGCTATATTCAATTAGGAAGGGCGCGCAAAACATCGAGATCAACATGGCCGCTAGCACCGCCTGACTCAAAGTCGGATCAATTAAATCCAAACCATCAATTTGATTGAGTAACACAAAGCCAAATTCACCTGCCTGAGCCAAGCACAAGCCAGTTCTAATAGAGATGCCAGGACTTGAACCAAACGCCCTTGACAGAAGCGCGATAAGTCCAAATTTAAAGACCAGTGGGCCAACTAATAAAGCCAAGACAAGCATCCACTGCTCACCAATTACATTGAAATCGAGCAGCATGCCAATCGTTATAAAGAAGAGACCTAGCAAGACATCGCGGAACGGTTTGACATCCTCCTCTACCTGATGTCGATACGGTGTTTCAGAAATCAACATGCCCGCTAAGAACGCACCTAGCGCCAACGATAAGCCAAAGTGCTCAGTCAATCCCGCCATGCCCAACACGATCAACAAGAGATTCAACATGAATAACTCTTGTGAACGCAACTTAGCAACCAACCTAAACCAATGACTCATCAAGCTTTGGCCGATAAAGAAAATCAATACCAAAGCTACTGTGATTTTGATCGAGGCTGCAGTAAGTGCAACAAATAAGTCTGAAGGATTTTTTCCAAGCGATGGCAATAAGATCAATAAGAAGACCACGGCCAAATCTTGGAATAACAAAATACCTACTACATTGCGACCGTGTTCAGTCTCTAATTCAGCACGATCAGAAATCAGCTTGGTCACAATTGCGGTCGATGACATTGCCAGCGCACCACCCAAAGCAATCGCAGCGTGCCAAGAGATGGGATAAATCCAATTCATTAATAAGCTAGCTGGGATCGCCAACAGCATTGTCAGAATGACTTGGCTGCCACCAAGCCCAAATACGATAGCTCGCATTGCCCGCAATTTATGCAGGTTAAACTCCAGACCAATCGAGAACATCAAAAAAACCACCCCGAATTCAGCCAAATACTTCACCGTAGCCGAATCGTTTGCCAAACCAAAGGCATGGGGGCCAATCAGTACGCCAATGGCCAAATAGCCCAAAATAGGGGGTAAGCCAAAATAGCGGAAAATAACCACTCCGGCCACACCCGAGGCCAGGAGAATGAGGGTTAATTGAAGGACTGACGGCATATACTTACTCGATGATAGCTAAGACTCGTGAACGTACCCTAAAGCTTGCGCGCGACACCCTCACTATTGAGGCTGCTGCACTGCAAACCATGCGTGATCGCCTTGAGGGCGCCAATGCGGATGCTCTCGTCCTGGCGGTTGAGCTTTTACATGGCTGCAAGGGCAGAATCGTCGTTTCTGGAATCGGCAAATCGGGGCATATTGCCCGCAAAATTGCCGCCACCTTCGCCTCCACAGGCTCCCCCGCCTTTTTTGTACACCCTGCAGAAGCCAGCCATGGTGATTTAGGCATGGTTACAAGAGACGATGTTTTTGTCGCGCTCTCCAATTCTGGAGAGACCGACGAGCTTCTTACCATCGTTCCAATTGTCAAACGCACCGGCGCAAAACTCATTGCTCTGACTGGCGCTCCAAATTCTTCTCTGGCCAAGTTGGCTGATGCTCATTTAGATACCAGCGTAGAAAAAGAAGCATGCCCTTTAAATCTTGCACCCACCACTAGCACTACTGCAGCTTTAGCAATGGGTGATGCACTAGCGGTTGCCTTACTAGATGCTCGCGGTTTTGAGGCAGAAGACTTCATTCGCTCTCACCCAGGCGGCAGACTCGGTCGCAAACAACTGATGCATGTGAGTGAAGTCATGCGCAGTCTTGCAGATACCCCAAAGATTTCTATCGACGCCTCCCTACAAGACGCCTTGTTAGAGATGACGTCCAAGCGGATGGGCATGGTGGTTATTCTGGATGCCAATAAAAAAGTGTTTGGCATACTGACTGATGGAGACTTACGTCGCCTTCTAGAAAAAACAACTAATCTTGACGGCATCAAACTCGAGAGTGCCACTACTGCCGACCCTCGCACTATTCCAGCAGAACTACTTGCTGAAGAAGCGATTGAGATGATGGAAAAACATCGCATCAATCATCTAGTGGTGACTGATGACAAAGGACACTTGCTAGGCGCCTTAAATCTGCATGATTTATTTGCAGCAAAAGTGATTTAGTCATTTAATTTCATACGCAATCGAGCTGCCCCTATATGCCTAGCGCCTTTAATACCCACAACACTAACCCTCTGGCGCAACACCCTCAAGCTTGGGAGCGCGCAGGTCATGTGAAGCTCCTAGTTTTGGATGTTGATGGTGTTTTAACAAACGGACAAGTTTGGATTGGCGCTGATGGTAAAGAGTCTTTAAAAGCGTTTGATATTCAAGATGGATTGGGTATTAAATTATTGGAGCAATGTGGCATTCCCACTGCCATCATCACTGGCAGAAATTCCAAAATGGTCTTGGCACGCTGCGAAGAGCTTGGGATTAAACACGTTCACATGGGTGTTGAAAATAAAGCCATTGCATTGGCAGAGGTCACTAAATCCTTAGGACTCACTTCAGCAGATTGCGCTGTTATGGGTGACGACTGGCCAGACATGCAAATGATGAAGAATGCGGGTTTGCGCATTTGTCCCGCACAAGGTCATGAGGCTGTTAAAGAATTTGCTCATTTAGTAACGACCCGCAATGGCGGCAATAGCGCAGTCCGCGAAGTATGTGACCTGATTCTGAAAGCACAAAATCACTACGAAGAATTATTAAGTAAAGCTCGTAGCTAAGACATGCAACTAAACCCTCAACACATCAAACTCAGTATTGGTCGCGCCTTTTTGCGTCTCATGCCGTTGATTCTGATGGGGGCACTCACACTGGCAACTTTTTGGTTTGTACAAAAAAATGCGCCGCCAGAAAAATCAGCGCTTGAGCGCGTGCGACTTCATGAGCCTGACTACACGATTAAGGATGGTGCGCTTTCTGCCCTTAATGAACTGGGCAACACTAAATATCGAATCCTGGGCGTCAAAGTGACCCACTATGACGATGATGCCTCTATCGATATCCTAACGCCTCGCATGCGCTTATTCCAACCCGAGAAAGCGCCGGTAACTGTCAAGTCAGATACAGGGCATCTTGATGGCGACCTCACTATCCTAGATTTATACGATAACGCCAGCATCTTTCGACCAGCTCAAGCAGCCAGCGCATCTCAACCAGCAACCTTAAGAATGCTGGCTAGTTCTAGCTATTTCAAAGTACTCATTAATGATGACATTGTTGAAACAGACAGGCCAATTACGCTTGAACAAGGAATGTCGATCATGCACTCTACTGAGGGTGGCGTGTTTAACAATATTGAACAAAGCATGGTGTTGAATGGTCAAGTCAAAGGACGCATTGAACGTGCGCCACGGAGCAATCCATAAAATGCTTCCGATGAATTACTCGCTGACTCGTGTCACTCTACTTAGCTATCTCGTACTTGGTCTCACCATCACTTCTTTTGTGCACGCTGAAAAAGCAGATCAAGATAAGCCCGTCATCTTGGAAGCAGAAAAAGTTTCTGTGAATGATGTGAAGCAAGTCTACGACCTCAATGGTCAAGTATTGCTGATTAAAGGCAGCATCATTGTGACTGGTGAAGATGGTCACATTGCAGTTGATCCAGAGGGTTATGAGTTTGTCGATGTCAGTGGCACACCTGAATCCGTCGCGAGCTTTAGGCAACGTCGTGAAGGCATCCCCGATGAATTCATGCAGGGACATGGGGCCCAAGTTACTTACGACGCCAAGACAGAACTCCTTACGATTACTGGAGATGCCAGCCTAAAGCGCCTGCTGAACATGCAAATGCTTGATCAATTGAAGGGCTGGAAAATTGAGTACGATGATGTAAAACAGTACTATCGGGTCGCGCCTCCCAAAGATGCAAAGCCAGATGATCTGCCCTTAGCCAGAGCTATCCTTTCACCAAGACGAAAAGCAACATTAGAGAAATGACATCGGATCTAACTCAAGCCAGCAATGTACCAACGCTCAGCGCCCATAACTTACAAAAACGTTATGGCTCAAGAACTGTGGTTCGCGATGTATCTGTACAAGTTCGATGCGGAGAAGTTGTAGGCTTGCTCGGCCCCAATGGAGCAGGCAAAACCACTTCGTTCTACATGATTGTTGGACTAGTTCCGCTAGATGGTGGAAATATTGTTTTGGATGGCACCGACATCACACATCTGCCCATTCATGAACGCGCACGTATGGGTCTATCTTATCTACCGCAAGAGGCTTCCGTGTTTAGAAAGCTAAATGTCGCTGAAAATATCCAAGCCGTTCTAGAGCTTCAAGTTCAAGGTGGCAAACCCCTCAGCAAAGCCGAGATCGCCAGTCGTTTAGATGAGCTTTTGGGGGAGCTCCAAATTAGCCACCTACGCAATAATCCAGCCCTTTCTCTTTCAGGTGGAGAGCGCAGGCGAGTAGAAATTGCCAGGGCTTTAGCTTCCCAGCCAAAATTTATCTTGCTAGATGAACCTTTTGCTGGAGTTGACCCTATTGCCGTTGGGGAAATTCAAAGGATTGTGCGTTTCTTGCGCGACCGTCAAATTGGGGTCCTCATTACCGACCATAATGTCCGCGAAACCCTAGGCATCTGCGATCATGCTTACATCATCAGCGAAGGCAGCGTATTGGCCGAAGGGAAGCCAGATCAGATTATTCAGAACGATGCAGTCAGAAGAGTCTATCTGGGCGAAAACTTCCGGATGTAAGCCCAGCAAGGCTCTCAGCCTTTTATGTAATAAAAATTGCATTCCCCTCTTGGTTTTCAGCAAATTCGCTGATACGCTGGAGGCTCATGGTTTATTTTCCAAAAAAAACAGTTCAAAAAATTACAGGGGCTTGCTGCGCACCCCAGGTATGACTTTGCGCACGCATCTATAGCATCTATAAAAGGAGTCGCTAATGAATTTGAAAATTAATAGCCGTCATGTGGAAGTTACCCCTGCCATGCGCTCTCATCTCGAGGCAGGATTGGCCAAAATTCGTAAGCACTTCGATCACGTCATTGATGCGTCCGCCTTCTTGGTAGTAGATAAGGCCAAAGAAAAGGATCTCCGTCAGAGTGCCGAGATCACGATTCACCTAAAAGGCAAGGATTTGTTCGCTGAAGCGCACAACGCAGATCTCTATCACGCCATGGATGCAGTGGTTGATAAACTCGAGCGTCAAGTTGTCAAACACAAAGAAAAAATCCAGGATCATCATCACGAAAAGCATTTTGAGTGAGCGATCTCGTCGGGACACCTATAATCAATTCACATGAATGCCCTGACTAATCTATTTACCCCCGACTGCATTGCATTGGATGTCCCTGCCAAAAGCAGGGCTGATGCATTTGCAGCCGCTGGAGAGTTGTTCGCCAAACAAACTGGTATTGGGGCAAGCGCTGTGGTTGAATTCCTCAATGCACGTGAGAATTTAGGCTCTACCGCACTCGGTGCCGGTGTAGCCATACCTCATGGCCGCGTCAAAGGCTTAAAAAGCCCTAGCGCTGCGTTTATGAGATTGCAAGCGCCAATTGATTTTGCTGCGCCTGACAATGACCCTGTGTCTGTTCTGATTTTTTTATTGGTGCCAGAAAAAGCAACTCAACAGCATCTAGAAATTTTGTCTTCGATTGCCCAGCTCCTATCTGATGCCGACGCTCGTCAGACTCTATCCACCGCAGCAGACCCTGTGAAAGTTTGCGAACTGTTACAACGCTGGGGCACAGCAAAATGACACAGCCATTACTCTTAGACGGAGTAACTGCTCAGCAGATTTTTGATGACAATGTTTCAGAATTAAAACTATCTTGGATAGGCGGCCTTGAAGGTGCCGACCGCACTTTTCCGCCTGAGGCAGTTAAAGCTGCCGCTGCCAGCTCAGACTTAGTAGGTCACTTAAACCTCATTCACCCGAGCCGAATTCAAATCTTTGGCGAACAAGAAGTTGACTACCACGCTGCTCTAGAGCCAAAACAAAGACAAGAGCAAATTGCAAGTCTAATATCGAAGACGCCACCTTGTGTCATTGTGGCCGATGGTAAAAGCGCAGATTCAGACTTGCAATTATTCTGCCAGCGCTCCTCAACACCTTTATTCACCACGGCAATTTCTGCTGCGGAAGTCATTGACCATTTACGCACTTACCTCACCAAAATTGGTGCACCTCAAATCACAATGCATGGTGTCTTTATGGACATCTTGGGTTTAGGCGTCCTCCTCACCGGTGAATCTGGCCTTGGCAAAAGTGAATTAGGTCTCGAATTGATTTCTCGTGGGCACGGATTAGTAGCAGACGATGCCGTTGACTTTGCACGTCTCGGACCCGATTACATCGAAGGTCGCTGCCCCGTAATCTTACGCAACCTCCTTGAAGTTCGTGGCCTAGGCTTATTAGATATTCGTACGATCTTTGGTGAAACTGCAGTGCGCCGCAAATTAAAGCTGCGGCTGATTGTTCAATTGGTTCGCAGGACCGATGGTGAATTTGAGCGCCTGCCTTTGGAGGCCCAGCATGTTGATGTTTTGGGTATTCCTATTCGTACAGTCAAAATTCAGGTTGCTGCAGGCCGCAACTTGGCGGTATTAGTTGAGGCAGCTGTGCGCAATACGATTTTGCAATTGCGCGGCATCGACACCTTAAAAGAGTTTATTGAGCGTCAACGCATTCAGATGAATGCCGAAGCAGACAATATCAAGTCACAAGGTCGCTTACTTTAAGCCATGCAGATTAATCTGATTACCGGAATCTCAGGCTCGGGTAAATCAGTGGCCCTGAGAGCCTTCGAGGATGCAGGCTATGACTGCGTAGATAATCTTCCGGTCTCACTCCTAGAAAACCTCATCTCCACTCTTGAAAAAGAAAATTGCGCACAAGTTGCCGTTGCTATAGACGCTCGTCGTGGGCAATCTATTGCCAACCTGCCATCAACTCTCGAGAACTTACGCAAACACCATCAAGTACGGGTAGTTTTCTTAAATGCTGATACCAATACTCTGGTGCAACGCTTTTCGGAGACTCGACGACGCCACCCACTATCCAGCAACGCCAAGCAATCTCAATCAGCGACGCTTATTGAAGCAATTGATAAAGAGCGTAATTTGCTGGAACCTCTCCGTGCCCAAGCCCACAGCATCGATACTAGCAACCTCCCAGCCCATGCCCTACGCTCGTGGATTCAAGACCTCCTCAAAGATAAGCCTGTAGGCCTCACCGTTGTTTTTGAATCATTCGGCTTTAAAAAAGGCGTTCCCAGTGAAGCGGACTTGGTATTTGATGTGCGCTGCCTGCCCAATCCGCACTATGACAAGGTATTAAGGCCTCTCACTGGTAACGACAAACCAGTCAAAGAATTTCTCGAAAAAATTCCTGAGGTGGTAAGCATGGAAACGGATATCACCCAATTTATTAACAAATGGTTGCCCCATTACATTGCCGATGGTCGTAGCTATTTAACAGTTGCTATTGGCTGCACTGGTGGCCAACACCGCTCTGTTTACCTAGTCAATCGTTTGGGTGAACATTTCCGTGCCCAAAAAGACTTTATTGACTTGCAGCTTAGTTTTTTGAATCGCCATCGCGAACTAGACTCAATCCCTGCAGCAAAATCTTAATCGGCTGCGGCAAGCCGTAACGCCCCAACTGGCTCAAGGGCACCCACTTCAGATCTGGACTTATAAAGCTCAACTCCCTAGATGAGCTTGTCTGCCAAATCTGCATCCATAAGCGGCGATGCGTAAAGACATGTTTAATTTCCTCAACTTGCCCAATAGATTTATTAGCTTTTACAAGTGCTGCAGCCTTTTCGTCTGGTAAGGTTATGGAAAACAACTCTTGAAGACTTAACTCCAATTTCTGCGCAGGTGACACCCTGGGAGTCCAAGACCCTTCAGGCAAAGACCAAAGCCCACCCCAAATAGCTTTGCTAGGGCGCTTTTGCAAAAGGACAGAATTACCCGCACGCATCAATAACATAGTGCAGTCGAATTCAGGCGATTTTGTCTTCTTGGTTTTTTGCGGCAGCAAAAGAACTTGATCGCTTAAATTTGCCTGGCAATCTTTGGCAAACGGGCACTTCTTTTCAGAGCCCAAACAAACTGGTTTGCGAGAAGTACACCAAGTAGCACCGAAGTCCATCAGCGCCTGTGTGTACACCGGCATATCGGCAGGTTTGTTCGGCAATAAATTCGTTGCCAATTGCCAAAGCTGATCATTGACAGCCTTATCTTGAATGGCGCCATCAAGCGCGAATAATCGCGCCAAGATCCGTTTGACATTGGCATCTAATATGGGTGCTCGCTCATGAAATGCAAAAGCAGCAATAGCACCTGCAGTTGAGCGACCTATGCCCTTCAGTTGCTCGAGCAAAACAGGGTCGCTGGGAAACTTGCCCCCAAATTCTGACATCACTTGTTTTGCGCAAGCATGTAGATTTCTGGCGCGAGAGTAATAACCCAAACCAGCCCACTCCGCCAATACCTCATCAACGCCTGCAGCAGCTAATTTTTTTACCGTTGGAAAACGTTTCATAAAGCGCGGGTAACGCTCAAGAACCGTAGCCACCTGCGTTTGTTGCAACATGATTTCTGATACCCAAACTGCATAGGGATCGCGATTATCTTGCCACGGCAAGCCTGAGCGGCCGCTGACACCATGCCAAGCAATCAACCTTGGCGCAAAGGTTTTGCTTAGCGCTTTTGACATTGGGAACAGAAATAGGTGGATCGTTGGCCCTGCACGATCTGGCTGATGGGGGTTCCGCATACTTTGCACGGCAGCCCTTTGCGATCATAGACTTTGGTTTGAACCATAAAGTGCCCAGGATCACCATCGCTATTCACAAAATCTTTTAATGAACTACCGCCAGCAGCAATGGCTTTTTTTAGTATGGATCTGACGGCCACCGCAAGACGAGAGCATTGTGGCCGAGTGAGCTTACCAGCTGCCTTGGCCGGATGAATGCCTGCCTCAAACAAACTTTCTGAACAATAAATATTGCCGACACCAACAACGGCTTGTCCCGCCAAAAGAAACTGTTTAACAGTAATACTGCGTTTACGAGAAGCTCTGTACAAAACTTCGGCGCCCAACTCACCAGAAAATTCTGGAGAAAATGGCTCTACTCCCAACTTCTGTAGCAGCGAAAATTTTTCTATTGGCCCCTTTGATTTTAGGTGCCACAGGACTGCGCCAAATTTTCGGGGGTCATGCAAGCGCAAACTCAACTTACCGAACTCCAGCGTAACACGATCATGAGTCTTCAGTGAATCGGAGCCTGGAAGTACACGTAAGGTACCAGTCATGCCTAAATGAATCAGCAAATAACCTGTGTCCATCTCTAATAAAAGATACTTCCCCCGTCTATTGATGGCATGTACTTTTTGCCCCGGCAAGATTTTAGAGAGACTTGCGGGCACAGGCCAACGCAAGCGTCCATCAATAATCTTGACGGCACTAACTTTGCGCCCCTCAAGATGGGGAGCAATTCCTAATCGGGTAACTTCTACTTCTGGGAGTTCAGGCATAAATGGATTGTAGATTCGCGGATTAGAATGTGCTTATGAGTAAATTCAGACTAAAACCTTTATTACAGGGTTTATTCCTGGCAGCTTTAGCTGGTGGAGTGTTTTCATCAGCCCATGCGCAACCGCAGCCAAACGGCTTACAAACCGGTGAAGCCGTATTTGAAGTACTAGCTTCCGAAATCGCCCTTCAGCGGGGTGAGGCCGGCTTGGCTTACAACACCTATTTAGAAATGGCGCGCCAATACAAAGATCCCAGATTGGCTCAAAGGGCGATGGAAATTGCTATTGCGGGCGGTTCTCCAGATCTAGCGATGCAAGCCGCAAAGACCTGGGATGAGCTCTCTCCAGCGGCAGATTCCAAGCCCAAAGAAGTCTTGGTGACCCTACTCATTCTAAGCAACCGTTGGACAGATGCTGTCAAGCCTGCCATCGCTTTATTACGTCAACAGACCCCGGCAAAACAAGAAAACACACTGTTGCAATTGCAAGCATTGCTTGCGAAAGCAAAAGATGAGTCTGAGGCCTTACGCGCTTTTTATGAAATCGCATCTACAGTCAAGATTCCACCGAAAGATCCTGGCCTGCTTTATACCTATGCCATGTCCGCTGAAAAGGTTGGTCGTATTGATGTTATGGAAAAAACACTGCGTGATATTTTGCGCAAGAATCCCAATGATGTGAATTCGCTTAATGCGCTGGGCTACTCCTTAGCTGATCGAAATGTCAATTTGCCTGAGGCCTATGCTCTTATTAGCAAAGCGCACCAACTCTCACCAAAAGATAGTTTTATTTTAGATAGCTTGGGGTGGGTGAACTTTCGTCTTGGTAAAAATGCACTTGCTTTAGAACAACTACAACAAGCATTTGCTATGAAACCAGAAGCGGATATTGCAGCCCACACTGGTGAAGTGTTATGGGTCATGAATCGCCATGCTGAAGCAGAAGAGATGTGGCGCCAAGGACAAAAATTGGATGCCAACAATCCAACACTAAAGGAAACTCTTAAACGTTTTAAACCCGACTGGACTAGAGATGATCAAGCAGCCAAAGGCTCATGGGATGGGCGCTTTGCCGTCAAAGTCATTGGTCTAACGGAATCGCAGAACCAAGGCGGCTCTGGTGGCTTTACCTTAACCCAAGAGGCATTAAAAGATGTGCTGGAAATTCGTAATCCCATGGGTGGGTCGATTGCAAAAATTACGATTACTCCTGGTGAAGCTACGCTCGAAAGTGATGGCAAGGTCGTTACCGAAGTGGATGCAGATACCCTAGTACAAAACACCTTGGGCCTACCACTGCCTGCTCGAGGTTTATCGAATTGGTTAAGAGGTGAAGTGCGCCCCGGCAGTGAGGCAAGTATTGATAGAAACTCCAAAGGGCAGGTAAGTAAAATTAGTCAAGATGGCTGGGACTTGGTATATACATGGAGTAATACCAATCGACTTGAAAAACTCATCATGACACGCAGCTCAAACATCGGCTCGATTGATATTCGTCTAGTGTTTGATCGTCCAAATGATTAAGCGAAACAGCAATTGTGAGCATTGATTATTTAACGCTTCGCTCTCCGGCTAAGCTCAATCTTTTTTTGCATATCGTTGGACGTAGAGCGGATGGCTATCACCTACTGCAATCTGTTTTTCAATTGATTGATTGGTGTGACACACTCCGCTTAAAAAGAATTCCTGAAAATGAAGTGCACCGAGTAAATCCCATTCCTGGAGTTGCGCCCGAACAAGATTTGGTGGTCCGTGCCGCACACTTACTTAAAGAATTTTGCAAGATTACTGCTGGTGTTGAAATCGATCTTCAAAAAGAAATCCCGATGGGTGCAGGTATGGGAGGCGGCTCTTCAGATGCAGCATCCACTTTAATTGGACTGAATGCCCTCTGGAATCTCAACCTACCCAAACAAACGCTCTGCGAGCTAGGTTTACAACTAGGAGCCGATGTCCCATTTTTCATTTTTGGCCAAAATGCCTTTGTTGAGGGAATCGGCGAAAAAATTCAAGAAATTGCCCTCGAAACCCCTGATTTTTTAGTCATATTCCCAGGCCAGAGCATTGCCACCGCTAGTATTTTTCAAGACCCGGAATTGACCCGAGATCATGCTCAGATTACAATTGATGGCTTTCTTGCATCGCCATCGCTATATCAATCAAATGATTGTCAGGCCGTTGCGATGCGGATTTGCCCAGAAGTGAAGCAAGCTTTGGATTGGATTACCCAGGCAGTATCGGGCTCACAGCCCCGAATGTCTGGTTCTGGAAGTAGCGTTTTTGCTGTCTTAGACCCTAAGACTGACACCGCAAAACTAGAAAATCTTCTTCAAAATCTTCCTAAAGGGTGGGTAGGTCGGGTTGTTCGGGGGCTAAATAAAAATCCCGCTTACAATTTGATTTCTTCAGATTGACCTGTAGGGGAATCGCCAAGCTGGTTAAGGCACTGGATTTTGATTCCAGCATGCGAAGGTTCGAATCCTTCTTCCCCTGCCAAAGACTGTAGAAACGATAAAGATAACCTTTTGACCCCACAAAACCCTTAAGACTATGTCCCCCATAAACGCAGATTTATTGACTCTTTTCACAGGCAACGCAAATCCCGTTTTGGCGCAGGCTGTAGCCAAAGAACTCAACCTCCCAATGGGGAAAGCCTTTGTTGGCCGATTCTCCGATGGCGAGATTCAAGTAGAAATTCAAGAAAATGTCCGCGGCAAGAATGTCGTAGTGATCCAATCAACCTGTGCGCCTACTAACGACAGCTTGATGGAGCTCATGATCATGATTGACGCCCTGAAGCGCGCATCTGCAAGCCGTATCACTGCCGTGATTCCTTACTTCGGGTATGCCCGTCAAGACCGTCGCCCACGCTCAGCGCGTGTTGCGATCTCCGCTCGCATTGTGGCCAATATGCTGCAGTCCGTCGCGGGCATCGAGCGTGTTCTGACGATGGACCTACATGCCGATCAAATTCAGGGCTTCTTTGATATTCCGGTAGACAACATCTATGCCTCCCCAGTCCTTTTGGCTGACCTGGAAGCACAAAAAACCAAAAAAGATCTCATCATTGTTTCGCCAGACATTGGCGGCGTAGTCCGCGCCCGCGCGATGGCCAAACAATTAGGCACCGATTTGGCGATTATTGATAAACGTCGTCCTAAGGCCAATGTATCTGAAGTCATGCACCTTATTGGCGAAGTAGAAGGTCGCCATTGCGTCATCATGGATGACATCATTGATACCGGTGGAACCCTCTGTAAAGCCGCTGAAGCGCTTAAAGAGCGTGGCGCTAAGGGTGTTACCGCCTACTGTACTCACGCCGTTCTATCAGGCGGTGCTGTAGCCCGAATTGCCGCCTCCGAATTAGATGAATTGGTTGTTACCGACACCATCCCTCTAACCCCAGAGGCGATGAAAGTATCCAAAATACGCCAATTGAGCGTTGCCCCCATCCTTGCTGAAACCCTTTCCCGCATTAGTAAAGGTGATTCAGTCATGTCGATGTTTGCTGAATAAGCCAAAAATCCCTGTTTTACCCCGGTTTTTGGCAGTTTTGAGCCTTTTGTAGGCAAAAACATCCTTTCCCACGATATAATCGAAGGCTTTTCTGTTTGGTCGCGAACGGAAATTAACCTTAACTAGGGAATTCATCATGAAAGTTGTAGCCTTTGAAAGAAGCGTACAGGGAACGGGTGCGAGCCGCCGTCTGCGCAATTCCGGAAAAACTCCGGGAATCGTTTACGGTAGTAAAGATCCAGCCTTGGTCATCGAGTTAGACCATAACGCGTTATTCCATGCTCTCCGCAAGGAAGCATTTCACTCATCTATTTTGGATTTGGAAATTGGTGGCAAGACACAAAAAGTGTTGTTGCGCGATTACCAAATGCATCCATTTAAGCCATTGGTATTGCACATTGACTTCCAACGCGTATCCGCGACTGAGAAAGTTCATATGCGCGTTCCATTGCACTTCACAAACGCTGACACTTCAGCAGCTGTGAAATTGCAAGGCGCAGTAATCAGCCACATCATGACTGAACTCGAAGTATCTTGCTTACCAGCAGACTTGCCAGAGTTCATCGAAGTGGACTTAGCGAAGATTGAAGTTGGTCACGGTATTCATGCTAAAGACATCGCATTGCCAAAAGGCGTTACCTTGGTATTGCATGTTGAGCAAGAGAACCCAGTGCTTGCAAACGCACGTATCCCAGCAGTTAAGGCTGCTGAGCCTACAGATGCGCCTGCTGCACCAGCTGCCGCTGCCCCTGCAGCTGAAGCACCAAAGGATAAAGCTTAATTTATTAGCTAAATCGCTTGTACTAGAAGGCCTGCGCAAGCGGGCCTTTTTTATTGCACCAAGCTTTCATTCTTTTTTGGCGAAATACTTTTATATCTTTAAACTCTCAACATGACTAAATTAATTGTTGGCCTAGGCAACCCCGGGGATGAACACGAAGAAGATCGACACAATGCAGGCTTCTGGTTTGTCGACGCCCTAGCAAAACAATTAAGCGTACGTTTTGAATCAGAAAAACGCTTTCATGGAAAAGTAGCGAAAGCTAAATGGGAAGGCGAAGATCTTTACCTTCTAAAACCAAGCACCTATATGAACCTGAGCGGTCAAGCTGTTGGTGCGCTATGTCGCTTTCACAAGATTGCACCTGCAGATATTCTGGTGGTGCAAGATGAGCTCGACCTCAAGCCCGGCACTGCTCGCTTAAAACTTGGTGGGGGTACTGGTGGCCACAATGGCCTCAAAGATATTCAGGCACATTTAAGCACACCAGATTATTGGCGTTTGCGCCTGGGCATTGGTCACCCCAGAGACTTAGCGGGCGATGGCCGCCCAATGGATGTTGCTGATTATGTTTTACGTAGGCCGCAACTAGCCGAACAGAAACTCATTCATGCCAGCATTGAAAATGGCTTGCAGATTTTGTCGCTCTTTTTAAAAGGGGATACCCAAACCGCCATGATGGAGCTGCACTCTAAGGGCTAAGCTGCTCAGTTAAGCAGTGCCAGCCTTTTTGGCAGCAGTTAATAATTTAAATTTCACCATTAACTGCTCCTGAGTTTCGGCGTGCTCAGGGTTAAAAGGAATGCAGTCTACAGGACATACTTGGCGGCACTGGGGTGCGTCATAGTGACCCACACATTCAGTACATTTATTGGGGTCGATTTCATAGATCTCTAGCCCCATATAAATTGCATCATTCGGGCATTCTGGCTCACATACATCGCAGTTGATGCATTCATCCGTAATCATTAAAGCCATGATTTACTCGCCGCCCTCATTCTTCACTCTTTGTTATGAGCACCAGAGGCAATTTTTTTGACCAACCATTTTTCCACTGATGGGAAAACAAACTTGCTCACATCACCGCCCATGGAGGCAATCTCACGCACAAAAGTGCCAGAAATAAATTGATATTGATCGGACGGAGTTAAAAACAAGGTTTCGACATCCGGTAATAGATAACGATTCATACCAGCCATCTGGAACTCATACTCAAAGTCGGATACAGCGCGCAGACCCCGCACAATTACGCGCGCATTATGCTCACGAGCAAAATCTTTCAATAAGCCTGTAAAACCAACGACTTTGACATTGGGATAGTGGCCAAGAACTTCCTTAGCGATATCAATTCGCTCTTCCAAAGTAAAGAATGGGCGTTTGCTACGGCTATCTGCAACACCCACAATCAGCTCTTTAAAAATGCTTGATGCGCGACGTACCAAATCCTCGTGACCACGAGTAAATGGATCAAATGTTCCTGGATATACGGCAACTGTCATAAGGTTCCTAAGGCTTTATCGGCTACAGGCAAGAGTTTAGCCTCTTCCACTACGAAATAGACAAGCTTTTACCTGTCCAGCCTCTAAGTATTTTCCACAATGCCAGCCTGGTAATAGAGCCTCTACCTCCTCACGGGAGCGGCTTGAGGGAAACTCCACATAAATACCGCCACCTCCAGAGTCATCGCACACCCTAGCAGCTTCAATGACCGAGCGATCCAATAAGCTTGAATCTTGAAATGGTGGATCAACAAAAATAAGATTGCTGGAACGATCTGACTGCTGCTTCAGAAATTCAAGGCTATCTCGCTGCAAAATTTCTACAACCCCATTTGCGGGGGATGACTGCAATAAAGCAAAGTTTGCACTTAAATTTGCACAACCTTTTTTATCCTTTTCGAGCAATATCACCAATGCAGCACCTCTTGAGGCGGCCTCAAAACCTAAAGCACCCGTACCCGCAAAAAGATCCAAACAGCGCAAGCCCGTTAAATCTTGTCCCAACCAATTAAAGAGGGTTTCACGAATACGATCAGTTGTAGGTCGCAAACCTGGAAGATCTAGAACCGTTAACAAACGGCTTCTCCAGTTACCCCCAATAATGCGAACCCTCTTTGGCGGCTCAGTTTTGAGAGATTTAGTTGCTTTTTTGGGCTTATTTATTTTTTGCTCCCAATACAACAATTTTCATGCGATCCATGGCAAGGTATTTTTGAAATGCTGCTTTGACCTGTTCCAAAGTAACCGCTTCAAGTTGTTTCGTCCATACATCCATCGTATCTAGTGGCAAGTCATTCCATGCAATTGAGGATACGTTATCCAATAACTTACGATTGTTATCAATGCGAAGCGGATAGCCATTTACTAAATTCGCTTTAGCAGCAGTAAGTTCAGACGACGTAGGTCCATCAGCAATAAATTGCGCAATCGTTGAACTCATCACCTCTAAAGCCAGTGAAGCTTGATCATTCTTGGTTTGCAGGCCCGCTTGAAAAATACCATTCTCTTTTCCAGGAGCAAAGTAGCTAAACACGCTATAAGCAAGGCCACGTTTCTCACGAACCTCGGACATCAGTCGAGACACAAAACCGCCGCCACCCAAAATGTAATTGCCAACAAGTAGGGGGAAGTAGTCTGGATTATTCCGAGCAACTGCAGTCATGCCCATGGCAATATGGGCTTGCTGAGAATCAAATGGAATCTGAATTTCTCGTTCCGCCAAAGGCTCAACAGGGGAGCGCTGTAACTCCGGTAATTTTGCTATGGGCGCACCTGCTTGCGGAATTTGTTTTAATAAGGCCTGAACAATTTCATTTGCCTGTGCACGGTCAACATCCCCAACAATACTGACGATCATGCGATCACCGCGGTAAAACTGTTTGTGAAACTCTCGCAAATCATTTGCACTCACAGAGGCAATAGATTTCACGGTCGGAGAGTTTGCCAAAGGATAGTTTCCATAGACTGCTTTTTTAAAGCGGCGCTCGAGCACAAACTCGGGTTTTGTTTCCGCCTCTAGCAAGCTCGTAATGGCTCTTTGCTTCTCACGCTCCAGAATTTTCGAGTCATAAGTCGGGGTGCTTAACATGGCTCCGGCCAACTGTACCGCTCTATCACGCAGATCTTTTCTGCTCAGGCTTCGAATACGAAGAATAGCGCGCTCCCCACCCACAGATAATCCAATATTGGCGCCCAAATCTGCGATTTCGTCGGCAATTTGGGCCTCTGTTAGCACGCCACTATCACCCTTCACCCCATAATTCATGAGGCCTGCTGCCATATCTGCCAAACCACTCTTGCCGACTGGATCATAACGATCGCCCGCATCAATGCTGACCTCAATATCTACCATGGGTAGCGCTTTAGTTTGAACTAAATATGCCTTGGCACCCTTATAAGAATCTAGCCTCTCAATGGGCAAGATGGCGCACACGTTACTAAGTAAACCAAAAGCTAAAACAGTAGCTGCAATACTTCTAGTAAAGAGATTCATTATTTGCTCACCTTACTTACAGATTGACGAGCCTGTGGTTCTAATACCGCAATTGTTAAACCCTCATTTACCAGATATTTTTTAGCAACCGCTTGCACTTGCTCAGGCGTAATGGTTTGCATTTTTTCTAGCATGTAGTCAATATCTTTCCAGGAGAAGCCAGCCATTTCAGTACTACCGATTTCCATTGCCTGACCAAAGATAGAATCACGCTTGTAGATTTGTTCAGACAAAATACGCACCTTAATGCGCTTCAGCTCAGACTCTAGAATTCCGTTTTGCTTCAATTCATCAAGAGCCCTCCGAATGCTGACCTGGGCTTGATCTACCGTCTTACCCTTGGCCATCGTCGCGCTGATTAAAAATAATTCTGGTCCACGTGAAATCATGTCGTAACCCACCCCAACATCATTCACCACTTTCTCCTGCTTAACGAGAGTGCGATTAAGACGGGCATTGTCATAACCATCAAGTACTGCCGTCAGGAGTTCTAGAGCATAAGGCTCAGGGTCATCCAACTTGCCAGGCTCAAGGCGCGGAACCTTCCAAGCCATCGATAGCTGAGCACTATCTGCAGGCGCTTTCACCTGAACCTGCTTAATCCCTTTTTGAGGCGGCTCAATTTGAGGCTTCCGAACTGCTAGCTCATGAGCAACAGCTGCACCGTAATATTTTTCTACTAAGGCCAGCACTTTTTTTGCATCTACATCGCCCGTGATTACTACAGTGGCGTTATTGGGAGAGTACCAACTACGATACCAATCGCGCGCATCAGCTGCTTTCATATTCTGCAAGTCATTCATCCAACCAATAACAGGATGACGATATGGAGAACTCATATAAGCAGTTGCCATTAATGACTCATTGAGCAAACTATTTGGGTTGTCTTCAGTGCGTAAACGACGCTCTTCCATAATGACTTGGATTTCTTTTAAGAACTCTGCATCATCAAAATTGAGATTCGACATGCGATCCGCTTCAAGCTTGATGACGTCTTCCAGTTTTGATTTTTCAACTTGCTGAAAGTATGCAGTGTAATCGCGCGAGGTAAATGCATTTTCGCGCCCACCGACAGCAGCAACCAAGCGAGAAAATTCGCCTGCTTTCACCTTGTCAGTGCCTTTGAACATCATGTGCTCAAGGACGTGAGCAACACCAGTCTTGCCGTTAACTTCGTCCATCGAACCAGCTCGATACCAGACCATATGAGCCACTGTTGGCGCACGATGATCCTCTCTCACGATGAGCTTTAAGCCATTGCTGAGCTGATATTCATGCGTATCAGCCGATTCAGGATTTGCAGCCCAACTAAGTTGAGCAAATACAATGAATACAAAGGAAATTCGAAGTAAATTAGAAAGCATCTGCTAAATCACCATATCCCAAGAATTAAATTGATAAGATGCATGTTTTAAATTGTATCGATTATGTTCGGCCTACGTAAAACCCTTGGATCTCTTTTTAAATCAAGCAAGATTGATGAATCTTGGTTTGATACTCTAGAAGAATCACTTATACAAAGTGATGTTGGCCTACCCACGACCGAACAACTCATTAGCAAGCTTCGTAAAGCAGCGAAATCCGAAAAGGCATCCAGTCCTGAAGAGTTACAAGCCTTATTGATTCAAGAGGTCAGTGCACTGTTGACTGCTATTGAACCTTCACCAAACCCGCTATTTACAAGTGACAAGCCTAACACCCCGGAGGTATGGCTGGTTGTAGGGGTAAATGGGGCTGGTAAGACAACAACCATTGGCAAGCTTTGCAGACTCTTTCAGTCGCAAGGTAAGTCAGTTCTCCTAGCGGCAGGCGATACCTTCAGGGCAGCTGCACGCAATCAACTCCAGGAATGGGGTGGACGCAACCAAGTGGATGTCATTACCCAAGAAGGTGGTGATGCGGCTGCCGTTGCCCATGATGCAATTCATGCGGCCATCTCCCGCAAGAACGACATTCTGATTATTGACACTGCGGGTCGCCTAGCGACTCAAGATAACTTGATGGAAGAGCTTAAGAAAGTGAAGCGAGTTATCGGCAAAGCACTTCCTGGAGCACCACACCACACACTACTAGTGCTAGATGGCAATACGGGGCAGAACGGCCTAAGCCAGGTCAAAGCCTTTCATGCCGCTCTCGGCCTTACTGGAATCATCGTGACCAAGCTAGATGGCACCGCAAAGGGCGGGGTGATCTGCGCCCTAGCCCATACCCTACAAGACGGACCAAAACCCGCTGTGTTAGCCCTGGGCAAAGGGGAAGGTATTGATGATTTGGCCCCCTTTACAGCAGGGCAATATTCATCCGAATTATTCAATTAAATCAATAGCTTATAGACTATTAAAACCATTAGCACTCTCTTGACAAGAGTGCTAAAATATACACCTATTAACACCTCATATTTATAAGAAAAAATGGTTCAAAAGAAATCTGACAAACCGAATTTGCAAACGCTGCCAGTCGCGCAGACTGCGGCGGCGTCTGCATTTCCAATGCTGCCAACTCTTGGGGTTGGCACTCTCGACTCATACATCGCTTACGTAAATCGCGTGCCGATGCTCAGCGCTGCGGAAGAGTTGCATCTTGCGCAGGAATTTCGTCGCACAGAAAATGTGGATGCCGCTAAAACATTAGTGCTCTCACATTTGCGCTTAGTAGTTTCTGTAGCCCGTCAATATCTTGGCTATGGCATTCCACATGCTGACTTAATTCAAGAAGGCAATATTGGCTTAATGAAAGCGGTCAAGCGCTACGACCCAAACAATGGTGCTCGCTTAGTGTCTTATGCGATTCACTGGATCAAAGCAGAAATTCATGAGTACATTCTCAAGAATTGGCGTTTAGTAAAAACAGCAACCACTAAAGCACAACGTAAATTATTTTTTAACTTACGCAGCAACAAACCTACCTTAAGCGCACTCACTCCAAGCGAGGTAGATGCCTTGGCTAAAGCCTTGGATGTCAAGGGTTCTGACGTTAAAGAAATGGAAATGCGTCTTGCTGGTGGCGATGTTGCCCTTGAAGGCGATGATAGCGATGATGAATCTGCTTACGCACCTATTCAGTGGCTGGCAGATAGCTCGCAAGAGCCGACTGCACGTATTGCTAACGCCGAAGCTGATGCACTGCAAGGTCCCAAGCTAGATCAAGCGCTGATGGCTTTAGACGAGCGCAGCCGCAATATTGTCCAGTCCCGTTGGTTAGCTATGGATGCTGAAGGTAATGGCACGAAGACATTACATGATCTTGCTGATGAATACGGCATTTCAGCTGAACGCGTGCGTCAAATCGAAACTGCTGCTCTCAAAAAGATGCGCGGCTTACTCCAAGCAGCCTAAATAAAAAAGGGTTCGATTCAGAACCCTTTTTAGTTTTTTTCTTTTCACTTCAGCAGCTCTTTTAAATCATGCGCCAAGGTCTCCGGACCTTGAGCGTGTTTGATGTACAAGCGTAAGCGGCCTTCGGGATCAAATGCATAACTACCTGCTGTGTGATCCATTGTGTAAGAACCCGGCTTGCTTCCAGGCACTTTCTTGTAATAGATCTTGAAGTCCTTAGTAACTTTTTCTAAAGCGGCTTCATCTGCAGGTCGCAAGCCCAAGAAACGGGGATCAAATGCAGGAACATATTGCTTGAGGATTTCTGCGGTATCTCGCTCAGGATCGACAGTCACAAAAAGTACTTGAACCTTATCCGACTGGGGCCCCAACAGAGCCATGACTTGTTGCATCTCTGTTAAGGTCGTTGGGCAAATGTCTGGGCACTGGGTATAACCAAAAAACATCACCACCACTTTGCCCTTAAAGTCAGCCAAGGTTCTCACCTTCCCATCAGGGTCCACCAAGCTGAAATCAGTACCAAATGCTTTGCTGCCAGTGATATCAACATTCTTAAACTCTGGCTTTGGACTGCAGGCGGTCAGAACAAAACATAGGATTGCTAAAGAGCAAATGCGCAGAAAATTCATATGGCTTATGAGATTTAAAGGTTTAAAGGTTTAAAGGAAATAGTGATCTACCAAGAGCGCCGCAAACAGTAGCGATAGGTAGGTAATTGAAAAACGAAACGTTTTCTTGGCCAATGCATCGCTATACGAGATGAATAGCGCAACTACATAAACCAAGAACAACAAACCCAGAACAATAGCTGAGATTAAGTAAACCATACCACTCATGCCATAGATATAGGGCAGCATCGTGGCCGCAATCAAGATTAGGGTGTAGAGCACGATATTCAATAGCGTGAAGCGCTCCCCATGGGTCACGGGCAACATCGGCAAGCCAGATTGCACATAATCATCCCGGCGATACAAAGCCAGCACCCAGAAGTGCGGGGGCGTCCACACAAAGATGATGAGAACCAAAAGCCAAGCTTCTGCAGAAAGTGTATTAGTCACAGCGGCCCAACCTAATGCTGGCGGCATGGCACCAGATAATCCGCCAATCACAATATTCTGAGGTGTTGCAGGCTTGAGTAACCAGGTATAGATCACTGCGTAACCAACAAAGGTGGCAAGTGTCAGCCACATGGTTAAGGGGTTACAGAAATTCCACAAAATAATCATTCCAAGCGAGCCCAAAACGATTGAAAAAATAATAATGTGAAAAGGCGTCACTTCGCCTGTAGCAGACGGACGCCATGACGTACGCTTCATCTTGGCATCAACCGCTTGCTCTATTAAACAGTTCACCGCAAAAGCAGCGCCCGCTAAAAGCCAGATGCCCACAATGCCCCCAAAAAGTACAGGGTAAGGAACCATCCCCGGTGTTGCTAAGAACATTCCTATAACCGCGCAAAAAACGGCGAGCTGAGTCACTCTCGGTTTAGTTAAAACCCAGTATTGACGCCAACGTGGCATAGCCACTGATACGTTGGTTTTAGAGTCACTCATATTTATGCCATCTTCTTTTGAATGAAAGGCTTCCAAGAAGCCCAATAGCTCATTCTGACCAAACAGAATACCAAAGCAGCAGAGCCTGCGGTATGCAATAAAGCCGCGAGTAAAGGCCACTGGAATATCACGTTCGAAATGCCTGTTATCACCTGCAAGAAAAGCACGCCTAGCAATAACTTAGCTACCCGACCAAGGCTCGATAGGACAGGGGTTGCAAGCTGTAGACCCTTCCACCCTAAAGTGCCTAGCACTACCAACACCAGTATTGCGAACAAGCGATGTGCCCAATGAATAGCTTGCAAAGCCACAGGGGAAATGAACTCACCTTGCGCATTTAAGCCAAGTTGACGCCAGAGAGTAAAGCCCTCCCCCCAATTAGTTTCAGGCCATGCACTGCCCAAGCACGTAGGGAAATCAGGGCATGCCAATACTGCGTAATTAGTACTCACCCAAGCACCCAAGAAAACCTGGATAAATAAAACCACAAAAGCAAGCGAAAGAAGTTGAGCAGAAAGTGGACGAATACGAATGGTGCGAATTGCAGAGGACTTACTCTCCCATACTTGCTGCGCATAAGCTGTTATGCAAGCCAATAGGACTAAAGCCAACAGCAAATGGATCGTCACAATAATTGGTTGCAGCTTTAGCGTCACTGTCCAAGCGCCAAACGCGCCCTGAACACAAACCAATAACAGCAATCCCAAGCTACCAAGCAAAGGATTTTTTCCTAAAGATTTCAATTTAGAGCATGCAATAGCTACTTGCACCAAAATTAAGGCGCCCACTGTCATTGCTAAGTAGCGGTGAATCATCTCAATCCAGGCTTTAATCACCGTCACAGGCCCTGTAGGTAAGGCGCTTTCGGCCTGCTGTATATCGCTCAGCGCATGAAAAGGGTTGGAAGTGCCGTAGCATCCAGGCCAATCTGGACAACCTAAGCCTGAGTCGGTCAAACGTGTAAATGCACCAAACACAATCAGATCGAATGTCATAAAGACCAATACCCAATTGAGTTTTTGGAAAAAACTATAACCTGGCTTTCTCCAAAGATAAACCAGTGGCAAGCCGGCAAAAATAATAGCAATTGCAGCTAACTCCAGAAGCAAAATCAAACTTGGCATTACAAATTCTCGCCCTTGTGATTGAGCTTCAACAGTTTTTCCAAGTCTTTCTTCATGCTCGAAAATTCTTTAGGAGAATTCGTGACTGGAAAATACATCATCTTGGCAGGGCTAGGATCAATTAATTGAATCTGTTGACCAGTGCCCTCTTTATTTAGCCAAGTATCAAATTCAGCTCTGAGCTTAGGATCCGCTGGCAGTGAAACAACCCGAAGACCAGCCGCTTTTTCGTCATAAACCTTGGTAACCTCAGGGTCTACAGGCTTACCATCGGTATTGACCCAGATCAGCTGCAAGCGCCCACTCTCTCTACCCATAGCAACTCTTGTCTGCCGCATCAGGAATAGCGCCTCGATGCATTTCTCATCTTTAATTTGGCATTCACTCGATGGACGAGCAATTAAGAGGGTCCACTTACCTTGTATAGGCGCATCAAGCCATGCCGAATTAAATTCTTGTGCTGGATGTACAAGCGTCCCCAGATTGGTTTTACCGCCCGCAGGCTTAATCACATAATACGTAAAATAAGAGGCAATCACCGGGGAAGCACAGGCCAGCAATAACAACAACATCTGTATACGGCCGCGACGAGTACGCGCATTAATCGCAGATGAATCTATCTGTGATGCCGGAATTAATAACTCTTTATCGCTCACCCTTGATCCCCTCGATACCCATTGCCAGACCCTGACGTTTATATTGCCGCAAGCCTGTCAGCAACCAAAATATAAATCCAGCAAAAGCCAAAGCAAACCACTGGAATGCATAAGCATAATGGCGATCGACCCCGCTTGTCAGGGGTGCCCATTCACGCAATAAACCATCTTCTGCACCAGCCTCAACCTCACGCAAAACAAAAGGGAGTTGCTCCCAATCTCGCTGTTTACCTTCGGCCTCTAAATCAAAGTTTTGTTCAATCCTGGGCTTACCAGTCTGGGTTGAATTTTTGCCGCTGCCCAACTCATACACCTTGCCGGGATGAGCAAAGACAATGCCTTCAATGCTAACGACCTTAGTTGGCGTCTGTACTGGCGGCAAGGTCTCACGATTTTCATTGTTGCGAGGAGCCCAACCGCGGTTTACCCAAAGAACCTCGCCCCTTCCTTCAAGCTTTAAAGGCATCATCAAATAGAAGCCGGACTGCGCGGTGTTACTGCCAGCGGGGGGAATAGGCCTTGGTCGGTTATCGAGCCAAATGGCTGCATCTGGAAGATATTGCCCTCGAGCCGTCATACGACGCTCCGTCGCCTCTTCCAGAGTCCAAGGACCCGCATTTGCATTCAGAATTGGCATTTGCTGCCGAGCCAATAAATTAGCCGCCAACGCAATTTTGGTCTCAGCCCTACCAAGCTGCCAAATGCCAGCGCCACAGCCAATAGCAATAACCATCAAGGCTGATACAGTAGCAACTATGCGCTTAGTAATGAGGGCGGTAAAAAGATTATTCAAGATATTGAAGATAAGGATTTGAGATGAAATGGCTTATTCCGATTGTCCTACTAATGATTGTTTTTAGCTTAGGATCGGCCCTGTATTACATGATGAAAGATAGAGGGAATAGCTCTCGCATGGTGCACTCGCTCATGCTGCGTATTGGCTTATCTATCGCCTTGTTTCTGGGAATTCTCCTGGCCCACTACTTTGGGCTTATTGAAGCAACGGGAATTAAAGTCGGCACTAACTAAAGCAAATTTTAATCAGCGCATAAAAACAAATCGGGGCTTTTAGCCCCGATTTTTTTGCTTACTTACATCCAGTAAACAGCGATGTACAGACCCAGCCAGACCACGTCAACGAAGTGCCAGTACCAAGCAGCGCCTTCAAATGCGAAGTGATGCTTAGAGGTGAAATCACCACGAATCATACGACGCAACACAATTGCCAACATCGTGCCACCCAAGAACACATGGAAACCATGGAAACCAGTCAACATGAAGAATGTGGAGCCATAGATGCCTGAAGTTAATTTCAGGTTCAACTCATGGTACGCATGGTAGTACTCATACACTTGGAAACCCAAGAACACTGCGCCCAAACCAACAGTTGCAGCTAAGCCAATGATGGCTTTTTTCATGTGATTTTCGACTAATGCATGGTGAGCGATAGTAATCGTTACGCCAGAGCTCAACAACAATAATGTGTTGATTGTTGGAATTGGCCATGGGCCCATGGTCGTAAATTTCTCAACCAAACCAGCTGGGCCATCATTTGGCCATACAGCCTGGAAATTTGGCCAAATCAATTTACTTTCAACATCGCCCATCCAAGGCATTGCAATATTACGCGCATAGAACAAGGCCGCAAAGAAGGCACCAAAGAACATGATTTCAGAGAAGATAAACCAAGCCATTGACCAGCGATAAGAGATGTCCACGTTGACACCATTCTTACCGGCATTTGACTCTGCAATCGTGTCGCCAAACCAGTTATAGAGCACATAGAGAACAAACGCTACACCTGCAAGACAAAGTGGGCCGCCCCAAGAGGCATGATTTACCCAACCAGAAATACCAAAGCCAAAAGCAATCAGACCAAAGGCGGCCATGGCTGGATGTCTAGATAGTCCAGGGACGAAATAGTATGGGGTTGAATTGGATGACATCTTATTCTCTCTATTCAATCAAAAAATAATCAATGGGACACTACTGCCTTCACTATCAACAGGAGAACGCCCATAAAAATCAAGGCGCCGATAACTCCTGCAATGATAATGTGCACAAAACTCAATGAAGCAACATCTTCCTGCAAACCTGACTTCTTACGCACCCCCAAAAAGCCCCACATCACGGCTTTCATAGACTGCATAAAACTACTTTTCTTTTTCATGAAACCACCTTTGATTTCGGGGCTGGGGGAGTGCCACCTAAGCCCAACTCAAAGAAGGTGTATGACAAAGTAATTGTCTTTACATCATCCGGCAAACCCGCATCAATTACAAAGACTACCGGCATCTTTTTTGTTTCATTTGCTGCTAGCGTTTGTTCCTGAAAACAAAAGCACTCTAATTTCGTAAAAAACTCTGTCGCACTTTTAGGTGCATAACTTGGTATTGCCTGCGCACGCACCGTACGATTCTGATTGTTCGTTACTTCATAAACAATCTCGGTCATTTCACCGGGATGCACTTCTAAAAAATTCTTTACTGGCTTAAATGTAAACGGGCCACGACTGTTCGAATCAAACTCAATGGTTACTGTGCGAGCATAGTTAACTTGCGTATTGCCAACCTTATTAGGGCTAAAGGCTCTGATACCATAATCATTCTTGCTCGTTACTACATTGATTCCGGTGACCTCACACAAGGCTTTGTACATCGGAACCAGTGCGTAACCAAAGCCAAACATCATTACTGCCGCAATTAACAGCTTTAATAAAATTTGGCGATTCAGTGATTGAGTTGAAACCATCGTTAGCGAGAGAATTAACCCAACATACTCCGTTTAATCACAATACCAATAAAAAAAGTTACTACAACACTTACAAGAATCAAGCCCATCCTGCGATTATTCGCAGCAAGGGCCTGCTTCTCTGGAGAATTAAATTCCTGCTTCACGCAATTGCTCTGCACTTGGCGGAGTTTCAAAAGTGTGATGTGGCGCTGGAGAAGGCACTGTCCACTCAAGACCTTTTGCTCCATCCCATGGCTTCATTGGGGCTTTTTCGCCTTTGCCGTTATAAGCCGGCAATACAACGAAGAGCAAGAAATAAACCTGCGCCAAACCGAATCCTAATGCGCCAATCGAAGCAATTGCATTGAAATCAGCAAACTGCGTTGGATAGTCAGCATAGCGACGTGGCATACCTGCCAAACCCAAGAAGTGCATTGGGAAGAAGGTGATGTTAAAGAAAATCATGGAAGCCCAGAAATGGATCTTGCCGCGAGTTTCGCTAGCCATGTAACCAGTCCACTTAGGACACCAGTAATAGAAACCAGCAAACATTGCGAACAATGAGCCTGCTACTAATACATAGTGGAAGTGGGCAACGATGTAATACGTGTCTTGAATGCCAATATCAATTGGCGCCATCGCACAGATCAAACCAGTAAAGCCGCCCATAGTGAACACAAAGATAAAGCCGATGGCCCACAACATTGGAGTTTCAAAGGTCATTGAACCTTTCCACATGGTTGCTACCCAGTTGAAAATCTTCACGCCAGTTGGAACGGCAATCAACATGGTTGCGTACATGAAAAACAATTGACCTGTAACTGGCATACCAGTTGCAAACATGTGGTGAGCCCAAACGATGAATGACAAGATCGCAATCGATGCGGTTGCATACACCATTGAGCTGTAACCGAACAATGTTTTTCTGGAGAATGCTGGAACGATTTCACTGATGATTCCAAATGCTGGAAGAATCATGATGTAAACCTCTGGGTGACCAAAGAACCAGAAAATATGCTGGAACATGATTGGGTCACCGCCGCCAACAGCGGAGAAGAATGAAGTACCGAAATGACGATCAGTCAGAACCATGGTAATCGCGCCAGCCAATACAGGCATCACAGCGATCAACAAGTAAGCAGTGATCAACCAAGTCCAGCAGAACATTGGCATCTTCATCAATGTCATGCCAGGAGCGCGCATATTCAAAATGGTCACGATGATGTTGATCGATCCCATGATGGAAGAGGCACCCAACAAATGCAGGGCAAAAATCGCCATGTCCATGCCAGGACCCATTTGCGAAGTCAATGGAGCATAGATAGTCCAGCCACCTGATGGAGCGCCGCCAGGAACTAAGAATGAGCTCAACAGCAATGTTGCTGCTACTGGCAGAATCCAGAAGCTGAAGTTATTCATACGAGCAAATGCCATATCAGATGCGCCAATTTGCAAAGGCACCATCCAGTTAGCAAAACCAACGAAGGCCGGCATGATCGCACCGAACACCATCACGAGACCGTGCATGGTTGTTAATTGGTTAAAGAACTCTGGACGCAAGAATTGCAAACCAGGCTGGAACAATTCCAAACGAATTCCCAAGGCCATCACGCCGCCAGCCAGCAAGCTAACGAATGAGAAGATCAAGTACATCGTACCGATGTCTTTGTGGTTGGTTGCAAACAGCCAACGACGCCAGCCGTGTGGCATGTGATCGTCATGCGCGTGGTCGTGTGCGTGATCGTGGGTAGTAGAGACTGTGCTCATAAATTACTCCGGTTTCGTTTTATCTGTATTTGTTAATCTGAATTACTTGCCGCCGCGCGCAGTAATAATCTCTTGGGTCTGAATCACTTCACCCGTCTTATTACCCCATGCATTACGTGTATAGGTCATCACCGCAGCAATATCGCCATCAGAAATCACGCCAGCCCACTTCGGCATAGCGCCTTTACCATTAATGAGGATATTGAACTGACCTGCTTTAGGGCCGTTAACCACTTTGCTACCGTCCAGCGCTGGGAATGCGCCCGCGCCTTTACCGTTTGGTTGATGGCAAGCTGCACAGTTCGCTGCATATACTTTGGCGCCACGCTCTTTTTGCTCATCCAAGGTGTAAACCTTTGAAGGATCGTCGCCACCAGCACCCATTTCCTTTTTCTTCTCTGCAACCCACGCGCTGTAGTCCTCTTGAGAAACCACTCTCACAACGATGGGCATAAAGGCATGCTCTGCACCACAAAGCTCAGAGCACTGACCACGGAATGTGCCAATCTTGTCAGCTCTAAACCAAGTGTCACGCACAAAACCTGGGATCGCATCTTGCTTCACGCCAAACGCTGGAATTGTCCATGCATGAATAACGTCATTAGCTGTAGTGATCAAACGAATTTTTTTACCAACGGGCACAACCATTTCATTGTCAACTTCCATCAAATAAGTATTTGATTTAGGCGCCAAGTTATTGATTGCTTCACGGGAAGTAGACAAAGTAGACAGGAAGCTAATACCTTCACCCTCACCTTTGATGTAGTCATAACCCCATTTCCACTGATAACCAGTGGTCTTAATAGTGATGTCTGAATTAGTAGTGTCTTTCATTGCCACAACAGTTTTTGTTGCAGGCAACGCCATACCAATCACGATGAGTAATGGAATGACTGTCCAAATAATTTCAACAGTGGTGCTCTCGTGGAATGAAGCTGATTTATGACCTAGAGATTTGCGGTGCTTCAAGATGGAATAGAACATCACACCAAAAACGCCGACAAAAATCAACGCACAAATAACCAACATCATCCAATGCAACCAATGAATCTCTTGCATGATTTTGGTAGCAGGAGGCGCAAAATTCAGCTGATTTACAGCTGGGCCACCAGGCATATTCTCTGCTGCATGAGCAATTGCAGTTCCAAAAGCTACTGCGAAATAGAGCGAAGCCCTAGTGACTTTTCCAAATAAATTCATCTTATTCTCTGTTTATTGTCGTGAGCAAAGCAGCAAAAATGCCACAAAATGCCCAAAAAACGGTCTTAAGCCAATACATACTGCCGTGATTATAGGGTTAATTGAGCACAACAACAAACAGGGTTAACCCAGCTTGATCCAATCTTGGTCAAGGTTTAAATGATAGTAAGCACTTACACTTAAGCAGAATCTGGCCTAGTCTTGCGTCCAATTTGATTTAGATCAATATAGGCAACGTTATCCTTCGCTTTTGCAAGGTGCTTTCCAAGAGCCCATGCATGCCCATAAACCACCTCCAAGGTCAGTTTTTGTGGCAAAAGCTCTAATTGAGGGGTTGCGTCAGGGCCCAAATGCAGCAAATTCAGAGCGCTGATGTCTGCGAGCAATAGTTCGGGCTTCTCATAATCTAGGGTCAAATACTCCATATCCATCACCGGGTCAGAAAAGCGCTCTGCAAGCAAAGCATCTCCCATATCGTGCATATCCCAAGGGCTTAATATATTTTTCAGTTTTAAGCTCGGAATTTCGAGTGAGCGCAGCTCTTTTCCGGTATCGGGCCCCAAATAGCTAAACGTGAGTAATCCACCTTCACGCAGTACACGCCAACATTCTCGAAGAAAATGTTTTGGATCTGCCAAATCCTGGATTAATAGATTACTGAACACCAAATCTACAGAATTATCTGGAATATCAAATCTTCCGGATGAAGTGAAGCTTGCTAAAGGACTCGCAGTGTTGCTAAACAGCGTGCGCCAATTGCGCAAGGCTTTAGCTCGCCACATTTGAAAACTAGAAACCCCCTCTTCAGTAATGCTTAGAGTTCGCACTTTAGGGAAGCGCTTAGCGAGCACATCTAAATGTTTGCCTGCAAAATCTGGCACGATCAAGAGATCTTTTACATCGAGCTTAACGATGTCTAATTTCTGCAGCATGCGATCTGCAATTTCGTCTTGTAACCATCTAATGGGCTGGGTCATTGGCTCAGTATACTCAGCGCCCCATGCGATTTCCAGAGAACATTTTTCAAACCATTTGCGAACAGCTTTTACCGACTGCTTGCATTACCTGTCAGACATTCCAAGGACACTCCGTTTGCGATCAATGTGTTGACTCGTTACAAAATAATGCTTTACTGAACTATGAATGCTGCTTTCAATGCGGCATAACGTTAGAGGCCTTTGAGGTGAACCAAGAAAAGTGCACCTCCTGCGAAAAGAACAAGCCACACTTTGATGAAACCTATTGCTTGGATCGCTATGATGGATCATTGCAGTCTCCACTCCATGAATTAAAGTATCAAAGGCGCATCGCATTTGCCCATGCACTTGGCAGCATATGGAATATTATTCTCAACAAAGAGCTTATTGATATTCACGCAGATTACTTGCTACCAGTACCGCTCAGTATTGAGAAATTAGCGCAACGCGGCTTTAATCAAAGCTGGGAAATTGCGAAGCAAATCCGCTGTGCCAAGCAGATTCAAAAATCACCTTATGCACTTCGTCGCCACCATTACTCAGGACACCAAGCAGGAAGCTCTCTGAGCAATCGTCACTTAGCAATTCAGGGAATGTTTTATGTAGAGGAACGATATATTCGTCAGTTGCAAGGCAAGACTGTCATCGTATTTGATGATGTAATGACTAGCGGTGCAACCCTGAATGAAATTGCACGCATTCTGAAGGACAATGGTGTATCTCGTGTAATCAATTGGGTACTGCTCAGGGCTACGCGACCAATCGAAAGAGTGTCACATGTTTAATATTGTTTTATTCGAACCAGAAATCCCGCCCAATACTGGCAATATCATTCGCTTATGCGCCAATACCGGTGCCAAGCTACACTTGATTGAGCCGCTTGGATTTCCGATGGAGGATGCCAAGTTACGCAGAGCGGGTTTGGACTATCACGAGTTTGCAAGAGTAAAAGTCCACAAAAATTGGGCGCAGTTTTTAAAAGATGAGCAACCCAATCCCGAGAATATCTTTGCTTTAACGACCAAAGGTTCTGGAAGGTTTCATGAGGGCAAATACTCTCCGAATGATTACTTTGTATTTGGTTCTGAAACCAAAGGCATTACCAATGAAGTAAGGGAGTCTATCCCAGAAAAAAATCGCATGCGCCTTGCAATGCAAGATAGTAGCCGCAGCTTGAACTTGTCGAATACTGTCGCGATTGTTGTGTATGAAGCTTGGCGCCAAAATGGCTTAGCAGGTGGTCAGTAAGCAACTGGCCAAAGAGTTATTCGCTATGATTCGATTTTTGGATCACGCCCCATCAACTTCTTAAGGGCATCTTGCGGCTTGAGTTTTCCTGAAAGCACCTCGCCCATCATCGCAGTAATCGGCATTTCCACATCTAAACGTTTTGCCAAATCACCAACTGCGGCAGCGCAAAGCACACCCTCAGCAACATGGCCAAGACTTGTCAGAATTTCTGGCAGTGGCTTGCCGTTCGCGAGCTCGAGACCAACTCGACGATTGCGAGAGAGATCACCGGTGGCAGTCAAGATTAAATCGCCAACACCAGTTAAGCCCATACACGTTTCAGATTTACCACCGGCAGCCTTCACTAGGCGCATCATTTCCGCCAAACCGCGGGTGAGAACAGCGGCACGGGCATTCAACCCTAAATCGAGCCCATCCCCAATACCTGCAGCAATAGCGAGGACGTTCTTTATAGCGCCACCTAATTCAACGCCGATCAAGTCATCACTGGAATAAACCCGCATATTACCGTGATGGAATGCCGCCTGAACCGTTTCACAAAGCACTGGAGATTTGCTAGCAACCGTTAAGGCACAAGGCATTCCCATACCAACCTCCCGCGCAAAGCTCGGACCAGATAAGGCGCCATACGAATGCACAATGCCATGCGCATGAATCTTGCTTTCACGCTCAACAACTTGGTGTGGCAATAAAGCGGTATCTGGCTCTAGACCCTTGCAGAGCCAAACAATGTTCAGCGGATGCTCTGCCATTCTTAATACTTGAGCAATCGTCTCTGAAAGCCCTGACATTGGCGTAGCAATAACCAATAAGTCATCACTGGAAAGTCTTTTTACCGCTTCAGAAAAGTCACTCTCAAACTTGAGACCCTCGGGTAATTGAACGCCCGAAAGATAGGTACGGTTTTCGCCACAATCTTGAATATCATCCAATTGTTGTTTGCTACGTGACCATAAACAAACATCACCATCTTGGAGATGGCGAGCGGCTTGTGCCGCCATCGCCGTTCCCCAAGCACCAGCACCAAGCAGCGTCACTTTCATGATCTGTGGGCTCGCTTGTTAGATATTAGTGGGGCTTGCTCTCAGCAGCTGCGCCATCTTTAGCGGCTGCTTCTTGTTGAGCCTGCATCAAACGATGCTCATACATACCGTGGAAATTAATCTCATTTAAATGAATTGGCTGGAAGCCTGCACGACTAATAATGTCGGCAATATTAGAGCGCAGATATGGATACAAGATTGTTGGGCAAGCAATGCCAAGCATTGGATCAATTTGCTCAACAGGAATATTACTGAACTCAAAAATACCAGCTTGCTTTGCCTCGACCAAGAACAATACTTTTGCATCAACTTTAGCAGTCACAGTAGAACTTAAGGCTACCTCAAATATTCCTTCGCCCAAGGGGGCAACAGCAATATCAATTTCAACTTGTACTTGTGGCTCTGATGCCACCAATAGAATCTGTGGTGCATTCGGCTGCTCAAGCGATACATCTTTTAGATAAATACGCTGAATACGAAATCCAGGCTCTTTAGATTGTTCGGCGCTTGCTTCTGGTGCAGAAGTTTGTTCAGTCATTACTAACTTTCTTTGTATGTGTAATCTTTTAGGCTAGCAAGGGGTCAAGCTTGCCAGCACGATCCAATGCTACTAAGTCATCATATCCACCAACGTGGGTGTCGCCTATGTAAATCTGAGGAACAGTACGACGACCAGTTCGAGTCATCATGATTTCACGTTGAGATGGGTCACGATCAATCAAAATCTTTTCCAAGCTTGTCACACCTTTTTTGAGTAATAACTTTTCAGCCATGACGCAATATGGACAAACCTGAGTGCTATACATTGTGACTGGAGGCATTATTTCTCCTTACTTCACCAAAGGAAGGGCTGCGGCTTTCCAGGCTTGCACGCCACCATCCAAAGAACCAACTTCCGCAAAACCCAGCTTTTGAGCCTCGGCAACAAGTTTGCGTGATTGGGTTCCTGAATCGCACACCAAGACTACTGGATGCTTCTTGTCGAGTTTGAGCTTTTCAACAGCGGCGGTCAAACCAGCCGCATTTACCAATTTAGCGCCAGGTAGATGGCCTGATTTGAAAGCCTCCTCCGAACGCAAATCCAATACATGAGCTTTTCGACGATTAATCCAAATAGTTGCCTCGGTAGGCGACAAGCCTTTTCCGCCAATAAGCGTAGATAATGTAGGTAGGAAAAGCGCTGCGCCCGAAACCAACAGTAGGGCAATAAGCGCTAAATTATCAATTTGCGTGAGAAAGTTCATCACCGGATTATAGAATGGCTCTATGAAACAACTTGTCCTTATTCGTCATGGCGAATCCGCCTGGAACCTTGAAAACCGCTTCACTGGCTGGGCGGACGTTGACTTAACCCCAAAAGGCGCTGAACAGGCCCTAGCAGCAGGTGAAAACCTGAAAAAAGCGGGTTATGAATTTGATGTTGCTTACACCTCAGTTTTAAGGCGTGCAATTCGCACCCTCTGGAATGTGCAAGACACCATGGATCTCATGTGGCTACCAGTAGTTCATAGCTGGCGCCTCAATGAGCGTCACTATGGCGCTCTCACAGGATTAAATAAAGCTGAAACCGCAGAAAAATATGGGGATGAGCAAGTTCACATTTGGCGTCGCTCATACGATGTACGCCCACCTTTGCTAGAACATGCTGATGAGCGCAACCCCAAAAATGATCCGCGTTATGCAAAACTCAATGCCGCTGATATTCCGTTAGGCGAATGTCTCAAAGATAACGTTGAGCGCGTACTGCCACTGTGGAATGAGTCTATCGCTCCTGCACTAAAAGCAGGAAAACGTGTTTTATTAGTTGCTCATGGCAATAGCATTCGATCATTAATTAAATATTTGGATCAAATGTCAGATGAAGCCATCATGGAAGTGAATGTGCCAAATGGTGTGCCACTTGTTTATGAGTTGGATGACAACCTCAAACCTATTCAACACTTTTATTTAGATTAAAAACAAAAGAGATATGCGCCAATTTCTAAAGAATTTCGCCCTGATAACCGTTGGTCTTATCGCCGGTGTGGCAGCGACAATCCAGCTCTCCGCTACGGCCCAGCAAGGAGCCCAGCTACCGCTAGATGAGTTGCGTACGCTTTCTAACGTCTTCGCACAAATCAAGCGTGAATATGTTGAGCCCATTGAAGATAAGCAATTGTTAACGGACGCAGTCAAGGGAATGGTGAGTAGTCTTGACCCGCACTCCACTTTCTTGGATAAAAAAGATTTTTCAGAAATGCAAGAGCAAACCTCTGGAAAGTTTGCTGGCCTTGGCATTGAGATTACCTCAGAAGATGGTGTTGTCAAAGTTCTCAATCCAATTGAAGATAGTCCTGCAGCACGTGCTGGCTTGCAAGCGGGGGATTTAATTACTCGTCTGGACGATAAACCTGTACGCGGTATGTCTCTCGATAAAGCAGTTCGCACAATGCGAGGCACTCCTGGAACAAAAATTACTTTGACGGTATTTCGTAAAAGTGAGGAACGCAGCTTTCCTGTCACAATCACTCGCGCAGAAATTAAAGTTCAGTCAGTTAAAACCAAAATTCTTGACAACGATATTGCTTGGGTTCGCATTACCAGCTTTCAAGAGCGTACCGTCCCTGACCTCGCTAAAAAATTAACAGATATTGCCAACCAGGATCCAAAGCTCAAGGGCATCATTTTGGATCTGCGTAACAATGGTGGCGGCCTACTTCAAGGTGCCGTAGGTGTAGCTGCTGCCTTCTTGCCTGCGGATGCGATTATTGTCTCCACCAAGGGACAATCCCCAGACTCCACACAAGTATTTAATGCCACGCCAGCCATGTACCGCCTTAATGAGTCTGGCGATCCTTTGGCTGGTGTTCCAGCCATGTTTAAAAAGTTGCCAATGGTAGTTTTGGTGAACGCCTACTCCGCCTCTGCCTCAGAGATTGTGGCCGGCGCACTTCAGGACTACAAACGTGCAACCATTATTGGAAAAACTACTTTTGGTAAAGGCTCTGTGCAAACTGTACGTCCACTTACCAATGATTCCGCACTGAAAATCACTACTGCTTATTACTACACTCCAAGCGGCAAGTCGATTCAAGCTTTTGGTGTGAAACCAGATATTCCGGTAGATCAAAATAAAGATGGTGATCCAGATGATGTATTGATCACTCGCGAGATTGACAGCGAGAAGCATCTGCGCAATAAACAATCAGCTGAAGACAAGTTAATCAAAGATCGTGAGCAGCGTCGTCTTGAGGAGCTACAACGCATTGAAGAAAAAAATGCCAAAAAGACTCCCGAAGAAAAAGAGAAAGAAAAAAATAAGAAGCCTACTGAACTCGGTAGCGCAGATGACTTTATGCTCTCCCAGGCTGTGGCGTTCATCAATGGCCAGCCTGTAAAGCGCTCATCATCTAAGCTGGAATAATGAAGCTCACGGCTTACCTATGAATGATGAGCAGTTACTTCGCTACTCCAGACATTTATTACTGGAAGAAATTGATGTAGCTGGCCAAGAAAAGCTGCTCAGCGCGCATGTATTGGTAATCGGCGCTGGCGGCTTAGGAAGCGCGGCAGCGCCCTACTTGGCTGCTGCAGGAGTGGGGCACATCACGCTAATGGATCATGATTCAGTAGAGCTGACAAATCTGCAGCGCCAAATCATGCACACCGAGAGCAGCATTGGTAAAAGTAAAGTTGCATCCGGAAAGGAATTTCTAGAACTCCTTAATTCCACGATTCAAATTGAAACTATTCAAGCTAAAGCAACCAGCGCTCTTCTTGATGAGTTATTACCAAGTGTGGATATCGTCTTAGATTGCACCGACAACTTTTCAACTAGACACCTCATCAATGCCGCCTGCTTCAAAAACAAAACTCCGCTCATTTCGGGGTCTGCTCTTAAATTTGATGGTCAAGTGAGCGTCTTTGATCCCCGCAACTCTAGTTCACCCTGTTATGCGTGCATCTTTTCTCCAGACGAAGAATTTGAAGAAGTTAGTTGCTCTAGCATGGGCATTTTCTCACCCCTGGTTGGCATAATTGGCGCCATGCAGGCAGCACAAGCACTGCAAGTATTAATTGGTTTTGGCGAGCCTTTGGTGGGTCGTATGTTGCTTTGGAATGGTCGCACTACCCAAATCGATGAAATCCGTATTAGCCGTAATTCTGAATGCCCAGTATGTGGCGCATCACACCAATAACTCAGCAAGAACCGACAAAGCCATTAAGACAGCAATCGCTCCAAAGCTTTTGCTTGCTCTTCAGGCTCATATGCCCTCAAAACTCTAGGTACACGAGCTCGTAACAAACCCACATTGGCTTTAAGAATCTCGCGCTTTACCAGCAGCAATTGGCTGAAATGCATCGAGAAGTCAGTTAAACCCAAAGCAAGCAATAATTTTGTTAAGGCGGGATCACCAGCCATCTCGCCACATACAGCTACCGGTACATTTGCACGTTTTGCCTGCTCGATGATGTTAGATAGCAAGCTTAAGATCGCTGGGTGCAAAGGATCATATAAGTGTGCCACCGCATGATCCGCCCGATCAATTGCTAGCGTGTACTGAATTAAGTCATTGGTGCCAATGGAAAGAAAATCAAATCGATTGATAAACAACGGCAGCACTAAAGCAGCCGCCGGAATTTCAATCATGGCGCCCACTTGAATATTGGGATTAAATGCTTTGCCGCGCTGATGTAATTGCTGCTTTGCCTTTTCGATCAACCTAAATGTTTCGTCAATTTCTTTAGCATGCGCCAACATCGGGATCATAATGCGTGCCTGACCATGTGCTGATGCGCGTAAGATTGCTCTGAGCTGCGTTAAAAAGATTTCAGGCTCTGTTAAAGACCAGCGGATCGCTCGTAAGCCCAAGGGGGATGTGCCAGTTTGAGAAACATCTCCACCACCACCCAAGGCTTTATCAGCGCCGACGTCAATCGTTCTGATATTGACAGGTAAGCCATGCATTAAATCAACTACCCGACGATATTCTTGATACTGTTGCTCTTCATCCGGCAAGGCCTGTTTGCGATCCATAAATAAGAATTCGGAACGAAATAGACCAACACCCACAGCACCCAATTTCACAGCTTGAATTGCATCTTCTGGCAACTCAATATTGGCAAACAATTCAATCTCAACGCGATCCGCAGTCTCCGTTTTTGCATGCTTTAACTGTTGAAGCTTACGCGCCTCTTTTAAAACTTGGGTTTGCAGTTTGCGATATTCGGCGAGAAGCTGCTCATCAGGGGCAACTACAACGACTCCTCGTTCTCCATCTAATACCAACCAATCACCATGCCGAATCATTTCACTGGCGTGGCGTACGCCAACTACCGCAGGTATCTCCATGCTGCGAGCCACAATGGCAGTATGCGAGGTCTTACCCCCAAGATCCGTCACAAAACCAGTAAAAGCATGCTCTTTAAAACGCAACATGTCATGTGGTGCAATATCGTGGGCAACGATGATTGACTCCACTCCGATATCACTCGTTGGCAAAAAATCAGAGTCGTTTAAAGGATCTTTTTTCTGCGCATTTAAAGCTTTGATGACACGCTCAGCAACCTGCCGAATATCATTGGCGCGCTCTTTTAAATAGGCATCCTCAATGTCTACAAATTGCTCTAACAAATCATTGAGCTCTGTAGTTAAGGCCCAGGCTGCATTTAAGCGCTGCGTACGAATTAACTTCATCGGCTTTTCAGCTAGAGCAGGATCTGCCAAGATCATCCCGTGCACATCTAAGAATGCCGCCATCTCTTGTGGCGCATCTTTTGGCAGTCCTTGGCGTAATTGATCCAACTCTAAACGCACCTGATCAAATGCATCTAATAACCTTTGAGCCTCTGCTTCTTCTTTACCAGCCTCAATTAAGTAGTGACCGACCTCCAATGCAGCACGAGAAATCAGTACCGCCTTGCCAATGGCAATGCCTTTTGATACTGGGATTCCGTGCAATGCAAACGTCATAGTATTTATTCGCCTTCGCCAAAGCGATCATTAATTAATGCTGTGATGGCCTGCATGGCTTCATCTTCTTTTTCGCCTACAGTCTCAAGCGTCACGGTGCTGCCTATACCAGCAGCCAACATCATCACACCCATAATGCTCTTAGCATTAATTTGACGCCCATTTCGTGACAACAATATTTCACAGGGAAACTGTGCAGCTAATTGCGATAGCTTCGCCGATGCGCGAGCATGCAAGCCTAATTTATTAATGATTTCAATTTCTGCTGAAGGCATTCTGTGCGGACCCTTATTTATTCTTGATTGACTTTGCTGCCCAAGCGCAAGATGCCATGCTGCCCACCAATTAGCGCTTTTTGCGCTAACTCTTCCAGCCCCTCACCGCGATGAGATATACAGCGCATCAACATCGGAAGATTGAGTCCCGCCAAAACAATGACGGGGGCATTTAATCCCGATAATGGGCCTAAGGCCTCCAACTTTGAAGCCACATTGGCAGGGGTGGCGCCCATGACATCTGTCAAAATCAGCACCCCATTACCAGTATTTACGCCATAAGCCGCCTTCATAACGCGATCAAAACTTGCTTTGGTATCTTCGTGGGGCGGGATATCCACAGCCCTCACGCGCTCGGGCAGCACGCCATATGTATGTTCAGCAAACCCCAGCATTGCGCTAGCAACCGGTGTATGGGCAACGATGACAATTCCAGCCATATTTAAGCCAATGCCTTCTCTAGTGCTGCCAACCAAAATTGCGGAACATTGCAGTCCGTTTGATTGGTGATTTCAACAAAACAAGTGGGGCTAGTCACATTAATTTCTGTAAGGTGGCCACCAATTAAATCTAATCCCACCAAGAATAATCCACGCTGATGTAAGAGTGGGGCTAATTTTTCAGCAACCTTTTTTTCTGCCCCAGTTAAAGGCATCGCTACCCCTTTACCCCCAGCTGCTAAATTGCCCCGAATTTCACTTCCTTGAGGAATGCGTGCCAATGCATATGGCACCACCTCTCCACCAATTAAAAGCACGCGTTTATCGCCCTGAGCAATCTCAGGCAAGAAACGTTGGACCATTAGCGTTCTTGCACCATTCTCACCCAGCGTTTCTACGATGCTAGCAAGATTGAGGCCATCTGGTCCCACTCTAAATACACCCATACCACCCATGCCATCCAGAGGCTTAATAACAATATCGCCATGGATCTGATGGAACTGCTCTACCGCAGCCAATTCACGCGTTACCAAGGTAGGCGGAATAAGCTCTGGGAATTCGGTAATGGACAACTTTTCTGAGTGATCTCGCACCGAGCTGGGATCGTTAAACACTTTGGCGCCCTGGCGCACTGCGGCTGATAGCAACCAGGTTGTATTAAGGTATTCAATATCGAATGGAGGGTCAGTACGCATCAAAACGGCAGAAAAAGTCTTCAGCGCTCGAGACTCCACTTCACCCAGCTCATACCAATTGGTGGAACTGGGTTTGATCAATAACGACTGGCAATCGGCTACTACATGATCATCTCGCCACAATATATTTTTACTTTGACAAAACCACAAGCGATGCCCCGCTTCTTGGGCTACACGCATCATTGCCAACGTAGAATCTTTTTGAATCTTGAATGACTCAAGCGGGTCTGCAATAAAAAGAAAGTTCATTTTTTCTATTGAGAGATTAACGTTTCATTTAAGCAACTTCAGCGTTGGGATCGGTGCGCTCAAGCTCTAATGATGATGCCAGCAGAGCCAAGCGAGCAACCACACCATACAGATAGAAGCGATTAGGAGCCGCACTACCAGGCTTAGCCCCCAGGTCAGGCATAGAGTTTTGCTCAAAGGCCAGCGGTACGAAATGCATACCTGGTGCATTGAGGTTCTCGTCAGGGCCTCGATCAGTGTGCACACGGTAGAAGCCACCAATGACATAACGATCAATCATATATACCACTGGCTCTGCTACAGCCTCATTTACCTTTTCAAAGGTGTAGACGCCTTCCTGTATGAGCACATCACTCACCTCAAGACCTTCTTTGACGACACTCATCTTGTTGCGGTCTTTACGATTCAAACCTTTTAGCTGTGAAGGATCATTCACAACCATCACACCCATGCCATAGGTGCCTGCATCGGCCTTTACAACAACATATGGCTTTTCTTTAATGCCATACTCGCGATATTTTTTAGCAGTCTTCTTCAAGACTTGCTCTACTGCAGCCTGTAACTCATCTTCACCTTTGCGCTCATGAAAATTAATATTCGAGCAACTCGTGAAGTAAGGATTAATCATCCATGGATCGATATCTACTACCTTAGCAAATTTCTTTGCAACTTCTTCATAAGCGGCAAAGTGATTTGATTTACGACGGACATGCCAGCCAGCGTGTAAGCCAGGGAGTAAGTACTGCTCATAGATATTTTCTAGAATCGGCGGGATGCCTGCAGACAAGTCGTTATTCAATAAGATCGAGCAAGGATCAAAATCTTTTAAGCCTAAACGTTGTTTCTTGAGACCTAGTCGAGAGAGTGGCTCCATCAACAAACGATTGCCATCAGGCAACTCAATCCACGTTGGCTTTTTTATCTCTTCAGAAAATGTACCTAGTCGCACATTTAAACCTGCTTGACGCAAAATGGAAGACAGGCGTGCAATGTTTTGTAAATAAAAAGTATTGCGGGTATGTTTCTCAGGAATCAATAGTAAATTTTTTGCTTCCGGACAAATTTTCTCAATTGCTGCCATAGCAGCCTGCACAGCAAGCGGCAACATCTGAGGTGAAAGGTTATTAAACCCGCCAGGAAACAGATTGGTATCAACCGGGGCCAACTTAAAGCCAGAATTACGCAAATCGACCGAACAGTAAAAAGGTGGGGTGTGCTCTTGCCACTCCAATCTGAACCAACGCTCAATGGTTGGGGTCGCTTCTAGAACCTTTGACTCTAATTCGAGCAAAGGACCGCTTAGGGCTGTAATGAGATGTGGAACCATTCCACCATTGTAAGATTATTAAAAGAAAGACGCGGGATCCTAGGATCCCGCGCTTAAAACTAGGCAGCCAACCAGAGCCGCCCAGTGAGGGGTAAATCTACTGATTAAGACTCGTATGCAGTCTCACCGTGTGAGCTGATATCCAAGCCTTCGCGCTCTTCTTCTTCCTTCACACGCAAACCAATCACGATATCGACTAGTTTGTAGGCAATAAAGGCCACAACACCAGACCAAATCAATGTAGTTGCAACGGCTTGGAACTGAATCCAAACTTGAGAGGCAATTGAGTAGTCTGGAGTAACGGCATTTGCCACGTAATCCCATACACCTGTACCACCCAATGCTGGATCAGCAAATACACCGGTCAACAGCGCACCAGAGATACCGCCTACGCCATGAACACCGAACACATCCAAGCTGTCATCAGCACCAAGAATTTTCTTGAGTCCAGTAACGCCCCAGTAGCAAACAATACCTGCGATCAAGCCAATAATTAGGGCGCCAACCACTCCAACAAAACCAGCTGCTGGAGTAACTGCAACCAAACCTGCCACCGCACCAGATGCTGCACCAAGGATTGATGGCTTTTTCTTGAAAATCCATTCAACTACTGTCCAAGTCACTACAGCTGCAGCCGTTGCGAGCAATGTATTAACGAAAGCCAACGCTGCACCGCCACTTGCTTCTAGCGCTGAACCTGCATTAAAGCCAAACCAACCTACCCACAATAGTGATGCACCAACCCATGTGAATGTAAGGTTGTGTGGCTTCATTGCTTCTTTACCGTAGCCAATACGCTTGCCAACTACATAGGAGCCTACGAGACCAGCAATAGCGGCATTGATGTGAACCACTGTACCGCCAGCAAAATCCAACGCGCCTTTTTGGAACAACCATCCAGAAGCTGCAACAGCTTTTTCTGCGGCCGCTGCATCTGTAAACGCATCAGGACCAGGCCAGAACCAAACCATATGAGCAATTGGCAAATAGCTGAATGTGAACCAAATGATCGCAAACAACAGCACGGCAGAAAACTTCACACGCTCTGTGAATGCGCCAATGATCAACGCAACTGTGATTGCTGCAAAAGCACCCTGAAACGCTGCAAATCCAAACTCAGGAATTACTACACCCTTACTAAATGTTGCAGCAGCAGTATCCGGCGTAATGCCCGCTAAGAACAATCTATCAAACCCGCCAAAAAATGCCCCGCCCTCCGTAAATGCGATGCTATAGCCATAAATTGACCATAAAACGATTATTAGAGAGAAGATGACCAAGGTTTGTGCAAGTACAGAAAGAATATTCTTGCTGCGTACTAAACCACCATAGAACAAACCTAAGGCTGGAATAGTCATCATGATTACTAATGCAGTACAAATCAACAACCAAGCTGTATCCGCTTTATTGCACTTTTCAGAGCAAAGAATTGGAGCAGGCTCAGCCGCAGCAGGAGTTGCTGCAGGAGCTGTGACTGCAGGCTTTTTAGCATCATCGGCAGCATGCGCTGGCGAAGTCACCATTACACCAGTAGCGCCAATAGCCAAGGCCATAGCACCACCAGCAACGAGTCGTTTCATCCAAGTTAACATTTTGAACCTCTCTTTAAAGTGCTGACGCACCGGTTTCACCGGTACGAATACGAATGACGTGCTCAACTGGTGAGACAAAAATCTTACCATCACCAATCTTGCCTGTACGTGCAGATTTTTCAATTGCTTCAATCGCACGCTCCAAGATGCCATCTTCAACAGCAGCTTCAATTTTTACTTTAGGCAGAAAGTCGACAACATACTCAGCACCACGATACAACTCGGTGTGACCTTTTTGACGACCAAAGCCTTTAACTTCAGTGACGGTAATGCCCGAAACTCCCACTTCCGAGAGAGCTTCGCGCACTTCGTCAAGCTTGAAGGGCTTGATGATTGCGGTAATTAATTTCATGTGTTTCTCCGTTCAGAGTGGAAATTAGAAAGTTTTAGTCAAAGAAATCAGACCAGTATTGCCACCTTGCGTTCTGCCACCTGGAACTGAATAGGCATAAACACCAGCATAAGAGCCACTACCTTGCTTAACGTTAGTGCCAACATATGCTGCTGAGGCAGATAAGCCACCGCCGAAATCTTTAGTTAAACCTAACTTCCAGTCGGCGTAGCTAAGTGATGCTTGACCTGCGCTGTAATACTGACCAGCAATCTTTTGGAAACCAGCATGTGCATTTACTGTGATGCCATAAAAACCAGTATCGTAGTTTGCAGTTAAATCGGTATAGTTGGATCCAGTACTGTTGTTAGTTCCAAAAGTATTACTCAATGAGTAGGAGAATTTGAGGAAACCTGTAACGGGTCCGAACGTAGCATTCTGAGCTACATATAGTTCAGTTGTATTAGGGTTTACATATCCACTAGCAGTGCTAATGCCGTTTGTTGGATAGTAGTACTGCAAGATACCGAAATCAGAAGCAAAGCCTTCAGCAATTAAATCTTTCTTAAAGCCGCCGTAAAAATCCATCTCAATTGGTGCGCTTTTAGCAATAGCACTATCTGATACCCAGCTAATCGATGAGTTCCAGTTACCAATATATAAACCGCTCTCATGAGCGTAGTCAAAGCCACCTTGAATAGCTGGCTTGTAGTTAGATTGTGTCAAGCCACGGTAGATGTAGTTGTTTGTTACGGTAACGTTTGCTGTAACTGGGCTTACCTCTGGTGCCGCTGGCTCATCCGCAGCAAAGGCCGCTGAAGATGCAAGACCTGTTAACAAAGCTACTGCTGCTGCAGAGATTGCTGTCTTGTGAATGGTTTTCATAAACTACTCCTTACTGGTTGTAATAAAAAATGGGTTGAATGCTTAATGCATGGGGTGATATTGAATTGCTCGGCCTCTCAGCCTTTGTCACAAATCCCCCCAATAAGGCAAATGCACTTTTTTGGTGCTTAATATTGCACCTAATAGGTGAATTTAGGGCATTTTTTGGGTTTTAACCCCTTTTTGGGCATTTTTACCCATACAACTTAAAATACGAATGTGTATCTTTTCTGCAACTCTCAATAGAACTGCGAATCCCCATCATGCAAAAACCTGGCGAAATCCTCGAGCAAATCCAACGTATCGCTAACGATATGCAGAATAAAGTTGGTGATGCAATCCGCAATTCGCCAGCTCAAGAAATTGAGAAAAATGTTCGCGCTATGATGAACCAAGGATTTCAGAAAATGGATTTGGTAACACGTGAAGAGTTTGAACTTCAAACCAAAGTACTTACGAAGACACGTGAAAAATTAGAAGCACTTGAAGCTAAAGTTGCTGCACTTGAAAAACAGTAATAGCTAGTTAATTGCTGTTATCACAGCAAATTCAATGTTTTGATTCTTTAGATTTACTCTGGAGAGAAATCACTAAAGAAGTTTTCATACTCTTCTTTAGAGAAAAAAGTTTTTGCATTTTCTTTCGCTGCATTCGTATGCAGCACTGAGATCTGATAAATCCAATGATCGCCATTTGGCGCAACTCGATTAATCCAACGAATACGCATGAGTTGCTGTGATTTGTTGTTTGATTTCAAATCAATAAAATAATCTTTGGTTGGTAAGCGTTGCTTATCTGTCGTTTTATAAAACGTATCCTCAATAGTGACATCGCCACCAGATGCTTTTGCCCTATCAATTAAATTTGCCTGGAGCTGATATAGGAGCTTACTAAGTGATGCACTTTGATTGGCCGGCAACTGAATGGTGCTAACTGAATAAATATCGTCATCAATTTTTACCGCTTCAAGAACTTGTAAAAACTCTTGATCAAGATAGGGGATACGTCGATCTAATTTATCCGGCTTACCGGGGAATAAAGCGGTGTATCGCTCTTGTGGAGACTGAACAGTACGCCAATCTAACTTGGGGCTGCATGCATTGAGAAAAGCTAAAGCCACCAATAAAGTAGCGGCTTTTGAAAGCCCTCTAAACAACCCCTGCTCCATGTGCTTGTTGATCTGCGTGATAGCTTGAACGCACCATAGCTCCCACAGCCGCATGGGAGAAACCGATTTCATAGGCTTTTTCCTCAAACATCTTAAAGACATCAGGATGCACATAACGAGTAACAGGCAGATGATGTCCTGAAGGTGCAAGGTACTGACCAATAGTAAGCATGTCGATATTGTGATCACGCATATCACGCATCACTTCTAAAATTTCTTCATCAGTCTCACCAAGACCAACCATCAAACCACTTTTAGTCGGGACATGCGGAAAGCGCTCTTTAAAGTCTTTCAAAAGCTTTAGAGAATGCACGTAGTCGGCACCAGGTCTAGCCTGTTTATACAAACGAGGGACTGTCTCGAGGTTGTGGTTCATTACATCAGGCAAACCACTCGGAGCATGCTCAGCAAAAATATCCAACGCTTTATCAAGTCGACCACGGAAGTCCGGCACCAATACCTCAATGCGTGTATTGGGCGAAAGGGCACGTGATTGAGAAATGCACTCTACATAGTGCATTGCGCCACCATCACGCAGATCATCGCGATCCACGCTAGTGATAACGACATAGTTCAATTTAAGTGCCGCAATAGTACGAGCAAGATTTGCGGGCTCTTTTATATCTAGCGGATCTGGTCTACCGTGACCTACATCGCAAAATGGACAACGACGGGTGCACTTGTCACCCATGATCATGAATGTGGCAGTGCCCTTACCAAAACACTCACCGATATTCGGGCAGCTTGCTTCTTCGCAAACAGTCACCAACTCGTTCTCACGCAAAATCTTTTTGATTTCAGAAAAGCGAGAATTATTCGAAGCGGCCTTAACTCGAATCCAATCCGGTTTTTTGAGAACCTCTTCCAGCGGAACAATCTTGATCGGAATGCGTGCGGTCTTCTCGCTCGATTTTTGCTTGCGAGATGCGTCGTAATTGAGATCTTGGCGCACCTCAATAGCTGGGTTGGTTTCAGGCTTATTCGTTGTCATGATGGCATCAGTTGCTTTTGCAGGTGCTGCAAAAGCCTTTGGCTAATAGTGCCTATATTGTCCTTGATCCCAAGGGTTTTCATATCAACCGTCTTTAAACCCTCATAACCGCAAGGGTGGATACGCTTAAAAGCTTCTAAGTCAGTGGCCACATTGAGCGCTAAGCCGTGATAAGAACAGCTTTTAGAGACCTTGAGGCCCAAAGCAGCCACTTTAGCGCCAACCCACTCTGGGGGTACTCCAGCCTGTTCAGAGATATAAATTCCTGGGGCGCCCGGATGTCTTTCAGCCTCAATTGCAAAATCCGCAAGCGTATCGATCAGCGCTTGTTCGATTCGAGAAACCAATTCTTTAACAAATATTCCAAGACGCCTGAGATCAAGCAATAGGTAAACCACAATTTGACCAGGTCCGTGATACGTAATCTCACCGCCTCGATCAACCTGAACAAGTGGAATTTGATTGCTAGGTGAATGCAGATTCCCTGCATCTCCAGCAAGACCTAAAGTAAAAACGGGGGGGTGCTCTAAAATCCAAATCTCGTCAGGCGTTTCGGCAGTTCGTTCTTTAGTAAAACGTTGCATCGCTTCATACGTCGATGCGTAATCAGCTAAACCAAGTTGTTTTACTAAAACTGACATGAATTACTACAGCACCACGCTAACCAATGGATGAGTGGATAGTGTTCTATACAACTCATCCAACTGTTCACGACTAGTGGCCGTGATTGGTAAAGTTATCCCTAAATAATTTCCATCCTTAGAGGGGCGTTGCTCAACTTTGCTCTCATCGAATGTTGGATCAAATTGTTTTGCAATATGCACTATCGCAGGTAGATATTCTGGATTTGCTTTACCCATGACCTTAATAGGAAATAGTGATGGGTACTCAATAAGTGATTTTTCTTCGGCCATAGGGTCTTTCTAGTATTTCTTATTGACGATGGTCTGGCATGCCTAACCAAGCGCCAGTGATGATGTTGCGAATGCAGTGCAATCGACGATGAAAAAAATGATCGGCGCCAGGAACCACTTGAACAGTTAATTCTTGCGGGCGCGCCCAATCTAAAACATCGATCAACGGAATAGTTTCATCCAATTCGCCATGAATCAAAATCGTATCCGTTGGAACTTGAGCTAAGGTCCATTTGCCGGCAGCGCTACCCACCATCACAAGGCGCTCAGCCGGTCTACCGAGATCCGCAAGCCTCTGTACTAAATGACTGCCAACAAAACTTCCAAAAGAGAATCCTGAAACTACTAAGGGCAAAGTATTTGAGCTCGCCACCCAAGATTGATTTGTGGTTGCTTCAAATTCGCTCCAGCTTGAGGGGGTTCGCATCCAGTCGGTCACATGCAGCAAATCATCCAACTCACCTACGCCGTCATCATGAACACCTTCGGTCCCACCCACGCCCCGGAAATTAGGACGAACACTCACGTAACCTAACTGATTAAAAGCGCGCGCCATAGTTTGAGCTACCTTATTGTCCATGGTTCCACCCATCAATGGATGAGGATGCGCAACAAGAGCTAAACCACGCACTGCGAATGTAGGGTCATTTTTTAATTCGTCTGGAAGATCAATAGACATTTCCATCGACCCAACAATGCCTTGTATATGAATTACTTTTGTACGACTATTCATAAAAAACTTTCAAATCTCTTTCAACTTTTAAGTGACTAGGTCAATTGCAAGCGCTCAACTGGGCGCCCCTCAATTAAGTGTGATTGAATAATTTCTTCAACGTCATCCACATCCACTAAGGTGTACCAAATACCATCTGGGTAGACCACCATTACAGGTCCATCAGCACAGCGATCTAAGCATCCTGCTTTATTTACCCGAATTTTTCCAGGGCCCGAGAGACCAAGCTCTTTCACTCTTTTTTTGGCGTAGTCAAATAAAGCAAAGGCATTGTGCTGATCGCAGCACTCCTCGCCATTGCTGCGTTGATTTAAACAAAAGAAGAGGTGGTGTGAAAAACTCATAAAAAATTATATTCATCAATGCTTTGGTTTGGGGTCTGTGACACTGCGAATCATCCAAATAAGTGCCAGAGGTAACCATACTACTGAAACCCACTGCATTAGTTCATTAAAGTGCAACAGACGCCCTTGATACCAGTGCCGTAGTGTCATTATGAAATAGGGATTGTCCGGCAAAACATTGACTGCGATTGTGGTGCCGAGCAAACAAATCAAAGCCAACCAAAACTTCGTCATTTGCTTTAGCCTCAAGGCCCATCTTAATAGGATGCTGCCCAGTACCATACCCCAAAGAGCACCGGCAGTAAGCCAAATTAAACTGAACTCAGCGCCAAATTGAAGGGCAGTGAACAAGTTTTTAATTAACACTGTCAGACCAAGTAAGCCATTCAGAATGCGCCACTGCGGAGCTTTAGTCCGCAACCCTAGTGAAAGCAGCAATGCAACGCCAAGCCAACATAATGTGGTGATGACTGTTTCTTGAATAACATGATTGATTACCAAAGTGCCCCAGTCTACTGAGCCAAAGATGGCGTGCCCCCAAACCCCCGTCCCCAGCCAAGAGCTTTGTGGATAAATTTGTGACCATGGAAATAAAAGAAATAAGGCGCACGCTGCCCAATTCAGACCAAACCATTGATCAAAACGCCTGCGAATTGCACTTCCAGACAGCCATTGAGGCCCAAGAGGAATGGCTAACAAGCCTCCCAATAGCCCACCCAAAATATTGGCCCACCAATCCATCTGACTAGGTATTCGGGTGGGGAGCCAAGACTGCAAAGTCTCCACACTCAGCGCCAAGGTTGCACTTAAGACCAAGGCAATTCCAAGTGCCACATAGTTGCGCCAACGGGGATAGGCCGCAAACATCACCAAAAACCCAAATGGGATATATGCCAAGATATTGGCCAATACATCAAATAGCGTAATAAAACGGGGTAATGGGGCATTCACCCAAGCCCATGCAGCGATGCCATTCTTAAAATCGAAGTCAAAGGGGTTCAGACTGACATATAAGATCAATAGCGCATAGCTTAGGCTCATAGCCCTTGCCAATGGCATAGCCTGAAGAGGCCATACCAACTTTCGAGGTCGCTGATCTTTTTGATCCATCCCACAATTCTAGGTCAGACCTTTCTACAATGGCGGAATGACTGCAAATTGCATCCTTGAACGCGTTAGCGAGACCAAATCCACCAACGACGATCTATTGATACGCTGGCGTGCGGGCGAGCTTATCGACCCTGTGGCACGAATTGCACACAAACAAACTGCTGGCAAAGGAAGGGCTGGTCGAACTTGGTTAGCGAATCCAGAGGATTCCCTTTGCTTTTCTCTAGCATTTCCATTTAAGCGACGCCCTGCTGAACTCAGTGGATTAAGCTTGTTGGTTGGCTTAGCGGTGATTGCTGGAATTTCGCAGGCTTGCGATCTGAGTGAGGCAGCACTTCATGCTGCTGGGCTACACCTGAAATGGCCCAACGACTTACTCCTCAACAACAATAAGCTCGGCGGCATTCTCATTGAAGGTGGCCAAGCCAAAGCAGATGATCCAACTTGGATGATCATTGGGGTTGGTATTAATTTACGCAATCCAGAAGCAATTGAAGCAAATCTAGACGCTGGAGTGAAGGCAAGCTCGCTCTCACAGATTACTAAGACACTTCCTGATGTTGAATACCTTTGGCTTAAATTAATTGCTTCGCTAGAAAACCATCTCACAGAATTTGATCTGCATGGATTTAAGTCATGCAAGGACTCATGGATGAAGTGGGATGCCTATCAAAATAAGCCTGTATGTATTTCTGGCACTGGCAAAGATCCTATTTATGGGATCGCAAAAGGTGTTGATGAAACAGGGGCATTACTATTGCAGCAAGATAACAAAACCATTGCTATCCATGCGGGCGATGTTTCATTACGGATTCAATCATGAGCCTCTATTTATTTTTTGATGTTGGTAATACGCGTCTTAAATGGGCTGCTGTAGAGCCGACCCAAAATCCGAGTGATCAACAAAAGAAATTGTGGGCTTACTCTGGATCAATTAGCAGCAAATCTTTACAGTCTGCAGAGCATCGAGCTGAGTTAGCAGACTATATTGCCAAAACGCTCCCAAAGCCTGCAGCTATTGGGTTCTGCTGTGTTGCGGGTCAAGAAGCCATTGCCAATCTCAAATCACTTTTTCCTCAATGGAATGATGTTGAGTGGAAGCAACTAAAAGGCGATAGCGCTTACGCAGGAATGCGGAGTCTTTACAAAGACGTCAGCAAACTTGGTGCCGACCGCTGGTCCGCCCTGATAGGTGCGCGCGCCCTTTCAAATAAAAACACTTTAATTGTGAATGCCGGTACCGCTACTACCATTGATCTGCTGGGCGCTAATGGCGTGCATTACGGGGGCTGGATTTTGCCTGGCCTAGGGCTAATGCAAGAAAGTTTGCAAAGTAAAACAGCGCAGCTACCTTTAGCGGTTCGCGAAGAAGCCCAACAAGAATTTGGAATCACAACGAATGAGGCAATTATTGGTGGATGTGATGCAGCGCAGATTGGCGCAATTCAATTTGCTTTGCTACAAGCCAAAGAAATGAATTTACCTATTGAAAAAATTTGGCTGGATGGTGGCAATGCCAAAATCCTGACAAAAGAAATTGCTCGATCCAATCTACCACTCAAGCAAACGCTCGAGGTAACGGAAGGCTTAGTACTGCGTGGTATTTGGGCTTGGTTGCTACAGCAAGTTTAAGAGCGAATCTTGCCCAATAAACTGGTAGTGGAGCGCTCATACAAGAAAGGTATTGCAACAGCTTTACCGCCCCAACTTTTCACCAAATGCGTTTCGGCTAAGGTATCGATTTCATAATCCCCGCCCTTAACATAAATATCAGGACGAATTTTTTCGATTAAGTTGACTGGTGTTTGTTCGGCAAACAATATGGCCATATCTACACTTTCGAGTGCGGCCAACAAAGCCTGACGATCGGCCTCAGAATTAATAGGCCTGTCATCGCCTTTGCCCAGCATCTTGACTGAAGCATCCGAATTCACGCCCACTACCAAACTTGCACCCAAGGCACGCGCTTGTGCCAAATAGCTGGCATGTCCACGGTGCAGGATATCGAAGACTCCATTAGTAAACACTAATGGCCGAGGAAGGTTTGCTAGGCGCTCAGTAAGCTGCTCTGGTGGGCAGACTTTAGCCTCAAAAGATGGGGGTGGTAAATGACTCATGACTCAATATTAATGGCAATCTTGCAAGGCCAGCGTTATTACCCAGAATGTCTTAGACTTGGTCTCTATCAAGTGAATTTAAAGGCGCAATATGCACCGCAATCTAATACATTGGCTCTTTGGCTTATTAACCCTCCTGTCTGGACTACAGATTGCCAATGCTGCAACCAACTGCAGCCCACTGCTCTCTCATACCTTTCCTCGCCTCCAGGACGAGGCGCCGCAAAATCTTTGCCAATACCAAGGCAAAGTCATTCTGGTTGTAAACACAGCTAGCTTTTGTGGCTTTACAAGTCAATACGAAGGTCTTGAGAAGCTCTATGCCAAATACAAAGATCAGGGCTTTGTAGTTCTGGGCTTTCCCTCCAATGACTTCGGACAACAAGAACCAGGCACTAATAAAGAAATTGCTGATTTCTGTAAAAACACTTATGACGTGAAATTTCCAATGTTCGCAAAGAGCGCTGTATCCGGAAACAATCCAAATCCTTTTTTTAAGATGTTGATTGCCAAGACCGGCACAACGCCAAAATGGAATTTCTATAAATATCTTATAGATCGCAATGGGAATGTCGTTGATTCATTCGGAAGCATGACAAAGCCTAGTAGTAGCAGCATTACCGGCCCTATAGAAAAGCTTTTAGGAGAAAAGGCGCAGTGAGTAAAAAACGAATTGCCATTATTGGAGCAGGGATTTCTGGATTAGGTTGTGCTTACGCTTTGAGACAACACCCAGATTTTGAAATTACATTATTTGAGGGCGGTGATCATATTGGTGGCCATAGCAACACCGTAGACTTTACTTACAAGATTGATGGGAAAGAAACCACCCACGGTGTAGATACTGGCTTCCTAGTATTCAATCGCAAAACCTATCCGCGTCTTGTTCGACTATTCGAAGAAATTCAGGCGCCAGTAGCCCCCTCGGAGATGTCTTTTTCTGTATCTATTGATACATCCGCAAAATCAATGCTCCATAAAAAAATTGAGTGGGCGGGTAACGACATTAATTCTTTCTTTGGCCAACGCGCCAATCTGCTCTCGGCATCATTTTGGAGAATGGCTTACGATATTTTGCGCTTTAACCGCTTAGCTACAAAGCTAGCACAGCAACAAATTGAGTCAGGTCATTTGTACAAAGAGCCTGATGAGAAGATTGCAGATTTTTTAGAACGCCATCGCTTTAGTCAAAGCTTCAAGGAGAATTATTTTCTGCCAATGATTGGTGCTATTTGGTCATGCTCAGTGGAGCAAATGCTGGAGTTTCCCATCCAAACGATGGTGCGCTTCTGCCACAACCACGGTCTTTTACAAATCCAAAACCGCCCACAATGGCTAACCATCAAGGGTGGCTCACGAGAGTATGTAAAGCGCATTGTTGCCGCCCTAGTAAAACATCAAATCATGATTAAACGTGAAAGCGTCCTGCGTGTGAACGCAAATCAAGGTGGTGATGGGGTTGAAGTAATCAGTCAGACAGGTTCGGCGCATTTTGATGAGGTAGTTATGGCGTGTCACAGCGACCAGACGCTTGATTTACTGCACGGTATTGATCAACAAGCCAGAAATATCCTTGCAGCGGTTCCCTATCAAAAGAATCGGGCAATTTTGCATACCGATATCCGCTTCTTGCCTGAAGCAAAGCGCTGTTGGGCAGCATGGAACTACACCGCAAAATCTGGCGACAAACCCAATGCGAAGCAACATGTCAGCGTCAATTACTTAATCAATCGCTTACAACCTCTTCCGGATCAACTGCAAGATACGCAAATTATTGTGAGCTTAAATCCCTCAGAAGAGCCGAACCCAACGCTGGTTCATCAAGAGATTCACTATTCACACCCTGTCTTTGATATGAGCGCAATACAAGCGCAAAAAGAACTTCCCTTAATCCAGGGCGCTTCATCAGTTTGGTATTGTGGTGCTTGGACAGGCTTTGGATTTCATGAGGATGGCTTGCGCTCTGGAGAATTAGTTGCTGAAGCCCTAATTGAAAGTGTTCGCCAACCCACACAAACCAAAGAAGACGTCTAATAAATAGTGCAAGCAAACATTAACTTTGGAGTAGTAAAACACCAGCGTGTGCGGCCGGCTAAAAATGCTTTTGGCTATGGTGTATTTACCGTCTCTATTCCTATGCGTGCGCGCAGCGCTAATCCCATGCTCCTCGATCAAAATGGACTGAGTGATAACCGCTGGGGCCTTTGCGCATTCTTTGACAAAGACCATGGCCTAGGAGAATCCAATTGCCTTGCATGGATAGAAAAGATTCTTGCTGCGAATGGCGTACAAAATATTGATGGTGAAATTTGGCTGCAAACTTTTCCAAGAGTACTGGGCTATGTCTTTAATCCGGTAAGCTTTTGGATTTGTACTCGAGCTAACGGCAAAGTACAAGCAGTGCTTGCTGAAGTAAATAACACTTTTGGTGAACGTCACTGTTACTTGCTGCACAAAGATTCTGGTGAAGAGCTTTACTCAGGTGAAACGCTTACTAGCAAAAAAGTATTTCACGTTTCACCCTTTTGCGAAGTACGAGGGGAATATCACTTCCGCTTCTTATTTCCCAAAGACAGTAGTAGCGGCAAAAATACCGTCTGCCGTATTGAGTTACATGAAGATGGCCTTCCACTCATTAATACCAGCATCAGTGGCACCAGTCGAGCACTCACTCGAACCAATATCATCAAGGCGCTTTTACGCTACCCATTAATGAGTTTAGGCGTTATCTTTCGCATTCATTGGCAAGCATTGAAATTATGGGTAAAAGGTGTACCCTTTCATTCAAAACCCAAACCCCCAGAACTTGAAGTTAGCAGATGAATCGCCCTGGACAACCCCTACTCTCTAGATTAAATTTCTCTCGCCCCGAAGGGCGAGTGAGCACCTCACCTCAACATCAAATTAGCACCAAAACACTCCTAACACTCTTGAGGCAACTGAACAACGGCTACCTAAAGCTGACTCTGCCAAACGGCGAACAGCGAGAGTTTGGTAATCACAGTGATGCTTTACACGCAGAAATACATATTTTGGAGTGGTCAGCATTCAAGGAGATCATGTCGCATGGCGATATTGGTTTTGCCGAGAGTTATATTCAAGGCAAATGGAATACACCCGATCTCAAAGCGCTACTTGAACTTGCGATTCGTAATCGAACCATTCTAGATAAAGCAATTTATGGCAATTGGTATAGCTCCATTTTTTATCGCCTAAAACATTGGCTAAGAGACAACAGCAAGGCTGGCAGTCGCAAAAATATTCATGCGCACTATGACTTAGGTAATGCTTTTTATGCGCTTTGGCTTGACCCCACCATGAGTTACTCTAGCGCCTGGTTTTCAGAAGGTGCCAAGCAAAACTTAGCAGACGCACAAAGAGCAAAGATCGTTCGCATTCTTGACTCCCTACAAACAAAGACGGGTGATCATATTTTGGAAATTGGCTGCGGCTGGGGTGGAGTTATGGAAGAGGCTCTTCGCAACAATAGATCAATTACCGGCCTGACTTTGTCTACCGAACAAAAGGCATTTGCGGAAAAACGTTTAGCTGCAATACAAAGACAAATTCCCAATTCCCCTAAATTTGAAGTCCGTCTTCAAGACTATCGCGATTGCCAAGAGAAGTTTGATGGCATCGCTTCAGTTGAAATGTTCGAAGCGGTTGGTGAAAAGCATTGGCCTGAATACTTCAAAACAATCGCCCAATGCCTCAAGGCTGGCGGCAAGGCCTGCGTTCAAACCATTGTTATTGCGGAAGATCTTTTTGATCGCTATCGTCGTAATACCGATTTTATTCAGCAATACGTCTTTCCTGGTGGTATGCTGCCTTCTCGATCAAGCTTTAAAGCTAGTGCCGCTAAAGCCGGTCTACAAATTGAAGATGAGTTTAATTTTGGGCAAGACTACGCCAAAACACTATGCCTTTGGCGTGATTCCTTTAATCAAAAACTTCAAGAAGTCCGTCAATTAGGCTTTGATGAGGCTTTCATTCGACTCTGGAATTTCTATCTCATGTATTGCGCTGCAGGCTTTACTGAACGCAACATCGATGTGGTGCAATTCACTCTGAGTCACCAACCCTCACGAGCATCTTCTGATGCAATCAGCGTATGAAACAATCTGGAATTGCAGACTTCTCCGGCAAAAGAGTCTGGGTCATTGGGGCCTCTAGCGGCATCGGAGAGGCATGTGCCAAAGCACTATTACTTAAAGGCTCGAAGGTAGCACTTTCCAGTCGAAGAGTAGAGCGACTAAATCAAATAGCGATTGCTAGCGGAGTTAACCAAACACTTGTCATTCCATTAGATGTCACAAATGATTCGCAATTGCAAGATGGCTACAAAAGCATCATGAGCGCCTGGGGTGGAATTGATCTACTGCTTTTTGTATCTGGTGTATACACACCGCTTAGAGCAGATAATTTCGATATCAAGATTGCAGAAAAAACGATAGATGCGAATCTTTTAGGGCCCATGAGAGCAGTTTCATTGGTGTTGCCAGAAATGCTCAAGGCCCACGCAGGGCATATTGCCATTGTTGGCAGCGTTGCTGGTTATAGCGGCCTGCCTAAGGCTTTGGCCTATGGCCCAAGCAAAGCCGCCATCATCAATTTTTGTGAAAATCTGTTTTACGACTTACTGCCAACTGGAGTCAGCGTGCACATGATCTCGCCTGGCTTTGTAACTACAGAAGCTACCGCACAGAATGATTTTGAAATGCCAGCTCTTATCAGCGCAGAGGTAGCAGCAAATGAGATATTAGTGGGTATTCAGAAAGGGGAATTTGATATTCACTTTCCCAAGCGTTTCTCTAGATTCTTAAAGTTTCTCAGAATCTTGCCCTACCCAATCTACTTTTGGATTGTGCGCCGTTTCGTCAAAATCTAATGAATGATGAAGGGTGCAGTGGTGTAGCGGTACTGTATTTACTACACCACTTCTTTTGAATTTACTGCTTGTACTTATCTTTGCGGATTTTCTCTTCTAGATAATCCATTACCGTAATAGCTTTAGCTTTGGAGCCCGCGATCGACGGTGATGTGACATATTTACCCTGCATCACAATAGTGGGAACCCCATCAATTCGATAAGCTTCGGTCAACTGTTTTGCTGCACGCGCTTTTGATACCACCGCAAATGAGCGATAGGTTGCTAAGAAAGTGTTCCGATCAATACCCTGAGATGCTACCCAGTCGGCGATCTCTGACTCCGTCAAGAGGCGCTTGTTTTCCTTGTGCATCGCATACATTACTTTTTCGTTTAGAGCATCAGCCTTACCCATGGATTCAAGCGCATAGTACATTTGACTATGCGGCAAGAAGTCATCACGAAAGGCTACTGGAACTCTTCTGAAGACTACATCTTTAGGCTGGCGCTTTACCCAGGCACTGAGTTCAGGCTCAAAGTCGTAGCAATGTGGACACCCGTACCAAAAGAATTCAATAACTTCTACCTTACCTTTGGTTTCTACTGGCTGCGCAATTGGCAAAATGCGGTAATCAAAGCCCTCTTCAATTTTTTGAGCTTGCGCACCCACTAAACCACTTAAAGAGAAAAGTGCAAATAAGGTAATGAGTCTTTTGCTAGCTGAAATCATGATTTATTGGATTTAATTAAAGTTGGTTTAATGCCCATGCCACTCAATTTATCGCGTACTGAGTTGCTCTCATCAACACTGTTATACGGACCTACACGCACGCGCCAAAGGGTGTTGCCATCACTAGTTACCTCACTTAACTGCGCCTGAATTCCTTGAATCGCTAGGTTAGCCTTTTGTGCGTCAGCATCGGCACGCTTGGTAAACGCACCCACTTGTAAGAAATAAATAGAATCGGATTTGGCTGCAGGAGATACGTCCGCTGGTTTGTCTGCTGCTTTCTTACCATTCACCAAATCGCCAATCGGATCTGCCGCAGCAGGGCTAGGTGATTTACCCTGCAGCGGTTTATTAAGGTCAACTGGTTCCGCAGGAGCCGCAGTGTCACCCTCAGCAGGCGCTGCAGAAGGCTTAATAGTCAGAGGGAGATTTGGGGCACGCACGCCAGGTCTTTCCTGGGGCGTATTTTTAGACAGATAAAAAGCGATGACAAACGCAATGCCGAGACCAGCGCCCAGACCCAATATAAAGCCGAGGATGGTGCCGCCGTATTGAGAATTTTGTTGATTCGGTGTTTTCATCATTTCCTCATCTTACATCTACGCCTCTTACCCCGCCATTACATCTTTGCTGGTGCGGATACCCCAAGTACTCTTAAGCCATTTTGCAAAACTTGGCGGGTCGCCAGAAGCAGGGCTAAGCGTGCCAACTTTAAATTCTGATCATCGACCAATACACGATCAGCGTTATAAAAAGTATGGAAATCACCCGCTAAGTCACGCAAATAAAAAGCAAGTGCATGCGGAGCCAATTCCTCTGCTGCAGTCGTTAGCATCTCTGGATATTCTGCTAAACGACGCAATAAATGATCAGACGCTTTGCTTTGCAAAAGAGAAAGGTCGGCTTTAGCCAAGTCTGATGTCTGGCCGCCCCACTGTTGCAAGATAGAACTAATACGCGCATGAGCATATTGAACATAGAACACGGGATTCTCATCGTTCTGCTGCAAAGCTAAATCAATATCAAATACGAACTCTGTATCTGCCTTGCGGGAGATCAAGAAAAAACGTACAGCATCACGGCCGCGCTGCAATGCCAATTCTCTTGCTTCAGGCGTCATTTCTGGAGTAACGCCACCAGACCACTCCACTAAATCACGCACTGTTACATACGAACCAGCGCGCTTAGAAATTTTTACCTCTTCACCATGGCGCATCACAGTAACCATCTTATGCAATACATAATCTGGATAAGTTTTAGGAATATCCCAACCGCGCTTTTGCGCTACGCCCTGCAAACCTGAGCGAACACGAGCAATCGTCCCATGATGGTCGCTGCCCTGCACATTGATCACTTTCTGAAAACCACGATTCCACTTGCTAGTGTGATAGGCAACATCAGGTACAAAATATGTGAAACTACCATCAGACTTCCGCATTACACGGTCTTTATCGTCACCATCATCCGTCGTTCTTAACCAAAGTGCGCCTTCAGACTCATAGGTCTTGCCAATACTTTGGAGATCGTCAACGATTTGAGCAACACTACCGTCGGTATACAAGGAGGACTCGAGGTAGTAGCAATCAAATTTAACGCCAAAGGTTTTTAAATCAATGTCTTGTTCATTGCGTAAATAGGCAACTGCGAATTGACGAATCGCTTCGATGTCATCTTTAAATTCTGCAGAAGCTTTAAATGATTCAGCAATCTCTGCAATATATTCGCCGTTATAAGCCTGCTCTGGCCACTTCGCATCACCAGGTTTTAAGCCTTGTAAACGTGCCTGCACTGATAAGGCCAAGTTTGCAATTTGTACGCCAGCATCGTTGTAATAAAACTCACGATGCACTTTAATTCCTTGAGTAGCTAGCAAATTAGCTAAGGCGTCACCAAGCGCGGCTTGTCTTCCATGTCCAACATGTAATGGGCCCGTTGGATTGGCAGAAACAAACTCAATCATTGCGTTTGGGGCTGACCCATGGCTAAGGGCTGACTCGCCAAAATGGATGCCTGCAGAGAGCACTTCCTGCACCACTGCAGTTTTAGCTGCATTACTAAGGCGGAAATTGATAAATCCAGGGCCAGCAATCTCACACGAAGTGATGAGCTCATTAAAGCCAGCTTGTTGCTGTAGGCGCTCTACCAAAGCTTGTGCTAACTCACGTGGATTGAGCTTCCAAGCCTTTGAAAGCTGGAGGGCAATATTACAGGCAACATCCCCATGATCAACTGCTTTGGGACGCTCTAATCGTGGGGTAGGGGCTTCGCCTAGGCCACGTTCCTGAGCCATTGCTGCAAGAGCAGCGCTCAGCATTTCAATTAAACGATTTTTATTGGTCAACAACATAGATAAGTGAGTTTATCAGGTGGTAAGCTATCACAATGATCTATCAATTTCGCTCTAAGGCTGGTCCAGACGTCATCATGCTGGCGGATCTGACTAAGCGAATTTTTGACATTTTAGGGCGCACCCTAGAGCCTCGCGGCATCCTAACGGTAGAGCAACTCCCCAGTCTCATTACCGCACTAGAAACAGCCATCCTCAAAGATCTTGAGGAGCGAGCTAAAGCAAATGAAGATGCTGATAAGGATTCCGAGAAGCCCAAGTTAGCCGACCGTCTTGGACAACGCGCTTACCCATTTCTTGAGCTAATGAAACAAGCTAAGGCCAAAGACGAACCCGTCATGTGGGGTGTTTAGTCCAATAAGCTCGCCAGCTGGCGACGGGTGTCTTCAACAGTTTGACCGCGACGTTTAGCCAAGTCTTCAACTTGATCGTCTGAGAGTTTGCCCACATTAAAGTAACGCGCATCTGGATGAGCCAAATAGAAACCGCTCACACTAGAAGCGGGATTCATCGCCATAGACTCCGTCAGAGTCATACCAATGTCTTCAGATCCTATTACGCGCAATAAATCTTCCTTGACTTCATGCGCAGGACAAGCCGGATAGCCAGGCGCGGGACGAATACCACGGTATTCCTCATTAATCATCTGATCATTTGTCAGAATTTCATCGCTTGCGTAGCCCCAAAGATCAGTACGAACACGATGATGCATGAGTTCAGCAAACGCTTCAGCCAAACGATCTGCCAAAGCTTTCAACATAATCGCGCTGTAGTCATCATGCTTTGCCTGAAACTCAGCAACTTTCTTTTCAACGCCATGACCTGTAGTCACAGCAAAACAACCGAGGTAATCAGCAACACCGGAATCTTTTGGCGCAACATAATCAGCCAAACAACGATTCGGTCTGCGTACCCCATCTATCACAGGACGCTCAGATTGTTGGCGCAAGTTATGCCAGACAAACAAAGGATGCTCGCGAGCCTCATCACTATATAAAACGATATCGTCACCAATAGTATTGGCCGGATAAAAAGCAACTACTGCATCAGCCTGTAGCCATTGGCCTTTAATTAGCTTATCCAGCAAAGCTTGTGCATCCGCATAAACCTTACGCGCTTCAATACCAACAACTTCATCATCCAAGATTGCAGGAAATTTGCCTGCTAAATCCCAGGTCTGAAAGAATGGCGTCCAGTCGATGTACTGCGCAATATCACTCAGTGCAAAGTTTTTAAATACACGGCGACCAATGAACTTTGGCTTCTCCGGCACATATATTGACCAATCAATCATCTCGCGATTTTTGCGAGCCGCTTCTAAAGAAATGGTTGGCGCAGCTTTCTTATTAGCGTGTTGCTCACGAATGCGCACATAGTCATCACGTAAGTCTTGAATAAATTTCTTGGCGCTTTCATCTGAAAGCAGGCTGGAGGCCACAGAAACCGAACGAGATGCATCAGGCACATAGACCACAGGACCATCGTAGTGCGGAGCAATTTTCACCGCAGTATGTACACGTGAGGTGGTTGCGCCACCAATCATTAACGGAATTTGACGCTCGCGGAACCAGTCATCCCGCTGCATCTCTTGTGCCACGTAGGTCATCTCTTCTAGAGACGGCGTAATCAATCCAGACAAACCAACAATGTCAGCATTCTCTTCTTTTGCACACTTCAGAATCTCTGCACATGGAACCATCACGCCCATATTGGCTACTTCAAAATTATTACATTGCAGAACAACAGTCACAATATTCTTACCAATATCGTGCACATCGCCCTTCACAGTCGCCATCACAATCTTGCCCTTGGCTTTGGCTTCGCCACCAGCAGCAATATGTTGACGCTTCTCTTCTTCGATATAAGGAATCAGAATTGCAACAGCCTGTTTCATTACACGGGCACTTTTAACCACTTGGGGTAAAAACATTTTGCCAGCGCCAAACAAGTCGCCAACGACATTCATACCATCCATCAGCGGTCCTTCAATCACTTCGATTGGCCTACCGCCTGCGCCCATAATTTCTGCGCGCAACTCTTCAGTGTCTTCTTCAATGAATGTCGTAATACCGTGTACTAATGCGTGCGTTAAACGCTCGCGTACTGGAGCTTCACGCCACACAAGGTTCTCAACCTGTTTAGCGCCACCACCTTTAAATTGATCGGCAATATCTAAAAGTCGTTCTGTTGGAGTTTTGCCATCTTTTTCTTTGAAGCGATTGAGAACAACATCCTCAACTCGTTCACGTAACTCGGGATCTAAGTCTGCATAAACGCCTAATTGCCCCGCATTCACAATACCCATATCCATGCCAGCTTGAATGGCGTGATACAGGAACACGGTGTGTATCGCTTCACGCACACGATCATTGCCGCGGAAGGAGAAACTCACATTGGATACGCCACCGCTGACCTTAGCGCCAGGAAGGTTTTCTTTGATCCAACGTGTGGCATTAATAAAGTCCACCGCATAGTTATCATGCTCTTCAATACCTGTAGCGATAGCAAAAATATTGGGGTCAAAAATGATGTCCTCAGCTGGGAAACCAATTTCATTTACCAAAATTTCATAGCAGCGCTGGCAGATTTCAGTCTTACGCTTGAATGTATCGGCTTGCCCCACCTCATCAAAGGCCATTACTACCGAGGCGGCACCATAACGACGAATTAAGCGCGCTTGCTTTCTAAACGGCTCTTCGCCTTCTTTCAAGGAGATCGAATTCACGATTGGCTTACCCTGAATGCACTTCAAGCCTGCTTCGATGACGCTCCACTTAGAGGAGTCAATCATGATGGGGACACGTGCAATATCAGGCTCAGAAGCAATCAAATTTAAGAAGCGAGTCATTGCCGCTTCAGAATCGAGCATCGCCTCATCCATATTGATATCGATGACTTGAGCGCCATTCTCAACTTGCTGACGAGCGACGGCAAGCGCCTCATCAAATTGATTATTTAAAATCATGCGGGCAAATGCTTTTGAACCGGTTACGTTAGTGCGCTCACCAATATTCACAAAGCCAACATCAGCAGTAACATTAAATGGCTCAAGACCCGAAAGTTTCATTGCTGGCATGACTTTTTTCTCAACATTACTCATGCTGCTACCTCAGCATTCTCGCGATAGAAAACACGAGGTTTACGTTTTGCAACAGCATTAGCAATCGCACGAATATGGTCGGGCGTTGTACCGCAACAGCCTCCAACCAAATTAACTAGGCCATCTTTTGCAAAACCATCAACCAGACTAGAGGTGATTTCTGGCGTCTCATCAAAACCCGTATCACTCATAGGATTGGGCAAGCCTGCATTAGGGTAGCAAGAAACAGCAGCATCACAAATCCTTGCGAGCTCGGCGATATAGGGGCGCATGAGCGCAGCGCCTAGCGCACAGTTCAAACCAAAAGTGAGGGGCTTTATGTGACGCAAGCTGTTCCAGAAAGCTTCAACCGTTTGACCAGACAAAATGCGTCCTGATGCATCTGTTACTGTTCCAGAAATCATTACCGGTAAGCGCTCACCAGTCTCTTCAAAAAATTCATCTAAAGCAAAGAGTGCAGCCTTTGCATTGAGAGTGTCAAAAATAGTTTCGACCAGAAATAAGTCTACGCCTCCTGCAAATAGCCCTTCGATCTGCTCACGATATGAGGCACGCAAAGCATCAAAAGTCACATTGCGCGCACCTGGATCGTTTACATCCGGTGAAATGCTGGCTGTCTTCGGTGTTGGCCCAATTGCGCCTGCTGCAAAACGAGGCTTATCTGGAGTGCTATATTTTTCACAAGCAGCCCGCGCCAATTTTGCTGAGACTACATTCATCTCATGCGCTAAGCTGGCCATTTTGTAATCTTCTTGGGCAACTGAGGTGGCACCAAAAGTATTAGTTTCTATGATGTCCGCGCCTGCATCCAAATACTGTTCATGGATCTTGCTGATGATTTGAGGCTGAGTCAGCACTAGCAACTCATTATTACCTTTGATATCGCCTGGATGGTCGGCAAAACGGGTATTCCCCGGCAAACCACGATAGTCAGCTTCAGTAAGCTTGTATTGCTGAATCATGGTTCCCATAGCGCCATCTAATATGAGGATGCGCTTCTTTAGCAGATCAGGTAGCGCCTGACCGCGGGTATAGGGCTGGGATAAACCATTAAATTGCATTGCTCAACCGGGAATAGTCTCTAGAATCCCTTATTCTATTGGAAAAGCCACTTTTCATTTACCCCGGAGCCCCTTATGTTTGAAACCATTCCAGAATTCAATCAAAGCCTAGATATGTTGAGAACAATGTGGGGACAAGGCGCAGCAGCCCAAGCTGGTCAGTTCCCATTCACAGCAGACGCCTCTAAGGCAGCCAGCGGCTTTGCTTCGGCTTTCCCTGGCTTGGATGTGGATGAGCTTGAAAAGCGTATCAAGGACCTTAAAAGTGTTGAAAACTGGCTTAATTTGAACCTCAATATCCTCAAGTCCACCATTCAAGGCTTGGAAGTACAGCATGCCACCATGATGGCCCTCAAGTCATTCGGTGATGCTGTTTCAGCCGCAGGCACAGCTGCTACTTCAGCAAGTGCCCCAAAAGAAAAATCTGGAACTAAGACAACTAGCGCTAGACCGCGGAAAACCGCAACACGCCGTCCTCGCAAAGCTGGCGACGCAACTTACCTCGACGAAGTAGGTAATTCAGATGAGCAATAGCCTCACCCATAGCAAATGTGAGCTGATGAATATCTAATTCACGTTTAAACAAAACCGGCACAATCTCTCGAGCATGTGCCGGTTTTTTACATGCGCCCAAGGTATCTACCAAGCGCTCATCATGATGTGCCTTCAGTTGTGCAACACGCGGTCTAATTCCAATAAATGGTTTGCCATGTGATGGAAGTACTAAGGTGTCCTCAGGTAGGGCTAAATATTTTTCAATAGAGTCCAAATACAAACCCAATGGATCAGCATCTGGGTCAGCATCAAAAACACTGACATTTGTGGATATCCGAGGCAAGAGCATATCCCCGGAAATCAGTAGGCCAAGCTCTTTACAAAAAAGAGAAGCATGTTCTGGCGCATGACCATACCCCATCATTACCTGCCAAGTGTGTCCGCCAATCAAAATAGATTCGCCATCAACAATCCGACGGTATTGGCGAGGTACACCGGGAACCATATTGCTGTAGTAATTGGAGCGCGCCCGAATTTTTTCCAAATCTTCAGGTGCAGTTAAACCATGTTTTTGAAAATGATCGGCGGAACCGCCACTTCCAGCGCGCGCACCTACAGCTGCGCCGCCCTCTTTGCAGCTTAACCACTGAGCAGTTAAATAATCTGTCATGGATATCCACATAGGGGCACACCACTTTTCGCACAGCCATTGGGATAAGCCAACATGATCAGGATGCATGTGGGTCACTATGATGCGTAAGACCGGCATGCCATCAAGCTGGGTGGCAAATACCTGCTCCCATGCAGCTTTTGTTTCATCGTTGGCAATTCCGCAATCCACAATCGTCCAGCCAGATACGCCATCAATCTCATCGCGCAATAACCAAAGATTGATGTGATCCAACGCAAAAGGGAGGCGCATTCTGACCCAACGAATGCCCGGAGCAACCTCTATGCTGCTACCTACTTCCGGAAGCGCATCTACTAAGGGATAATGAACTATAGCTTCAACACTTGCTTGGTTTTGAGTGCTCATGGTTTAACGTAATTTCTTTTTATTTTTTCTTTTTTTCTAGGTTCGCTTTGACAACAGTTCCATCGCCTTGCATTAATTGGTGTGACATTAATCCTGAAAACGGTTACTGTCGTGGCTGCTATCGTACCCTGACTGAAATTGCTGATTGGTCTGATCTAACTAATATCGAGAAACTTGAGGTATGCGCACAATTACCCAGCCGTAAACCCCAAGTGCCTCAGCATAACTGAGCTTTTAATCTCGCTTGCTTTATTTATTTACATCGACGATCAAACGTCCGCGTACATTACCCGCCATTAATTCTTGAGCATATTTAATCGACTCTTCAAGACTGATTTCATGAGAGATTTCATCTAAAGTTTTTAGATCCACCAACTTACTTAATTGCTCATAAGCAGCAACTCGTTTTGCACGTGGCACAGTGACGCTATTGATGCCATACAGCGTCACGCCACGCAAAATAAATGGGGCTACAGTAGAAGGAAAATCCATTCCTTGAGCTAATCCGCAGGCCGCTACTGCACCATCACTCTTAGTCTGGGCGCAAGCATTAGCTAGGGTATGGCTACCCACGCTATCAACCACCGCAGCCCAACGCTCTTTTGCCAATGGTTTTCCAGGAGCAGATAAGGTGGCGCGATCGATTACTTCTGTTGCGCCCAATTTTTTTAGATAATCCGCTTCAGCCATACGACCAGTACTAGCGACAACTGTAAAACCCAATTTGTGCAGCAACGTGATCGCAAAGCTACCCACACCTCCAGCAGCACCGGTGACCAATACTTCGCCATCACTTGGTTTAAGGCCATGCTTTTGCAGGGCCATGACACAAAGCATCGCGGTGTAGCCTGCAGTGCCAATAGCCAATGCTTGTTTAGCCGTGAAACCCTTTGGCAAGGGAATGAGCCAATCTGACCTTACTCGAGCTTGCTGTCCTAAGCCGCCCCAATGTCCCTCGCCCACACCCCAGCCATTTAAAAGCACCATGTCGCCAGTTTTGAAGTCAGGGCTGGAACTTTCTATTACCTCGCCTGCAAAATCGATGCCAGGCACCATAGGAAAGCTTCGCACCACCGGGCCTTTGCCAGTAATAGCCAAACCATCCTTGTAGTTAAGAGTCGAATACAGCACCTTTACACGTACATCACCCTCTGGGAGGCTGGCCTCATCAACTTGGGCTAATTCTGTGCGATAGCCTTGATCGTCTTTCTTTACCAATAGCGCTTTAAACATGTCTCATCCTTTTAGATCGAGGTATTTCCCCGCAGCAATTGCTTAATAGGTTTATCCTAACGAGCATTGCTGATTATGGAGGTTTCCATGAAAAAAATTCTACTATTAACTGCGTTTTCTGGCTTAGCGCTTGCAGGATGCTATTCAACCCAAATCAATATGTCTATGGGCAATATGCGCCTCATTAGCTCTAGTGCAGCACCACAGGATGTGATGGATTTCGCCACCAAGACCTGTAAAGATGATTTTTATGAAGGCGCAAGCTTTCTCTCCAAAGCCGGCAAAGAGTACCGCTTTAAGTGTGTAAAAGCCGAAGAAAATGAAATCTTGATTCCAATTCCTGGCACAACGATTGCAGATCCTGCAAAAGCCGAAGCTAAGTAAGTCAAGTTGATGACCCCATTTACCTCACAAGAACTGCGCAAAGGCTTTGCTTCATTTGCAACTGGGGTCACTGTCATCACCTGTTTGGATGAAGAAAATCAGCCTCATGGAATCACGATTAGCTCGTTCAACACCGTCTCACTAGAGCCGCCACTGATTCTATGGAGCCTTAAAAAACATTCACGGCTAATGCCTTGGGTTGAGCTTGGCAAGAAACATCTCATTCATGTTTTAGAGCGTTCTCAAGAAAATTTGGCGATGCATTTCGCCACCGTGAAGACTGAGCAATTTAAGGGGATTGACCATAAACTAGCGGCTAGCGGTCTCACCCAAATTGATCATTGCGTAGCCTATTACGAATGCGAAACCGTTTGTGTTCACGTTGGTGGCGATCACAACATCATTGTTGCTAAAGTGATTAACCTAAGAAATTATCCTGATCGTGAACCCCTCATTTTTGCTCGCAGCAAATTTGTTGGCCTTGATTTCACTGAAGCTAAAGCCGGCTAATACAAGTCATCTTCCCAGGAAAATACTATGATGCGTTTATGGGGTCGTAAAAGTTCGATCAACGTTCAAAAAGTATTGTGGTGCCTTGCTGAGCTTGGGTTAAAAGAAGGCAAGGATTTTGAGCGAATTGATGCAGGACTGCAATTTGGAATCAACAATACACCTGAGTTTTTAAAACTCAATCCGAATGGATTAGTGCCAACGCTAGAAGACAGCGATGTGGTACTTTGGGAGTCCAATACCATCCTGCGTTACTTAGCGCATCAATACGATAAAGCCGGACGCTTCTCTGGGGATATCAAAACTCAATACGAGTCTGAAAAATGGATGGATTGGCAATTGGGCACAATGTGGCCTGCGCTGCGCATTGCGTTTCTTGGGCTCACTAGAACTCCAGAATCCGAACGTAACTACCAAGCGATTTCCAAGGCCTACCAAGAGACCAATCGACTGCTAGGCTTACTAGATCAAACATTGGCCAAGCAAAACTATTGCTCCGGCAATCAATTCCAGACCGGAGATATTGTTCTGGCTCTGTGTGTCAGTAGATGGATGATGTTACACAATACCTTCCCAGAGCAAACAGGGGAACGTGCAAACCTTGAGCATATTAATGCTTGGATGAAACGCCTAGAAGAAGAGACTTGCTTTAACGAAATTGCTGAAAAAGAACTCAACATCGTCAAGTAGTCACCCTGCTTTTAATCTCTACTCCTGCTTAAATTTCTTAGCGTGATGATCGGCGCCAATCAATAAGTACATCGCTGGTACTACAAAAAGCGTGAACAATGTACCTATCGACAGGCCCGTAAAGATCACAATGCCCATAGATTTACGCCCAGCAGCACCCGCTCCCGAAGCGATTACTAAAGGCAATACGCCCAGAACCATTGCAGCAGTAGTCATCAAAATTGGGCGTAGACGAACGCTACTTGCCTCAACAATGGCATCAAGCTTACTTCGTCCAGCCTCTTGAAGTTCATTGGCAAATTCCACAATCAAGATACCGTGCTTACTAATGAGGCCCATTAGCGTTACTAGGCCAACTTGGGTGTAAACGTTCAGAGTCGTGAAGCCCAAGTTAATAAAAATCAAAGCGCCAAACAAGGCAAGAGGTACAGAAACCAAAATCACGATTGGATCACGGAAGCTTTCAAACTGGGCAGCCAGCACCAAGAACACAATCAAGATCGCAAAGAACATGGTGACCAAGAATCCACCTGACTCGGCCATAAACTGACGTGATGGACCAGCATAGTCCATGCTGTAACCATTCGGCGCAACTTCCTTCAAGGTCTGGCGCATGAACTCCAATAAATCCGCCTGGGAAATAAATGGTGTACTCACACCAGAAATGGTTGCGGAATTCAATTGCTGAAAGTGATTAATAGATTGTGGAACCACTCTTTGCTTAATCGTTGCAATGGTACGTGCTTGAACCATTGCACCACTTGGGGTGCGAATGTAATAGTCCAAGATTTGATCTGGGTTCAAACGATCAACCTGTTTCACCTGTGGAATTACTCTGTAAGAGCGTCCCGCCACTGAGAAATAGTTCACATAACCACCGCCTAATGCTGCAGATAATGCTGCACCCACTTGTTGCTGGGTCATACCCAATGCCGCAACTTTTTCACGATCGATTTCTAATACATCTTGCGGCTTATCAATCTTCAAATCAGAGTCTACGAAGAAGAAATTGCCGCTACGGCGCGCTTTGTCTAGTACCGCCTGCGATACTTCATTTAACTGAGCATATGGTTCTGTTGTATTAATAACAACCTGCACCGGCAAGCCTTGGGCACCTGGTAAGGCAGGAAACTGGAAGGCTGCAACACGCGCACCAGCAATACTGTTCCACTTCTGCTGCATATCTTCTTGAAACTTGGTTGCATTGCGACTGCGCTCGCCCCAGTCTTTTAACAAGATACCGCCAAAACTAGAAGTAGGACTCGTGATCTGGAATGCCTGTTCGTATTCTGGTTCTGCGGCAGCAATCGCGTAGATTTGATCCGCATAAGTTTGCATTTGTGTCACTGTGCTGTTTGGAGGCCCAGAGGCCTGCATCAAGACAATGCCTTGGTCTTCTGTTGGCGCTAACTCAGCACGTGCCGTTGCATATAAATAAGCAACCCCACCCAACAAAATGACACCCATCACGATGATGACTTGCCACGTGCTCAACAAATCTCGTAGGGTGCTTTGATAACTGTGATGGACCTTATCAAAAATGCGATCAATCTTCTGCACAAATGAAGAGGCCTCTTGCTCTTCAGTGAAAATGCGGGAACACATCATCGGCGAGAGCGTTAATGCAATCAACCCAGAAACTGCTACCGCACTAGCCAAAGTAAACGCAAATTCTGTAAACAGTGCGCCTGTTAACCCACCCTGGAATCCAATAGGGATATACACTGCAATCAACACTACTGTCATCGCCAGAATTGGGCCGCCTAGTTCACGGGCAGCAATTAAAGACGCCTCAAGCGGAGACTTGCCTTCCTTCATGTGGCGATCAACGTTTTCTACGACGATGATGGCATCATCTACCACCAATCCAATTGCTAGCACTAGCGCCAAGAGAGTAAGTAAGTTAATCGAATAACCTAAAACCTGCATTAAGAAAAAGGTTCCAATCAATGACAAAGGCATTGCAATCACGGGTACAGCAACAGCACGCGCACTACCTAAGAATAGGTAAATCACTACCGTCACAATAACCAGAGCTTCTAGCAAAGTAGACACCACCTCATCAATAGAGCTAGTAATAAATTTGGTTGAGTCATACACAATCTTGCCAGTCATGCCGATTGGTAATTGCTTTTGAATGTCAGGAACAACGTCTCTGACGCGTTGGGCAACATCCAATAGGTTCGCTTGGGGAGCGACTTTAATGGCAATAAATACAGAGCGCTTGCCACTGAAAGCAACGTTGGTGTTGTAGTCCTCAGATCCCAAAGTAACCGTGGCTACTTGATCCAAGTAAACAATATTCACGCCATCTTTTTTAATGACCAGTTTTCGGAACTCATCTAGCGTATGCAAATCAGTTCCAGCAACCAAGTCAACCGATACCATATCGCCCTTGGTGCTACCAACGGCCGACAAATAATTATTTGCAGACATAGCGCTATAAACATCATCCGCACCCACACCAAGACCAGCCATCTTCTCGCGGTCTAACCATGCGCGCAATGCAAACTTACGGCCGCCAGTAATTTCAGCGTTTTGCACACCCTCAACGGAGTCTAGTTTTGGCTTTACAACGCGCAACAAATAATCAGTGATGGCATTGTTAGGGATTTCATCGCTATAAAAGCCCATATACATCGCAGCGGTAGATTGACCCACCTGCACTGTCAAAATCGGTTGCTGCGCCTGAGGTGGCAACTGATTCTTTACCGCACTAATTTGAGTCTGTATCTGAGTTAACGCTGCATTTGCGTCATAGTTCAGCTTGAGCGTTGCAATAATTGTCGAGACTCCGCTAACGCTGGTTGATGATAAGTAATCAATACCCTGTGCCTGAGCAACCGATGCCTCTAAGGGTTGAGTAATAAAACCAGCAATCGTTTCAGGATCTGCGCCATAGTAAGCAGTCGTGATTGTCACAATCGCATTTTGCGTTTGTGGATATTGATTCACCGGCAATGAACCTATCGCCTTTAAGCCAAAAATCAATACCAAAGCGCTCACCACCATGGAGAGCACTGGCCTACGGATGAATATGTCAGTCCAATTCATCTGCTATTTATTCCTGCGGCTTCGGATCTGGTGAGTTTGCTGGCTGCACCTTGTTGTTAATAATGAGTGGCGTGCCATTCTTTAACTTCAACTGCCCACTCGTAACAACCGTCGCACCCTCATCAACACCCTTGAGAATCGCCACCTGATCGCCACGGGTGGATCCAGTAGTCACAAAGACCTGCTGCGCTTCAAGAGCAGGATTGCCTTGCTTGTCTTTTTTACCAGTTGGTTTAGCAATAAAGACTGTAGATCCGTAAGGATTGTAAGTAACCGCTGTTTGTGGAAGCGTTAAATATTTGACCTGATCACCAAGCTTAATATTCACATTAGCAAACATGCCTGGCAAAATTTTCTTATCGGGATTGGCAAGCTGAGCCTCAACCTGAATGTTGCGGGTATTGGTATCTACTTTTGGACTAACCGCTGTAATTTTTCCTGTGAAGCTTGCATCCTTAAATGCATCGGTTGTCACCACCACCTCTTGTCCGACCTGAATTTGCTCGGCATTATTTTGTGGCAAATTGAAATCCACAAAAATAGGGTCCAAGGTTTGTAATGTTAATAACTTGTCGCCAGGATTTACATACTGGCCGGGGTTAATAGCCACAATGCCAATGCGCCCACTAAATGGTGCCTTCAGATTTTTCTTAGCTACCAATGCAGTCTGCTGCTCTACCTGGGCCTGCTTCGATTTAGCATCAGCAGCACTCGTATCAAACACATTCTTACTAATTGCCTGAATAGCCAGTTGCTGTCTATCACGTTCATTAATCACTTTAGCTAAATCAGCCATCGCCTTCAAAGAATTCAATTGGGCAACATCAGAGGCATCATTTAATTTAATTAGCAAATCACCTTCTTTTACATCCTGACCCGACTTAACTGGCACAGTCTGAACTAAGCCGCCCAGTTCAGTACTGAGCTCAACACCCCTAAAGGCGCGCACATTCCCAACGCTGGTTAACTTCGGCTGCCACTCTGTAGTAGTGATCACCATGGTTGATACTGTTGCAGGAGGCAAGCCCATTCCTGCAATGAAATGCTTAATCATGAATGTCTTGAGTTGATTAAAAGCAAAGATCAAGCCTAATAATAAAAATACGCCGCAAAGCATGATAGTCATGCGACGTTGTAATGGTTCCATCGCCATTAACTTTGCGTGAACTTTAGTGCCACGCCATTTTTGACCCATGCGCGCCCAAAATGCTTTTGCCTTTTCCCACAGAGCAATCGCTCTATCGCGCAATTTCCATTCAATCGCTTTGCGCTGCATCCATGCCCACAGGGCAAGAACTAAGGCAATGAGCTTGTTCTTAATTATTTCCAGAAGTTTCATTTTGATCTTTGTTCGCTATGTCTTTTGACTTAAAAGCAGGGCCTTCACGATTCCACCAGCCGCCACCCAATGCTGCAAATAAAGCTGCCGTATCTGAGAAACGCGTTGCTTGTGCGGCAACTGATTTCACTTTGGCTTGTTGATACTGATTTTGGTAATAGAGCACCGCCAAATAACTTGCTGTACCCAACTTATATTGCTGCTGCACTAAATCTAGAGTTTCATAGGCATAGCGTTCTGCATCCGATGCCGCTTTGAGCGCTTGCGCACCTGTCTCGAGTGCGCGCAAGGCATTCGCCACCTCTTGAAATGCATTCAAGACAGTTGCCTGATATTGAAAAGCCGCTTGTTCATAGTTTGCGATCGCACCACGACGTTGCGCCAATAAAGCACCACCCTGGAATAGGGGTTGCAAGATGCCCCCACCCAAGGTCCATAAAGCAGAATTAGGACCAAATAAACCGTTTGAGGTCAAAGAGGCGGCGCCAATCGAACCGGTGATATTAAATTGAGGCAATAAGTTCGCCGTTGCAACACCAACAAAAGCGTTCTGCGCTTTTAACTGCGCCTCCGCTGCACGCACATCAGGACGTTGACGCACGAGGCTGGAGGGTACTGATAAAGGCAACTTCTCAGGCAAATGTAAATTTGCTAAATCAAACTTGGCAATATTGGCATTGCTCGGAATTTCACCCACCAGAACTGCGAGTTGATTACGTGCAAACGCAAGATTTCGTTCGTAGTTAAATAAATCTACTTGAGAACTTGAAACTAATGTGCGCTGGGATGTAACGTCTACCTTAGATACCGTGCCAATGATCAATTGCTTCTCGGTTACTTCGGCAAGATTCGTTTGCGCTTTTAAAATTTCTTCTGTAGCTTGCATCTGTGCACGCAGCGCCGCCTCTCTTACGGCGCTAGTCACCACATTTGCCGTTAAAGAAAGGTAGGCTCCCTCCAATTGAAACTGCGCAACCTCTGCTTGTGCACGTGCACCTTCAACCGCTCTACGTGCTCCACCAAACACATCTAACTTATAGGTAACGTTGACTGTTGCGTTATATAGGTTGTAAGTATCTGTACCATAATTCATGCCATACACAGCCGATGGCTGTTTTTGTCTTAATGCGTTTGCGCCAACGCCAATCGCTGGAAAATACTGACCGCCAATTTGTGCATTGACATTTTCTTGCGCTGCACGCAATGCAGCATCGGCAGCGCCTAAGTTAGGATTCTGCTCAAGCGCTTTTTTAATCAGCGCATCAAGCTCGGGGGACTTGTATAGCTCCCACCATTGCGCCTCGATATCAGCGCCCTCTACAAACTCCTGATCACTACCGCCAGGTACACCAGGAGCAGTAGTCAACTTCTTAGATAAAGCTGTTTCTGTATAAGACGAAGTCTTAGGGGCCTCGGGTTGTTTAAAGTCTGGACCAACTGCACACGCCGAAAGAACTCCCGCACAAACGAGCGAGAGAAAATTCAAACGTGAAAACTGGGCAATCGACAGAAACATGGGTTACAACAAATATCCTCTTTAACAAGAGTTATTTGAACACAAAAATGCAATCAGGGCTTCGTAAAGCCCTGATTTTTCTACTGAATTTTGTACACAACTTTAGCTCAATGTCAAACCGGCAAAAATTTACTCGACCGTGACACTCTTTGCTAAATTTCTAGGTTTATCTACGTCAGTGCCACGAGCACAAGCAGTGTGATACGCCAATAGTTGCAGAGGAACCACATGCAGAATAGGCGAGAGATTGCCATAGTGCTCGGGAAGTTTGATGACGTTAATGCCTTCACTATTTGAGATGTGGGTATCTTGATCAGCAAAAACATAAAGCTTGCCACCGCGAGCCTTGACTTCTTGCATATTCGATTTCAGTTTTTCTAACAGTACATCATTAGGTGCAACAGTCACAACGGGCATCTTATCTGTCACCAAAGCCAGCGGCCCATGCTTTAACTCACCAGCTGGATAAGCTTCAGCATGAATATAAGAAATCTCTTTGAGTTTTAATGCGCCTTCAAGTGCAATCGGGTAATGCATGCCGCGACCTAAGAAGAGCGCGTTCTCACACCTCGCAAACGCATCGCTCCAAGCCATGATTTGTGGTTCAAGAGCCAGAACCGCATGAAGCGCTTTTGGAAGGTGACGCAACTCACGTAGGAGCTCTTTTTCTCCTTCAGCAGAGAGTCTACCGGCGCGTTTTGCCAATGAGATCGCCAAAAGGTATAGCGCTAAAAGCTGCGTAGTAAATGCTTTAGTGGAGGCCACACCAATTTCAGCACCTGCTTTAGTTAAGAAGTGCCAATCGGTTTCACGAACCATGGCGCTACTTGCAACATTGCAGATGGCCAAAGTGTATTGGTGACCCAAGCTCTTTGCATGTCGTAATGCAGCCAAGGTATCAGCCGTTTCACCAGACTGCGACACAACAACAATTAAGGTTTTAGGATTAGGCACAGTGGTGCGATAACGATATTCGCTTGCAATTTCAACTTGCGTCGGAATACCAGCAATATCTTCCAGCCAATATTTAGCAACGCAAGCAGAGTAGTAACTTGTGCCGCAGGCCAAGATCAAAATTTGATCAAATGCATTCCAGTCTTTAGGGTTGGCATTGAACAAGTTGGGGCCAAATTCAGCGATATTGGCTAACGTATCACCAATCGCCCTTGGCTGTTCAAAAATTTCTTTTTGCATGTAGTGCTGATAAGGGCCTAAATCAACCGAGTCAGCTTGAGCTGGCATAGGTTTCAATTCTCTTTGAACAAACTTGCCCGCCTGATCAATGACCTCAACACCATCCGCCTTAAGGACAGCAACATCTCCTTCCTCCAAATAGAGCATGGAGTGTGCGCGCCCTGCTAAAGCCAACGCATCAGATGCCAAGAAGTGCTCATGATCGCCAATGGCCACCACCAATGGCGATCCAACCCGTGCACCCACCAGGGTGACTGGATTATCTTGAGCTATTACACCGATAGCGTATGCACCATGTAATTTAGGGAGTACAGCTCTCACGGATGCCGCGATGTCATTTTGACCACTAGCTACATATTGTTGATGCACTAAATGTGCGATGACTTCAGTATCCGTTTCAGAGGTAAATTCATAGCCAGCAACTTTTAATTCGGCACGAAGAGTTTCGTAGTTTTCAATAATGCCGTTATGAACTACTGCGATAAGGCCACCAGAAATATGGGGATGCGCATTTTGCGTATCTGGCTTGCCGTGAGTAGCCCAACGAGTGTGAGCAATTCCCAAAGTGCCACAAAAGTCTTTGCCCTGTTCGCCTAACTCGGAAACTCGTGCAGTGGTACGAGCGCGCTCTATTGGATGCTTGGCATCATCGCTATTAATTACTGCAAAGCCACAAGAGTCATACCCGCGATACTCTAGGCGACGCAAGCCTTCCACCAAAACTTCAACAATATTTTTATGAGAAGCTGCGCCAACAATGCCGCACATTATTTTTTACCCTTTGCAGTTGTCTTCACTGCCTTTTTGGCTACCTTTTTTATTGCCGCCTTCTTTATAGCTATCTTCTTTGTAGCCACTTTTTTAGCTGCTACTTTTTTTGTGGATGTTTTTTTGGCTAGCGTTTTCTTTTCTTGCTTCACAGGGCGTTGCCACTGCAATGAAATTTGTTTTGCTCTGGATACAGTTAATTGATTTGCTGGAGCATCTTTAGTGAGCGTTGTTCCAGCACCCAATGTGGCGCCACGACCGACACGCACAGGCGCAACCAGCTGAGTATCTGAGCCAATAAATACATCGTCTTCAATAATGGTCTGGTGTTTATTCACGCCATCGTAGTTACAAGTGATGGTGCCAGCACCAATATTCACTCTTGATCCAACAATGGAATCGCCAACATAAGCTAAGTGATTGGCTTTGCTATTAGCAGCAATTTTGCTGTTCTTCACTTCTACAAAGTTGCCAATATGCACATCGTTAGATAAATCTGCGCCAGGACGCAAACGAGCATAAGGCCCAATCACTGATTGATTGCCTACTTTTGCGCCATCAATATGGCTATATGCCTGAATTGAAACACCTTTACCAATCACGCTATTGCGAATCAGGCAATAAGGGCCAATCTTTGTGCCCGCATCTAAAGTAACGCATCCTTCAAAGACACAGCCCACGTCAATTGACACATCTGTACCGCACTCCAATGTGCCGCGCACATCAATACGCGCAGGATCCGCAAGGGACACCCCGGCAGCCATTAATTGGCTGGCAATATTCTGCTGATGCACTCTTTCTAGCGCCGCGAGTTGATAACGACTGTTAACGCCAACCGTCTCAAACTCGTCATCCGCTTGTGTTGTGCGGATTGGCACACCGTCTCTGACGGCCATAGCGATGACATCCGTTAAGTAGTACTCGCCTTGCGCATTACTTGCACGCAAAGCCTTTAACCATTTCTTTAATGCGTTCGTTGGCAACACCATGATTCCAGTGTTGATTTCTTGAATTGCATTTTGTGCAGGTGTTGCATCTTTCTCTTCAACAATCTCTTTCACGGCGCCATCAGCATCACGGACAATGCGACCATATCCAGTTGGATTGGCAAGGTTTTGCGTGAGGAGCGCAAGGGCACTATCTTGACCACGCACACCATCAGCCAACTTGACTAATTTAGCCAAGGTCTTTTGGCTAGTAAGGGGGACATCCCCATACAAAACTAATGTTGGCTCTTGAGTATCTAATTTCGGCAAAGCCTGCAAAAGAGCATGACCCGTTCCTTTTTGCTCTGCCTGGAGGGCAGTCACTACTTTGCTAAATCTGGAATCCTCTGCGCTTGCATTCACTAGGAATGCCTTGACATCCGCTGCACCATGGCCAACCACTACAACAGGGCCAGATTTAGCCTTCTTATCTTGCAGTGAAAGAGCAGTATTGAGAACGTGTTGAAGCAGGGGCTTGCCTGCCAAAGTTTGCAGAACCTTGGGCAGAGCGGATTTCATCCGCTTTCCTTGCCCAGCAGCCAATATGACGATATTCATAAAGGGGGATTATAAGTCCCCTGAATCATGGTTCCACAGGCTAATTCGTCTAGATCAGCCTCATCGATTGCCCTATCACCAGCAGATCTTGCAGCAATTCCAGAGAGTTCAGTGGAAATCTCCAGATTTTTGAAATCAAAGGCCTCGCCATCCATTAAATGTGATGGGACGATGTGATGCATCGAGCGAAATACGTTCTCAACTCTTCCTGGATGCTTTTTTTCCCACTCGCGTAGCATTTCTTTCATGACCTGGCGCTGGAGATTGGGCTGACTGCCACACAAATCACATGGAATGATGGGGAAATTCATATCTGCCGCATAGCGCTCAAGCAGTTTCTCAGGCACATAAGCCAAAGGACGAATCACAATGTGTTTGCCATCATCTGAACGCAACTTAGGCGGCATGCCTTTAAGTTTGCCCGCATAAAACATATTGAGCATCAAGGTTTCTAAAATGTCATCACGGTGATGACCCAAAGCAATCTTTGTTGCACCTAACTCATCTGCAACGCGATACAAAATTCCGCGACGCAGGCGCGAACATAATCCACAGGTAGTTTTGCCTTCTGGAATAACGCGCTTCACAATGCTGTAAGTATCTTGCTCTTCGATGTGATACTGAATACCTAAGCTCTTTAAATAATTGGGCAAAATTTCAGTGGGGAAATTAGGCTGCTTCTGATCTAAATTCACTGCAATGATTTCAAAGTTTATGGGCGCACGCTCACGCAGCTTCATCAAAATATCGAGCATGGCATAGCTATCCTTACCTCCAGATAAACACACCATGACTTTATCGCCGTCTTCAATCATGCCGAAGTCGCCAATAGCTTGCCCTACCAAGCGACAGAGTTTTTTCTCCAACTTGTTTTCTTCGAAGACAACCTTACGAATATCGCCCATAAGCATTCTTTTCCAATGGCTTTTTAAGACACCTTAATACGAAACACCTCAACACCTACTGAGTGGCAGTCTGGGTAAACATCCGGTTTAGCAGTACTGACACGTGCAGCCAAGACTTTAGGGTGCAGTAGCATTGCAGTCACAATGTCATCACAAAAAGTTTCTTGTAGATGAATGTGACCTTGAGAGGCTCTGGCCTTAATGGTCTCACGCATAAAGTCATAATCCACAACCTCTTCTAACTGGTCGTTAGTCGGTGTGTTCATAGATAGCGGAATATATAAATCTACATTAAGGATAACGCGCTGCTCTGCTTTTTTCTCAAAATCATGAACGCCGATGTTGATATAGATTTCATAGTCCCTGAGAAATAAACGGCGACAGTCAACCAAGGCGGGATGAGAAAGAATTGCGTGCATGAATATTTGCTTTTTAAATTACTTAATTGGTTTTGAACATCACATCACGTGATGAAGGCAATAAATGCTGACCACCATCTACATATAAAGTGGTTCCAGTAATAGCGCTCGAGTCAGCCAAAAATACGGCCGCTTTGGCAATGTCTGCAGGGGTTGAAGATCTGCCTAGTGGCGTCATTTGATGTGCTTTAGAAAACCCTTCGATAGTTTGATCACCGGAGGGCAACGAAATTCCAGGGGCCAATCCAACAACCCGCAGGTAAGGCGCAAAATCCATCGCCAATAATTCAACGGAAGAAAGAAGTGCCGCCTTAGATAATGTGTAGGACAAATAATCTGGATTGGGGTTAATCAATTTTTGATCAAGCAATTGGATTACTGCTGGGATGACTTCCGACATTTCGCCCGCTTTAGTTGGCTTGCTTTTTTGATACTCAAACATCAGCTGAGCTAACAAAATAGGCGCGGCTAAATTGACTTGCATATGATCCTGCAAGCTTTTTCCACTTACAGGTGTATTTGAGTTTGCGCGATCGTACTCAAAGATAGAGGCGCTATTCACCAAACAATCTAAACGAGGAAATACGTTACTCACATCCAGGAAAAGCTTTTGAGTGGCGTACTCATCAGCCAAATCCGCCTGAAAAGCCTGAGCCATAACCCCCAATTCCTGAATTTTTTCCACAGTTTGGGTGGCTTCTTGGCCGGATCGCCCATAATGAACAGCGACGTCCCAACCCTGACGGGCAAACTGCAAGGCAATTTCTTGACCCAGGCGCTTGGCAGCGCCAGTCACTAAAACTGCTTTTCTTTGCTGGGATGGGGGCGTTGAACTGGGGTTCAATTAAATTCTCTTAGACTAGCGAGCTATGGATATTACCTTGACCAGCCTTGAAACGGAGCATAGTGCGCTTCTAAAGGCCAAAATAGCCTCTCAGATCGCCTCCCAACAGGGCTGGCTGCCCTTTTCTCGCTATATGGAAATGGCGCTCTATGAGCCCGGCATGGGTTATTACAGCGCCGGGGCTCACAAACTAGGAGCTGGTGGTGATTTCACGACCGCCCCTGAATTAAGCCCCCTATTTGGGGCTGCCATTTGCTCCACCCTGCTACCCGTTCTCGAGGGACTCAAACAAAAGGGGCTTCCCACTCAGATTTTGGAATTTGGCGCAGGCACTGGCAAATTAGCCGCATCCATTCTGACTCGACTACACGATCTAGGGTTTCATTTAGATCACTACGACATTATTGAAATTTCACCAGACTTAGCTCAACGCCAACAAAAGAGAGTTAACGCGACCGTTCAACAGCTCAACCTCAAGACCCAATGTCGCTGGCTATCTGAGTTGCCTGAAAATTTCAAGGGCATCATTCTGGCCAACGAAGTAATCGATGCTATTCCTTGTGATGCCATTATTTTTAAAGATGGCTTTTGGTATTGGTACGGCGTTACATTTGAAAGTGACACGCTCTCCTGGAAAGCTGGGGCACCAGTAGAGCAAAAGTTACTCCCTGAGAGCCTTCTCAGTGGCAATTTCTCAGAAGGCTATGTCACTGAGTTGCACTCACCAGCAAATGCCTGGATGCAACAAATTGCCAAAAATTTAGATATTGGCCTGTTTCTCACATTTGATTATGGTTTTCCTGAAAGTGAGTACTACCACCCTCAAAGACTTGGGGGCACCTTGATGGCACACCATCGCCATCATGCCATTCAAGACCCTTTTTATCTTCCTGGTCTCTGTGACTTAACAACGCATGTTGAGTGGTCACAGATTGCTCGCAGTGTGCTATCTGAAAATGTGGATGATGTTTATCTTACGAATCAGGCTGCATACTTACTTGATGCAGGAATTGGAGATATTGCTCTAGAGATTGGCGATCCAAGTGATCCAGAAACATTTCTTCCGATCTCCAACTCATTGCAAAAGTTATTGTCCGAGGCGGAGATGGGTGAGCTCTTTAAGGCTTTTGCATTTACTAAGAAATTAGACAGTTTGATGCCAGGCCATACTCTTGAAGATCTGCCAGGCCTACGCGGCAGAAATAGGCTCTAGAAAATTATGTTAAGAATTTAGCGCTGCAGTAATTGCAGCCAATCTTGCGGATTCAAACGCACTGCCAATTCGCTCGCCATTTGAGCGGTCCTCTGCTGCGACACCGGCAATAATTTCTGCAGTATTAAATGCTTGCGCATTTCGTATTGCATGGATTAAAGCTGCAACCGGGAAAGCCAACTTTTCAGCAAGATGCAAAATTGCTTGTGTGCGATCAGGTTTACGCCAAACATCAGCACGGTTAAACCAAGCCAAAACGTCTACAGCTTGATAGGAGGTCTTTTGATACTTTTTTATCAAGGCCATCAGATCGCTAAATATTTCAGAGAAATCACGCACCTCGATTGGCATCCGCACACAATCAGCCCATGAACGAATTTCACTTGCAGGCAAATCCATCAAAGCAATTGCGCAGCGTTCCTCTAGGCTATTTCCCGTTAATGAAAAATGCGCAATCAACTCTTCGCGAAAGGCTTCCTCAGATAACTTAGTAACTAACGTAGAGGGCAAGAGAGATTTAGCTGCGCCAGTGTTTAGCAACACCTGAAACAGATGCATTGGCTTCTGCGCAACTAAGCCTCTAGCCAATTCTTGCCAAATGCGCTCTGCTGATAATGCGCTTAACTCACCTGACTGAACAATCGCTTTTAAAGCATTAAGCGTTTCATCTGCTACGGTAAATTCTGGGAAACGTGCGGCAAAACGGGCGATGCGCAACAGGCGCAGAGGATCTTCTGCAAATGCATCAGACACATGACGAAATACTTTGGCAGCCAAATCTTCTTGGCCGTTATAAGGATCAATAATTGGTCCGAATTGCTTTCCATCGGCACCCACTTCTTGCGCCATTGCATTAATCGTTAAATCACGGCGCTCTAAATCTTGCTCCAAAGTGACTGATGGATCAGCATAAAAATGAAAGCCTTTATAGCCTTGGCCAGTCTTACGCTCAGTGCGAGCAAGCGCATATTCAGCTTGCGTCTCTGGATGCAAAAATACTGGGAAATCTTTGCCTACGGGGCGATAGCCCTTAGCAACCATCTCTTCTACGCTGGAGCCCACCACAACATAGTCAATGTCGTGCACAGGTAAACCCATGAGGGTATCCCTGATGGCGCCGCCCACTGCGTAGATTTTCATTACTGCATGCCCTCTAGGCTACGGCGACTCACTTTGAAGACTTCTGTCAGCGCATCAACACCATTTTCTGGCAATGTGTTGGGCAGCTGCATGGAGGCAATATTGTCACGCGACATCAGCGTTGGGCCTGGAAGAAATTCAAATGCCAGTGCTTGTAAATAGCCTACAAAGGCGGGCACCGGAATGATGACACAAGAGGTATTGGCCTTACGTGAAGCGAGCTCAACAATCTCTTTCATGGTGTAAACCGTTGGACCCACCAAATCATACGATTGATGAATTGTTTGCGGCATTGATAGTGATTTCACAAAAGCGGATGCAACATCATCCACACTCACCGGCTGAAACTGCGCCTGATGATTTGCTAATGGCATCGCTGGAAATAACTTTGTCAACTTAGAAAACAAGTTAATAAACTGATCTTGTGCACCAAAGATAACTGATGGCCTAAAGATGGTCCAATCTAAATTGCTTGCTTTTACAGCGGCCTCACCATCACCTTTGCTGCGTTGATACATCGATGGCCCTTGTGAATCAGCACCTAAGGCACTCATATGTAGGTAACGCTTTAAGCCATGCATCTGCATTGCCGTAATAATATTTTTTGGCAAATCTACATGAGCAGCCTTAAACACTTTGCCATAAGGCTTGGCAGGTTTATCGTGCAGCACCCCAACCAAATTAATCACAGCACCATTTGACTTTATGCGCCCACATAGATTCTGCAACTCATCGAAATCATGAATCTCCGCCTCTTCAATATGCACCTTTGGCAACATCCGCAATTCTCGTGCAGTAGATAGGTGGCTAGTAGGCAGCAATACCGAATAACCCGCTAACTGAAGTTGCGCAGCAATCACACGCCCCACAAATCCATTGCCACCGATCAGAAGAATGTCATATTTCATAAAAAATGCTTTCTTTGCTTAGCGCCTTCATTGGTAGTTTATGGAAGCTCAGATTGAGTTGCAGCCTTCGGTGTAATAACCCCTAAGCGCTGTTTTAGAGATTGTGTTTGACCATTCATCACTGATGAATAGTAATTTGCATTAGAAAGTACATTCTTCACATAAACCCGTGTTTCTGTAAACGGAATTGTTTCGGCAAAAATAGCGCCCTCGGTTGGGCCAGACAACTTTTCACGCCAAGCCTTTGATCTCGATGGTCCAGCGTTATAGGCTGCGGAAGCTAAAACCCAAGAGCCGTCAAGATCAATCAGCACCATATTTAAATAATTACTACCCAAGGTCAAATTAGTATTGGTGTCGCTCAACTTGTCATTGGTGTAATTGGTCATCCCAATTTTTTTGGCCACATACTTTGCCGTATTTGGCATTACCTGCATCAACCCAGATGCGCCCACAGAAGAAGCGGCATTCATTATGAAGCGTGACTCCTGACGAATCAAACCATAGGCCCATGCGAGGTTTAAATCAATTTGGCGCGCAATTGGAGACAGCTCTTCTTTGTATGGAGTTGGGTAGCGCAAGCTAAAGTCATGCTCTTGCTTTGTGCGATCTGCTGTATTGACAACACGGTCATACAAATTAATGCGTTTTGCATACTCTGCGGCGGCCAACAACTGCTTGTCAGTCATGTTACGCAATTCCCAATTCCACTCGCGATTGCCTTCGAAGCGAAGATTCATGGCGTATAAACGCTCACCCCGAATAAAGCCCTTACGGCTTGCCATCGCATCAATCTCTTGCTCAGTCACTTTGGTTTTAGGTGGGGCATGATTAGATTTGCCAAGCTCTTCACGTGCAAGTTGCCCATAAAAGTTATATTGATCCGTAATCAATTCAAAACTATCTTTGGCTTTAGCTTCTTGACCCTCAGCTTTTAATGCACGGCCATACCAATAGGTCCATGCAGGATCTTTACTGCGAACAGCAGGGTTCATGCCATCAATTGCATTTTTAACGAGAGTCCAGTCTTTAGCACGTAAGCCTGCGCGCACTTTCCACTCTTGTGATTCAACCGACAGCAGCTCGTTATATCCAAGCTCTTGCTGCAGACGATATGCATCGTCTGCATTTGGGTCTAATTTTTTAGCCAAAAATTGTCCAATCACACCCCAAGCAACAGCTTGATTCTCTTTGCTATAGCGTGATGCACTTTGAGAAAAATCACGATAAGCTTTAACTGGATCAGACTTGGCTGCTTTAACAATATCGGCAATTGGATCTTCACCACCAAGTCGACGAGCCATGGTGTCATAACCTTTTTCGCTTGCAGCACGACCAATTGCTTTTGCTTCACTGGGAGACATACCCCCAGCAGCAACTAAGGAAGGCACCAACTCCTGACAAGCTTGTCCAAAGTAACTTGGATCCAACAAGACTAAGCGTGAATCGATCGCAAGCTTAGTTGGATTCTCGCCCTGCGATAACTTGGATAGCAAGGAATAACACTTCACTTGCGTGTCATCATCTAGCACAAACTTGGCATACTCAGCATCAAAGCGCGCCCAGTCCTTACGCTTGCCTAAAACGAGCAGCCAATCATTGCGCATACGATCAGCTAAAGCTGTACCTTGATATTGATTTAAAAATGCAACTACCTGCGCATCAGCACTGTAATCGTTACGCACACCGCCAGCGCTATCAAATAATTGCGGCTTAATATGAAAATAGGTTACGTAATCATCAAATGGGTAGTTGGCTAAATTCGATGAAAGCTGCTGGGTGCGAAAGACATCATTCTTTTTGGCAGCTTCGCGCAAATCGATAAACATGCGATCGGTGTCAGTAATTTCAGCAGGAGCAACTTTGCTTTCATACGACTTAGGCAGGGTGGGCTTTTTTAGCTTTTCTGCAAAGCTATTAGACATCCCCAAAGCAAGGCCCAAAACCAGAATTTTGGCCAATTGAAGGTATTTACAGTTTAGTGTTGCCGACTTCATTCTTACGATCTAATCCTATCTTTGTTTGCAAGGCTCCAGCCCTGCAATACTTGATTACTATATCCTTTAATTTTCGCCTGATAATGGTCGATATGCACGGTAATTCACCAAAAACTCTTCGCCAAGATTTATTAAAACAACGCAAAGAATTTGCTGCTGGGAATGGCTACGCTCAAATTCAGGCTGATCTCATAGATCACTTAAATCAATTGTTATCTGAACAAGGCAATTCCTGGCAATCTATTGCTCTGTATTGGCCCATTCAAGACGAAGTTGATTTACGGTCTACCTTACTGGCCTGGGCTAAAAAAACCCCCAATAGAACCCTCGCACTACCCTTTGCGCGGTCAGACAAACACCTCGATTTCTTTGAGTGGCGCCAAGGTGACCAATTGCTTCCAAGCAAACATGGCGTACTAGAACCTGATCCCAATAATTCTGCAAGGCCGCAAATCATCCCTGACCTAATCCTCATTCCTTGCGTGGGATGGTCTAGTTCAAAAGTGGGTGACAAAAAACATTACTGGCGCTTAGGCTATGGTGGCGGATATTTTGATCGCACCTTAGCCGATCTCAGAAAGAAAAATCCCAAGCTTGTTTGCGTTGGGATTGGTTTTGATTGGCAGCAACTAAATGATGGCCAGTGGTCAGCCCAGACTCATGATGAGCCACTCGATATGCTCCTGACGGAGTCAGGCTTACTTCGTTAAGTCTAAATTATCAGCAATCGCCAAAACGGCATCGGCCTGATTGAGTGAGTAAAAATGAATTCCAGGCGCGCCAGCGGTTAATAGCTGATCACAAAGATCTGTTACAACCTCTTCACCAAATGCACGGATAGAGGCAATATCGTCGCCATAGGACTGAAGACGCAAACGAATCCAGCGCGGAATCTCTGCACCGCAGGCATCCGAGAATCGCAGCAACTGACTGCTATTCGTAATCGGCATAATGCCGGCAATGATGGGCTGTGTGACACCTAAATCATAAGCCTCATCAACGAAACGGAAGTAAGCATCGCTGTTATAGAAATACTGAGTGACTGCAGAGTTTGCGCCCGCCTTCATCTTTTGTACAAAGAAATCAACGTCACTCGCAGGCGACTTTGCCTGTGGATGCGTCTCTGGGTATGCAGCCACATCAATGTGAAACCAATCACCAGTCTCTGCACGAATAAATTCCACCAATTCATTGGCATGATGAAACTCGCCATACTGACCCATGCCAGATGGCAAGTCTCCGCGCAAAGCCACAATTCGCTTCACGCCTAAAGCTTGGTATTGCTTGAGCATCTCACGCACACTTTCACGCGAACTACCAACACAAGACAAATGAGGAGCAACTGCTGCACCAGCAGCATGAATGTCACTCACCACTTTTAATGTGCCAGACTGAGTAGAACCACCGGCACCAAAGGTAACGGAATAAAACGCTGGCTTGAGTGCTTCTGAAAAACGCTCGCGTACCAGATGCAACTTGGTCTCACCTTCAGGTGTTTTTGGAGGAAAGAATTCGACGCTTAATTCCATGATTTTGGACCTAGGTTTCTATGTGATTGGATTAATAACGATAGTGGTCAGCCTTGTATGGGCCTTCCTTTGTTACGCCAATATATGCAGCCTGCTGATCTGACAACACAGTTAACTCCGCATTGAGAGTCTTGAGCTGTAAGCGTGCAACCTTCTCATCCAAATGCTTAGGCAATGTGTAAACACCGATTGGATATTTGTCTGTACCTACTGCATTCCACAATTCAATCTGCGCAATCACTTGGTTTGCAAATGAGGAGCTCATTACATAAGAGGGATGGCCTGTGCCGCAACCTAGGTTGACCAAACGACCTTTAGCCAAAATGATGATGCGCTTTTCAGGCTTGCCATTGGCAGCTGGGAAAATCACATGATCAACTTGCGGCTTGATTTCTTCCCACTTGTATTTTTCAATACCTGCAACATCGATCTCATTGTCAAAGTGACCAATGTTACAAACGATGGCTTGGTTCTTCATCTTAACCATGTGGTCATGTGTGATCACGTGGTAGTTGCCAGTTGCAGAAACAAAAATGTCTGCTTTATCAGCAGCGTAATCCATGGTGACAACACGGTAGCCTTCCATCGCAGCTTGCAATGCGCAGATTGGATCCACTTCAGTCACCCAAACTTGAGCAGATAAAGCGCGCAATGCCTGAGCCGAACCTTTGCCCACATCGCCGTAACCACAAACCACAGCAACCTTGCCCGCCACCATTACGTCAGTAGCACGCTTGATCGCATCCACCAAAGACTCACGGCAACCATAAAGGTTATCGAACTTACTCTTGGTTACAGAGTCGTTTACGTTAATTGCGGGGAACTTCAGATCGCCTCTAGCAAACATTTGATACAAGCGATGAACACCAGTAGTGGTTTCTTCTGTAACGCCTTTTACTTTTTCGAGGCGTGTTGAATACCAAGTTGGATCTTGTGCTAATTTTTTCTTAATAGCGGCAAACAAAATGGTTTCTTCTTCGCTAGTTGGGTGATTCAAGCAAGCTTGATCTTTTTCCGCGCGGGCACCGAGGTGCAATAACAAAGTAGCATCGCCACCATCATCCAAAATCATATTGGTGTAACCACCATCGGCCCACTCAAAAATGCGATGCGTAAAGTCCCAATACTGCTCAAGGGTTTCGCCTTTAATCGCAAATACTGGCGTACCGTTTGCAGCAATGGCGGCAGCAGCATGGTCTTGTGTGGAAAAAATATTACAAGAGGCCCACTGAACTTCAGCGCCGAGGGCTTCTAGCGTCTCGATCAATACTGCAGTTTGGATGGTCATGTGCAAAGAGCCTGTAATGCGTGCACCACGCAATGGCTGTTGTGCGGCAAATTCATCGCGAATGGCGATCAATCCAGGCATCTCAGTTTCAGCAATCGCAATTTCTTTACGACCAAAGTCAGCCAAAGAAATGTCGGCAATTGCGCAACGAGTTGCTACAAAGTTGTTTAAATCAGAAACGGTATTCATTAATGCTCCAGCTAAATACGATCCAATGCTGGAGTGGAAACTCGCTAGCCGTTGAACCATGGGTTAGCGAGCGCGGTTGCAATTAGCAAACTCCAGAGATTTCCTTGGAGCCCACTCCCTTCAAGCCTGGGGAAGTGCTGGGTCACAGCATTCCTTGCAACGCTCCTTGAAGGTATGCCGTAATTGTAAACAATTACGGCATATTTCGCCTCAATACATCTACAAACTGCGTATTTCCTACTTATAGACCTGCTGCGGCACGTAATGCAGCCGCCTTGTCAGTTTGCTCCCAAGTAAATTCTGGCTCCTCACGACCGAAGTGGCCATAAGCAGCGGTCTTCTTATAAATTGGACGCAAGAGATTCAACATCTTCACAATGCCTTTTGGACGCAAGTCAAAATGCTCAGAAACCAATTGAGCAATCTTCTCATCGGAAATCTTGCCTGTGCCAAAAGTACTCACCATTACTGAAGTGGGTTTTGCCACGCCAATCGCATAAGAAATCTGAATCAAGCACTTGCTTGCCAAACCAGCAGCAACCACGTTCTTTGCAACATAACGACCAGCGTATGCAGCAGAACGATCAACCTTAGATGGATCTTTACCAGAGAAAGCACCGCCGCCATGAGGAGCAGCACCACCATAGGTATCCACAATAATTTTGCGACCAGTTAAACCGCAATCGCCTTGTGGGCCGCCGATAACGAAACGCCCCGTTGGGTTCACTAAGAAGTTAATTGCGCCTTTGATCAAATGCTTAGGAAGCACTGGTTTGATAATTTCTTCAATCACTGCTTCGCGCAATTTCTCGAGAGAAATATCTTCGTCATGCTGAGTGGAGAGCACAACAGTATCAATAGAGTCAGGTTTGCCATCTGCATAACGCAAGGTCACTTGTGACTTCGCATCAGGACGCAACCAGTTCAAACGACCATCGCGACGCAATTGTGATTGACGCTCCACCAAGCGATGTGACAAGTGGATTGGTAAAGGCATCAATTCCGCAGTCTCATCACAAGCGTAACCAAACATCAGACCTTGGTCGCCAGCGCCTTGATCTAAACCATCGTCATGCGCCTTATCAACGCCTTGGGCGATATCAGGACTTTGCTTGTCGTAAGCAACCAATACTGCACAACCTTTGTAGTCGATACCATAGGCGGTGTTGTCGTAACCGATTTCACGCAAGGTATTGCGTGCAACTTGGATGTAATCCACGTTAGCGTTAGTAGTAATTTCACCAGCTAAAACAACTAAGCCGGTATTGCACAACGTTTCTGCCGCTACACGTGCAGTTGGATCTTGAGCCAAGATGGCATCAAGAATCGAATCAGAGATTTGGTCTGCTACTTTATCGGGGTGACCTTCAGAAACCGATTCTGAGGTAAAGAAGTAATCATTTGCCATTGCATATTCCTTTGTTAATTAACACGATCTTGGGACAACTCACGTGCCTGGAACTACAACGGCGACGCTTTAGCAGAATTTATGAATCGCTCTGCAAGTTGTCTTAACTCAGCGATGGAAGGATTCTATCCGAAAAGTGGCTAATTCACCAAATCAAACTGAAATCCACACACTTAGAGCGGCATTGAATATCATTGAGGGGTGCGAAAACTTCTTCTCAAGCTCTGCCTGAATCTGATTGCTGTGCTTCCCCTTGCGCCAGTACAGACAATTGGGGCCTTTTTAGGCATGCTGGCATACATTGGCTCAAAACAATATCGCTCACTTTTTCGCCCTCAATACGAAGCTGTAGTTCATGCTCGGGGTTTGCCATTCAAGCTGTGGGAAGCTATCAGAGCCTCTGGAATGCTTTTTTCAGATAGCCTGTGGATTTGGCGCAACCCCGCAAAGGCGCTTAACTTGGTTGAGGTACAAAACTGGGATGTCGTTGAAACGGCAATCGGCGAAGGACATGGCTTGGTAATGCTTACTCCCCATCTCGGTGGCTTTGAAATTATTCCGCGCGTACTAGCTCAACATTTTCCCGCAACCATTCTTTATAGGCCCTCACGCCAAGAATGGCTCAATGAGGTAGTAGAAGAAGGTCGCGCCTATCCGAATATGCATTTCGTACCGACCAATCTGAATGGTGTGCGTCAAATGACTAGAGCACTTAGCAAAGGCGAGGCAATCGGCATTCTTCCAGATCAGGTACCCAGCGGCGGTGAGGGCGTATGGGTGCCATTCTTTGGTCGTCCCGCTTACACAACGCCATTACCAGCTCGTCTTGCCAATCGCAACAACACGCCAGTAATCATGTTTACTGCCAAGCGTAAAGGGCTTGGTCAAGGCTGGTTAATGCAGGCAACTCGTCTTGCGTCGCTTTCAGAAGATGCTGACACTGCTGCTGCAGAATTAAATATTGCAATTGAAAACGCGGTGCTCGTCGCACCAGAACAATTCATTTGGTCTTATAACCGCTACAAGCATCCAGCCGGTGCAGAATTGCCTCCGAGCAATTAAATAAATTCGTTATCATTTTTGAAATGACCTGGTTACAAAACCTCTTCAATTTCTTAGCGCTGAGTCTTCTGCGGCTCTTTGCCTTTTTACCATACACCATTACGGTCTATGTAGGTTATGGCCTAGGCTGGCTTGCAGCCCATATTCCAAATGGTCGCACCCATGTAGTAAAAACCAATTTACGCCTGTGCTTTCCCAATCTCTCCAAAAAAGAAATTGACGATCTGGCAATTGAACATTGGAAATTATTTGGTCGTAGCGTACTAGAGAGAAGTCGAATCTGGTTAGGCAGCGGCAAACAAATTACAGACATTGTCACCATCAAATCCGCTATCACCCTCGGAGATCGCAAGCCCCGCCTTCTGATTAATCCTCACTTTGTTGGGCTTGAGGGTGGCTTCATGGCGCTGTCAGTTTTGGCCAATCAACATGACTGGCCACGTGGTGCTGGTCTATATCAAAATATGAAGAATCCTTTCTTCAATCAAAAGATGATTGAGTGGCGCAATCGTTTTGGTGGAAAATCCATTGAAAGGCAAAGTCGCTTGCGAGATCTCATTCGCGAAATTCAAACAGGTAACTTTATTTTTATTGCGCCCGATATTGACTTAGGACCCCGTGATTCAGTTTTTGTGCCCTTCTTTGGCATCCAAACCAACACCATTACTTCCGTATCCCGCCTAGCAAGGCTCAGTGGCGCAGAGGTATGTCTTATGACCACCACCTTGAATAAAGACCGCAAGGGATACACCTGCAATATCAGCGAGCCATTGCCAAACTTTCCTAGCGATGATGTTGAAAAGGATACTGCTCGCTTAAATCAATATATCGAAGAGCTTGTTCGCGAAAGACCAGCAGAGTACTATTGGGTACATAAACGCTTTAAACACAGACCCGCAGGCGAACCCAGCCTTTACGATTAAATGGAAATATTTTGAGCATCAATACCAGCAATTCAATACGCAAGTTGCGCTTCACCAAAATGCATGGTGCTGGGAATGATTTCATTGTGCTCAACGGAATTGAGCAAGATCTCAGCGGTATTACACGCGAGCAATGGCAAGCCTTAGCTCATCGTCAATTTGGTATTGGTGCAGATCAAATTCTGCTAGTTGAAAAGGCAACGCGCCCAGATGCTGACTTTCGATATCGCATTTTTAATGCTGACGGTGGCGAAGTGGAGCAATGCGGCAATGGCTCTCGTTGCTTTGTACGTTTTGTATTGGATCAAGGTCTTTCCAGCAAGAACCCTTTACGCGTAGAAGTGGCGCACACTGTTCTCACCCTCAAGTCCCACCCAGATGGGCAAGTAGAGGTGGACATGGGTGCGCCTATTTTTGAACACAGCCACATTCCCTTTAACGCAAATGGGCTGGCAAGTGTTCAAGAGTTTCAAGAAACACTGTATGCACTACCCTTAAATCACCCTGCTACACACGATACTTTGGTTGGCGTTCTATCGATGGGCAATCCACATGCAGTGCAAGTGGTTGGTGATGTTGATAGTGCGCCTGTTTTAGAAGAGGGGCCTGAAATTGAACAGTTTGCGGCTTTCCCAAATAAAGTAAATGCGGGTTACCTGCAAGTCATCAACCGCAATGAAATTAAATTACGCGTGTTTGAGCGTGGCGCAGGGGAAACCTTAGCCTGCGGCACCGGTGCTTGTGCAGCCGTTGTTTCTGGCATCCGCAGGGGTCTATTAGATTCGCCAGTAAAAGTACATACTCGTGGTGGAGACCTACAAATTACCTGGGCTGGAACCGTTGATGGCGTTGCTCAACCCGTCATCATGACTGGTCCAGCAGTGACTGTTTTTGAAGGTGAAACCGAAATCTAAGAGAGAGCGCTCTTAGATGCCGTACTTCTCGCGATAAGCTTTTACTGCGGGTAAATAATTGGTTAATTGAGTGTCACTTGATGCGGTCAAGAATGACATCAAGCCAGCCAGGTTAGCAATCGAAATCACGGGCAATCCAAACTCTTGCTCTACTGCTTGCACAGCAGACTTATCGCCAATATCTACCGCATTGCCAGAGCGCTCCATACGATCTAAAGCAATCAATACTGCAGCAGGCTCTGCCCCTGCTTTACGAATGAGATCTACAGACTCTCTTACAGAGGTTCCAGCTGAAATCACATCGTCAATAATCACGACTCGCCCCTTAACAGGAGCGCCAACCAGAACTCCGCCCTCACCATGATCTTTTGCCTCTTTGCGGTTGTACACATAGGGCACATTGATACCGCTGTCAGCCAAGGCAATGGCAGTTGCCGCCGCAAGTGTGATTCCTTTGTAAGCAGGCCCATAAAGCATATCGAATTGAAGATTGGATTCTTGCAGGGCTTTGGCGTAATAACGGCCCAAGGCACTCAAGCGAGCACCATCATTAAATTCACCGGCATTAAAGAAATAAGGAGAGAGTCTTCCCGCTTTAGTTTTAAACTCCCCGAAGGACAAAACCTTTGCCTCCAAGGCAAAACGAATAAAGTTATCTTGATTTGAATTATTTGAGCTCATAGGCCTACATGTTACGCATCATTTCCGCTAACCTCAACGGTATACGTTCTGCAGTCAAAAAAGGCTTTTTGCCATGGGCTGTAAAGCAAAAAGCTGACTTCATATGTATGCAAGAGCTCAAGGCTCAGCGCGATGACCTAGAAGATGCCATCCTTAATCCAGACGGTATGCATGGCTTTTTCCATCACGCCGAAAAGAAGGGCTATAGTGGCTGCGGCATCTATACCCCCCATAAACCCGATGAGGTCTTGTACGGCTATGGCAACGACGAGTTCGATGCTGAGGGGCGCTACGTTGAGGCCCGCTTTAAAGGCTTATCAGTCATTTCCGTTTACATGCCATCAGGCTCTAGCTCTGATGAGCGCCAAGAGGCCAAATACCGCTACCTAGACAGCTTTCTACCCCATCTTATTTCCCTTAAAAAATCAGGTCGGGAAATCGTCCTGTGCGGAGACGTCAATATTGCCCACCAAGAAATTGATCTGAAAAACTGGAAGGGCAATCTTAAAAATTCTGGTTTCTTGCCTGAAGAGCGCGCATGGCTAAGCAATCTTTTTAACAAAGTAGGCTATGTGGATGTGTATCGACAACTTGAACCAGAAGCAACCGAAACTTGCTACACCTGGTGGAGTAATCGAGGCCAAGCCTATGCAAAGAATGTTGGGTGGCGCATTGACTATCACATCACCACCCCTGGCATTGCCGCCACCGCTAAGAAGACGACTGTCTATAAAGATGAAAAATTTTCAGATCATGCGCCACTCACCGTGGACTATGACTGGAAGCTTTAAGCAATAAGTCGGGGTGTATTACTCCTCTTTTCTTGCTTGCTACTCTTCTTTTTGGATCTGCACAATCTTGAAATGCATTGTTACCCAAATCAAGATTAAGACTGGGGCGCCAATGATGGCAGTGCCATAAAAGAATGCTTGATACCCAAAGTGATCGACAAACACGCCCGAGAACCCTGCCAACCATTTGGGCAAGAGCAGCATCATCGAACTAAACAAAGCGTACTGAGTGGCTGAGTAGCGAATGTTGGTCAGCGATGACAAGAAAGCAATGAAGGCGGCGCTAGCAATACCCGAACTTAAGTTATCAGCAGAAATCACCCAAATCAAACCATGTAAATCATGGCCTTGGGTTGCTAGCCACGCAAACAATAAGTTACTGACAGCCGAGAGAACTGCGCCCACAAAAAGAATTCGGAGAACGCCAAAGCGGAGTGTGAGTACACCACCAACAAAAGCGCCGACCAAAGTCATCACTACACCAAACACTTTACTTACAGCAGCAACCTCATCCTTGGTGTAGCCCATGTCTACATAAAATGGGTTGGCCATAATGCCCATCACCACATCGCTAATGCGGTAGACGGCTATCAAAGACAAAATCAGAACTGCATGCCAACGATAGCGCGTAATAAATTCTGCAAAAGGCTCAACCAAGGTTTGATAGAGCCATGCTTTGGCAGTCCGCACCTTTGCTAACTCATACTTCACGGGCTCTTTGCTTAATAGGGTTGTCATTACACCAACGCCAATAGAAGCTGCCATACAAAGATAGGCAAATTGCCATGCGCCGGCATCGTAACCACTACCCGTTTCAGCACGAGCAGCAAGCCATAGAACCCCAGCACCAGCCCAAATGAGAGCGAGTCGATAACCAGTTTGATAGGTTGCTGCTAACGCTGCTTGATGATCGCTAGTGGCTGACTCAATTCGAAATGCATCCAAAGCAATGTCTTGAGTGGCTGATCCAAAAGCTACCAAAAGCGCACACCAAACAATCGAATTGAGTGCAAGCTTAGGATCCAATGTCGACATGCCGACTAGACCCAAAATAATGAGTGCTTGGGCAAAGAGCAACCAACTACGGCGGCGGCCAAATAATTTTGTTAGTAGCGGGATTTGCACACGATCTACCAGCGGCGCCCACATCCACTTAAAAGCATAAATTAATCCGACCCAGGTTAAGTAACCAATCGTACTGCGGTCTATTCCAGCTTCACGCAACCAAAAACTGAGCGTGCCCAAGATAAGCAACAAAGGCAGTCCTGCAGAGAAACCCAAGAACAACATGCGCAAACAAGGCCACTCGAGATAAACCCGAAAGTCTTTTATCCAAGATTGGACTGCAGTTAACACCTTTGTTTTTATACCCTAGGCGCGACGGATACGGAATAAGGCAAGACTGCCAAAAAGATTTGGCAATAAGGTAACCCGGCGACCTTCATGCAAGATACATTGATCGAGCACCTTGAGGCCCAAGCTTGAAGCCAACTTTTCGAAGTCAGCAACCGTTAGAACACGGACGTTTGGAGTGTTGTACCACTGATAAGGCAGGCTTTTAGAAACTGGCATGCGACCCAAACCAACAGCAAGGCGATGCGACCAGTGGCCAAAATTTGGGAAAGAGATAACAGACTCTTTGCCTACGCGCACTACTTCACGCAAAATTTTCTCAGTCTGATGAATGGTTTGCAATGTTTGCGATAGCACAACCGTATCAAAACTGTTGTCTTCAAAAAGAGCCAATCCTCCTTCTAAATCTTGCTGAATGACATTTAAACCTTTTTGCACACAAGACAGTACGCGTGCATCATCAATCTCAACACCATAGGTATGAACTGGTTTTTGCTTTTGCAAAAATTCTAGGAAGCTACCATCACCACAGCCAAGATCTAACACTTGGGTATTAGGTGCAATCCAATTGGCTATAGCGGCAAAATCAGCGCGCTTATTAAAATTAGTCATGCTTGGCCTCACGCATTTGCATAAAGTAGGCCCTAACCAAATTGTGATAACGCGCATCGTCCAGCAAGAATGCATCGTGACCGTGTGGCGCATCAATCTCCGCATAAGTAACTTCACTCTTATTACTCAACAAAGACTGAACAATTTCGCGACTGCGATTGGGTGGAAAACGCCAATCCGTTGAAAAGCTCACTACTAAAAACTTGGCTTGAACCTCTGCAAGGGCGCGATTTAAACTGCCATCGCAGCGACGAGCAGGATCAAAATAATCCAAGGCTCGTGTAATAAGCAAATAGGTATTGGCATCAAAATAAGTTGAAAACTTATCGCCCTGATGACGCAAATAGCTCTCAACCTCAAACTCAACATCAAAGCTGAAGCGATAGTCGTTGGACTCACCATTGGGGCGCTGCAACTCACGCCCAAATTTTTCTGCCATATCGTCGTCAGATAAATACGTGATGTGGCCAACCATACGGGCCAACCGCAAACCACGCTTGGGCACTACGCCGTGCTCATAATAGTTGCCACCATGAAAATCTGGGTCCGACAAAATAGCATTGCGCGCCACTTCATTAAATGCAATATTTTGCGCGCTAAGCTTTGGTGTAGATGCAATCACTACGCAATGGTCTATGCGCTTCGGAAATTGGATAGCCCAAGCCAAAGCCTGCATACCACCTAAACTACCGCCCATCACCGCAGCGAACTTCCGTATACCCAGCTTATCGGCCAAGCGAGCCTGCGTATTTACCCAATCCTCAACAGTAACGACAGGAAAGTCTGCGCCATAAGGCTTGCCAGTTTCCGGGTTAATGCTCATGGGCCCAGTCGAACCAAAGCAGGAACCCAAATTATTTACGCCAATTACAAAGAAGTGATTAGTGTCTACTGGCTTACCTGGGCCAATCATGTTGTCCCACCAACCAATATCTTCTGGATCTTCAGGGCTTGGGCCCGCTACATGATGAGAGGCATTCAGCGCATGACAAACCAATACGGCATTACTTTTATCAGCGTTGAGTTTGCCGTAGGTTTCAATGACTAAGTCATAACCAGACAACATGGCGCCACTCTGCAAAGGCAGGGGCTCGGCAAAATGAATGGTGTTTCTAGAAAGGTGTAGCTCGCTCATTCTGACAAGAGAAGACGCAAACTAACATCGGAGGCTTCTGTCGGCAACTTCTTAAATCCGCTACGGGCAAAGCGATGCCAACGGCCCAAAACAAAACTCATCAACATGGCAGCTCGGATGCTGACTTCTTCTTGACCCAGATTTGCCCAGTTACCACCTTGAGTTTGAGCAATACGCAGAGCCTGCTTAAGAGATGCCTCGACACGATCTAGCACCTGAGTAATGCGCTCTTGTAAACGATCATCTTCTTGTAACAAAGCATCGCCCAATAAAACACGGGTCATACCAGGATTTTTTTCAGCAAAGAATAAAAGCATTTGCAAAATGCCGCGCGCCTGAGCGAGGCCAGACTCTTCTTTTTGATTGATTTGATTAATCAATCCAAAAACCGTTTGCTCAATAAAAGAAATGAGGCCTTCAAACATCTGCGCTTTACTTGCAAAATGACGGTACAGGGCTGCTTCTGAGACCTCGATCTTAGCTGCTAAAGCCGCAGTGGTAACGCGTTCACCCTTGGGGTTTTGCAACATCTCCGCAAGCACTTGCAGAATCTGCAAGCGACGCTCGCCAGGACGAGGACGCTTGCGAGCTTTACCAGCGTCAGCATTGCTGTCGTTAATATCTGCTGGCTCTGTAGGTTCGCGCATGCTGATTTACTTATCTAGAACGGATCATCGTCCCGAACGCTTGCTCGGTCAGAATTTCTAACAATAAAGAATGTTCAATACGGCCATCGATGATGTGCACTGAATTCACGCCGCTCTTAGCAGCATCTAGTGCAGAAGAAATCTTAGGCAACATACCGCCAGAAATAGTGCCATCCGCAAAAAGTGCATCAATTTCTCGCGCAGTTAAGTCTGTCAACAGCTTGCCGTCCTTATCCATCACACCAGGAATATTGGTCATCATGACCAATTTCTCTGCGTGGAGAATTTCGGCCATCTTGCCGGCGACTAAGTCTGCATTAATGTTGTATGCCTGACCCTCAGCGCTAAAGCCGATTGGAGAGATCACCGGAATAAACGCATCATCTTGCAAGGCTTTAACGACCGCAGGGTTAATAGCTTCAATTTCACCAACAAAACCGATGTCTACTTTTTTTCCTGGCTCTGAGTCGCTAGGAATCATCATTTTCTTAGCGTGGATCAAGCCGCCATCTTTACCGGTTAAGCCAACCGCCTGGCCACCAAAGTGGTTAATCAACATCACAATATCTTGCTGTACTTCGCCACCGAGAACCCACTCCACAACTTCCATGGTTTCTTCGTCGGTTACGCGCATACCCTGAATAAAGGTTCCGGTCTTGCCAATTTTCTTGAGGGCTTCATCGATTTGTGGTCCACCACCATGAACCACCACTGGATTCATACCGACCAATTTCAACAAAATCACGTCGCGCGCAAAACTTTCTTTGAGGCGCTCTTCGACCATGGCGTTTCCACCATACTTAATCACAATAGTCTTGCCGTGATAAGCGCGAATATAAGGTAGCGCTTCGGCAAGAATCTCTGCCTTTAATAAAGGTGAGATATCACTTAGAGTTGGCAAATGCTTAGTCATTACAAGTCTGATTTATTCGCCAAATAATTTTTGGCGGAGTTCGCGACGCTCTTGAGCTTCAAGAGATAAATTGGCTGTAGGCCTTGCAATTAAACGGTTCAGGCCGATTGGCTCGCCTGTTTCTTCGCACCAACCATAGTCACCAGACTCAATACGCGCTAATGCTTGCTCTACTTTTTTGAGCAGCTTACGCTCGCGGTCGCGTGTGCGTAATTCCAATGCATGCTCTTCTTCGATGGTTGCACGATCAGCAGGATCGGGAACCAAAATGTTTTCACGCAGATGCTCCGTTGTCTCGGATGCATTCTTCAAAATGTCATCTTTAAGAGTAAGCAGTTTTTGACGGAAAAAATCCAACTGCGCAGCATTCATGTAGTCCTTGTCGGACATCTTGAGAAGTTCTGCCTCAGTGAGTGGAGCACCTTTTGCAACTTTAGTGCTCGCAGCCTTGCTTCCTGCTTTTGCAGCAGTTGCTGGTTTTGTTGCTGTTTTTACCGTCATCTCATTCTTTCCTGATTTGAAGCATTATTGCCTCATTCTGCCAAACTTTTATTACCCTCGAATCAATATTTCTCAATATTCATAATATCGACCGTGGCGGCGGATTGTACCCGAATCTCCCTAAGCCAAACATCCCTCAAGCCCAGCCAATAGGGTGTCCTTAGGTAAATCGATGCCTATAAAGACCATGCGGGTTTGCTTGGGTTCTGCACCCCATGGACCAGCTAAATCGCTGCCCATCATCTGATGAACGCCCTGAAACACCACTTTACGAGGGCTTCCCTTAACATAGAGGACGCCTTTATAGCGCAGCATCTTCTCGCCAAAGACCTCCAAAATGCCCCCAAGGAAGTCCTCCAACTTTTTGTGATCAAAGGGTTTATCACTACGAAAAACGAAGGATTGGATACGATCTGTATGGCCTGCGTGACCATGGTGGTGATCATGACTATGATCGTGGCCACACGTGCTGTGATCATGATCATGGCTGTGGTCATGACCGCAATTGGCATGATCGTGGTCATCCTGCTCCAAGAAGTGCGGATCAATATCCAACTTGGCATTGAGATTGAAGCCCTTCAGATCCAAGACTGCATTTAAAGACACCACGCCTTTAGAAATGCCAGCAATAGGCGCCCTTGGGTTCATATGCATTAAGCGATTGCGCAAGGCATCCACCTCAGCAGAGCCGACCAAATCTGTTTTGGTAATAAAGATTTGATCTGCAAAGCCAACCTGACGCTGCGCTTCTTCGTGCTCGTTGAGTTGCTGCTGACCATGTTTGGCATCTACTAGAGTAACCACGGCATCCAAAACATAATGGTCTGCAACATCATCATCCATAAAGAATGTCTGGGCTACAGGGCCAGGATTAGCTACGCCCGTGGTTTCAATTACCACACGATCAAAACTAATCTTTTTATCTTTGCGCTGTTCCCATAATGCATTGAGCGCTTCAACAAGATCGCCGCGAATGGTGCAGCAAATGCAGCCATTACTCATTTGCACAATGTTCTCTTGGTTGTCTTGCACCAAGATATCGTTATCAATGTTTTCTTCGCCGAATTCATTCTCGATCACCGCAATTTTTTTACCATGCTCCTCAGTGAGAATGTGTTTAAGCAAAGTAGTTTTTCCGCTTCCCAAGAAGCCTGTCAAAATCGTTACCGGAATTAATGCCATGGATGATCCAATCAAAATCTAAAAGCTAACAATTCCCAAAGTGGGAAACCTTCTATCTTACCGAGTTCCTTAGTCTTTGCCAGCCTTTGCGCGCGGATGCGCTTTATCGTATGCCTGAGCTAGGTGCTGAAAATCTAAGGACGTATAAATCTGGGTACTAGCGATGCTGGCATGCCCCAACATCTCCTGTACTGCACGTAAATCTTGCGAGGATTGCAGTACATGACTTGCAAAACTGTGCCGCATCATATGGGGGTGCACATGGGTTGGTAAACCAGCACGCATCGCTAAAGTGCGTAATCTTGCTTGCACAGTGCGTGGCGATAGTCGCTTGCCTGTGGTTGATAAAAACAGGGCCATTGATTCTTCGGCATAGCTACCAGCATCACGCAGCTCTCGCCATGCAGTAAGCGACTTCATCGCTGGTACACCAACCGGTACTGAACGTCGTTTACCGCCCTTACCTAAAACCGTTACCTCGGCAGCATCCCAATCTAACCAGCCAGCAGATTCATGCTGGCGATCTTTGCTTTGCATCACATCAATGCCGAGAAGCTCCGATAGACGCAAGCCTGAGGAATACAGTAAATCAATAATCGCCGCATCGCGGATCGACTCCAAATCTTTCTTTTCTTCAGCTTCTTTGACGGCTTGATTTACGAGGGCCAGCGCTTGCTCAACGGATAGCGCCTTAGGCAAGGACTTCAATCGCTTGGGCGCCTTCACATCATCCACCGGATTGGCAATCAGATTGCTGGTGACCTTGCCTGCACGCGCATCACGCCTCGCATCTTTCTCAGTAAGCCAGTCATACCAACCGCGCCATGCTGACAGCGCCCTTGCAATACTTCTCGCAGATTTGCCTTTGGAATGCAAGCGTCCGGCCCAACGACGTACATGACCATTGCTGACTTTTAATAATTCAATGGAGTCTTCAAGTGCAAAATTTTGGAGGTCGCTGAGATCCATGCCATATGCTTTGAGTGTATGCGGCGAGAGTTGACGCAACACATGCAACTCATGCAAATACTCTTGCATGAGGGGATGAAGTTCAGTCGCCTTTAATTTCATAAGCCTGGATACGATCCAAAGCTGCAGCAGTGAGTTCGGCGATCTGACGCAAATAGAAAGCGCCCATATCAGCAGTAAAACGTGACTCATCTCTACTTGCTAGCAATAACACCGCCGGCGATTGAGTGGAGCCAATACTCTTACCCAAAGGCAGGCCAATAGCCACCATACTTTGCCATTCTGGATCGATGGTTGTTTGGCTAGCTAATAGTGCCACGCTAGCGGCAGCCAACTCTTTTGCTGAGCCACATAGGGGTGTATCCACCCAAGGGCCAAAAGCAGAATTAGGAGCAAGCAATTGCGCAGACTCCACTTCAAACACTTCAGCAAGACCAGAGGTAATTGCCGCCTCTACATCAGACTTATTATTTGCCTTCATCAGGCGCAATAACCAAGCAACTAAACTTTGTTGGGTTTTATCGTTACGACTACCAAAGTGCAACATCTCACTTAAGCGACGATTGAGTTCTTGATTTTGTGTACGCAACACCGTCATCTGACGCTCTTGCAAAGAGATCGCGCGATCTTCATGTGGGTGCTTAATACGAATCTCATTTAAGAGATCGGCATAGCGCTCGAAAAAACCTGGGGTTACCCGTAACCACTCGGCAACCAATTCTTCTTGCTCAGCTTGTTTTGGATCGATTGCACTCATGAATTTCTTTCTCTAATGACTTTTTTATTTACTTGTTTTATAGACTTAGTTAGCCAAGTTTTTTACGCAAGAGCTCATTCACCTGGCCAGGATTAGCCTTGCCTTGTGAGGCCTTCATGATCTGACCGACTAGGGCATTAAAAGCCTTCTCTTTACCAGAGCGAAACTCTTCAGCAGACTTCTGGTTGGCGGCCAATACTTGATCGATGATGGCTTCAATAGCACCGCTATCACTAATTTGTTTCAAGCCTTTGGCATCAATGACTTGATCAACCGTGCTGATGGCCTTGCCTGCAATAGCTTCTTCCCACAGAATCGCAAAGATATCCTTGGCAATCTTATTGGAGATGGTGCCGTCTGCGACGCGAGTCAACAAGGGCGCCAAATGCCCAGCCTGTAGTGGTGCATCTGCCGTTGCAATACCTGCACGGTTTAAGGATGAAGCAAACTCACCAGCAATTAAATTAGCGGCTGCTTTAGCCAAAGGCTTGCCAACAATGGCCAACAACTCTTCAAATACTTTTGCAGTATCACGATCTTGAGTGAGCAACTGCGCATCGTATGCGCTCAAACCAAATTCGCTTTGCCATTGCTCACGCAATTGTGCAGGCAGTGCCGGCATCTTGCTGCGCACATCCGCAATCCATGCATCGTCTATTACCACTGGCAACAAGTCAGGATCGGGGAAGTAGCGGTAGTCGTTCGCATCTTCTTTGCTGCGCATGCTGCGTGTTTCACCGCGATCAGGATCGTATAAGCGGGTTTCTTGAACGACAGTGCCCCCGTCTTCGATCAATTCAATTTGGCGGCGCACTTCATACTGAATGGCCTCTTCCAGAAAGCGGAAAGAATTCAAGTTTTTGATTTCGCAACGAGTACCAAATTCAACCTGGCCTTTGGGGCGAACGGATACGTTTGCATCACAGCGGAAAGAGCCTTCTTGCATATTGCCGTCACAAACCCCCAACCAAACCACCAGGCTATGTAAGGCCTTGGCATAGGCTACCGCTTCGGCCGCACTACGCATGACTGGCTCGGTCACAATCTCGAGGAGTGGTGTGCCGGCGCGGTTTAAGTCTATGCCACTAGACGGTTCGCCATGGGGACCAATGAAGCCTTCTTCGTGAACTGATTTACCAGCATCCTCTTCCATATGGGCGCGAGTGAGTTCAACCACCTTCACCTCATCGCCAACTAGGATTTCTACTTGACCGCCGACTACTACCGGGATCTCCATCTGGCTAATTTGATAGCCCTTTGGCAAATCAGGATAGAAGTAATTCTTGCGCGCAAAAATACTTGCTGGAGAAATCTTTGCATTCACCGCCAAACCAAAACGAATGGCATGCTCTACTGCTTGACGATTCAATACTGGCAATACTCCAGGTAAAGCCAGATCGACTGCACATGCTTGAGTATTTGGCTGCGCACCAAAACGTGTGCTTGCGCCACTAAAAATCTTAGACTGCGTTTGTAATTGTGCGTGGGTCTCTAGACCAATAACGACTTCCCATTGCATCATGCCACCTCACTTGCTGGGCGCAAATGCCAATCACTGGCTTGCTGATATTGATGAGCCACTTGCAACAAGCGCGCTTCCGAAAAGTAATTACCGATAAGCTGCATACCAATAGGTAGATTGCTTGCATTAAATCCACAAGGAACGCTCATAGCTGGCAAGCCTGCTAAGTTAGTAGACAGGGTGTAAATATCCTCTAAATACATTTGCACTGGATCTTTTGACTTCTCACCCAAACGCCAGGCCACATCAGGGGCTACAGGGCCTAAGATGACATCGCACTGCTTAAACGCCGCCTGAAAATCCGCAGCAATAATACGACGTATCTTTTGCGCTTGCAGATAGTAGGCATCGTAATAGCCATGACATAGAACGTAGGTGCCAATCATGATGCGGCGCTTCACTTCTGCACCAAAACCTTCGGTGCGTGATTTCGCATACATATCATTAAGATCACGATATTCATTGGCGCGGTATCCGTAACGCACACCATCAAAGCGACTCAAATTACTAGATGCTTCTGCTGGCGCTAATACGTAATACACCGGAATAGATAACTTGGTTTTAGGCAAACTCACTTCAACTAATGTCGCACCCAAGCTCTCTAAAAGCTTGGCAGCTTCATTAACGGATTTAGCAACATCACTTGCTAAACCTTCGGCAAAGAATTCTTTTGGTAAGCCAACACGCAAACCTTCCAATGGTTTTGCAGGATTTGTGTTGCCTTCTTTCCAAGCTTGATTCAGGTAACGACCATAGTCCTCTCCTGAATCAGCCAAAGAAGTGGAGTCACGCGGATCATGTGAAGACATCGCCGACAAGAGAAGCGAGCAATCTTCAGCCGTCTTACCCATGGGCCCCGCTTGATCGAGTGAAGAGGCGTAGGCAATCATGCCGTAACGGGAAACGCGCCCATAACTAGGCTTAATGCCAGTTAATCCACAAAATGCTGCTGGCTGACGTATGGAGCCGCCGGTATCCGTTCCGGTAGCAATCGGCGCCAAGCCAGCTGCTACCGCTGCAGCTGAACCGCCGGATGACCCACCTGCTACGTGAGCGACATTCCAAGGATTTAAAACCGGTCCAAAAGCAGAGTTTTCATTAGAGGAGCCCATGGCGAACTCATCCATATTGGTTTTACCCAAACAAACCATTCCAGCACCATGGGGATTGTGTTCATCTGGAATTCCCAGATTAGCAACTACTGTGGCATCAAAAGGACTTTGATATTCAGACAATATTTTGGATGCCGCAGTCGACTTCCAGCCCCGCGTTACAAAGACATCCTTGTGGGCAATGGGGATACCCGTTAACTTTCCGAACTTTCCTGATGAAATTAGCTGATCTGCTTTATTTGCTTGCTCTAAGCTTAAGTGAGCATTCACATCAAGATAGGCATTCCACTGTTTTCCAGCCTCAATACGGTCCAAAAAGTACTGGGTCAGCTCAGCACTGGAGACCTCTTTTGCGGCAAGCGCTTTTGCCATTAAGGCGATAGAGGTGTTATGCCAACTCATTCGATCACCCTCGGAACTAGGAAATAGCCATCCTGCTGCGCAGGGGCTGACTGCATGTTTTCAGCGCGATGGTCCGACTCGGTAACTTGGTCAACTCTCATTGGTTGGGTCAAATCACGCAAAAAGAGGATAGGGTGAGCTAAAGGCTCAAGGCCCGTTGTGTCGACAGCCTGCATCTCCTCAACCAAGGAAAAAATGGCCTGCAATTGAGGCAAAACTGCCTCAGCTTCTGCCTGATTTAACTCAAGCCTAGAAAGGTGCGCAATGCGCTGGACATCATCAAGTTTCATAGGTCGCTAGAGTATCATTCCTATATATTTTTTTATTAACACTTTCTATTTTCCCACTACATCATGTTTGGTTTTTTCCGCAACTACTTTTCCAATGACCTAGCCATCGACCTAGGAACCGCAAACACCTTAATTTATATGCGTGAGCGGGGTATTGTCCTTGATGAACCCTCTGTTGTGGCAATTCGACAAGAAGGCGGTCCAAACGGCAAAAAGACCATTTTGGCCGTCGGCAAAGAAGCAAAAGCGATGTTAGGACGAGTTCCGGGAAATATTGAGGCAATTCGCCCAATGAAAGATGGTGTGATTGCCGACTTCACGATTACCGAACAAATGCTCAAGCAATTTATTAAGCTTGTGCACGAAAGTAAACTATTAAAGCCAAGCCCACGCATCATCATTTGCGTTCCTTGTGGATCTACTCAAGTTGAACGTCGTGCGATTCGTGAGTCTGCCTTAGGTGCTGGTGCATCACAAGTATTTTTAATTGAAGAACCGATGGCTGCCGCAATTGGTTCTGGCTTGCCAGTTTCCGAAGCAGCTGGTTCAATGGTTGTCGACATCGGTGGTGGCACAACTGAAGTTGGCATGATGTCATTGGGCGGTATGGTTTACAAAGGCTCCGTTCGTGTTGGCGGCGACAAGTTTGATGAAGCTATTACAAATTACATCCGTCGCAATTACGGCATGTTGATTGGCGAACAAACTGCTGAGTTGATTAAGAAGACAATTGGTTCCGCTTTCCCTGGCGCTGAAGTGCGCGAGATGGAAGTAAAAGGTCGCAATCTTTCCGAAGGTATTCCACGGAGTTTCACTGTTACTAGCAATGAAATTCTTGAGGCATTAACAGACCCACTGAATCAAATCGTGACTGCAGTTAAAGCGGCTCTCGAGCAGATTCCACCTGAGTTGGCGTCTGACATTGCCGAGCGGGGCATGATGCTAACGGGTGGTGGCGCCTTATTGCGCGACCTAGACCGTCTTTTATTGGAAGAAACTGGCTTGCCAATTCATGTTGCTGAAGATCCTTTAACTTGCGTGGCTCGTGGTTGCGGGATCGCACTCGAGCGCATGGATAAGTTAGGCGGAGTGTTCTCGCACGAGTAAGCGACATACACGTCGATCAGGGAATTGCAACATAGCGCTCCACCACTTTTCAGACAGGGCATTCCGGCCTTACTTAAACTGATTGTCTGTCTGTCGATCAGCATCGCTCTGATGCTGATCGATTTTCGTTTCAAAGCACTCGATCCCATCCGCAACAACGTCAATTGGATTTTGCGTCCACTTGAATACGCCATGATAGCGCCACGTAATGCATTTGAGGCAACCTCAGAATACTTCACGACAAGAGCAACTCTTGATCAAGAAAACCAAGTAATGAAAGTGCGTCAAGCTGAGCTTTCATTGCTAGCAAACCAATCTGAATTTCTGATGGTGGAAAACCAAAACTTGCGCGAGCTCATGGCCTTGCAAAAGCAAGTGCCATTTAAAACATTGCCAGTTGAAATTCTGTTTAATCCACCCAATCCCATCTCTCAGCGCATCGTGATTAATCGCGGCAGCGATGACGGACTCAAGCTTGGCAACCCAATTGCCAATGACTCTGGCATCTTGGGGCAGGTAGTTCGCCTTTATGAGCGCTCGGCTGAGGTTTCCTTGCTGGAGGACCGTGATTTTGCAGTCCCAGTACAGGTGGCTCGCAACGGCTTACGTGCCGCCGTTTTCGGGGCTGGGCGCGGCAACCCCTTGGAGCTGCGCTATTTACCGGTAGCTAGCGACCTAGAGGTGGGCGATATTTTGCTGACCTCCGGGATTGATGGCGTTTACCCCCCAGGCTTTGCGGTTGCCGTCATTAGCAAAATCGAGCGTAACGTCGACAAGAACTCTTCAAACGTATTCTGCGTCCCAGTAGCCGCAGTCAATCGCTATCGCCAAGCGCTTGCGCTTTTGTATGACCCCAAGTTTGATGCGAAAGCGCCAACCATTAACAACAAATCTGCTTCTGGCGCGCCTTTAACTAATACGCCAGGCAGACGCCAAACTCGCGCGCGAGGAATGCAATGATCGATTTCCAGAGCGGCTATATTTTGCGCCCGGTAAATCCGGCATTTATTTACTTCAGCTTGTTTTGTGCGCTGCTATTAAATTTATTGCCGATTGGCAATTATGGTTGGGTACCAGATTGGCTCATTCTGTGCATTGTGTTTTGGAATATTCATCAACATCGCTACGTCAATGTGATTACCGCATTCATCTTTGGATTGATGATGGATGTACACAACTCAGATTTGTTGGGCTTACACGCATTTAGCTATTCACTAGTTGCTTATGTAGCCATCTCTTGGCATCGACGTATTGTGGCCCTCACGGTGCTTTTACAAGCATTACATCTTCTGCCTATTTTCTTATTGGTGTCACTATTCCCCGTGCTGGCCCATTGGCTACTGAGTGGCGAGCTCTATTGGTGGGCCCTAACAGGCGCAATACAGGCCTTGATTGAAGCCATACTCTGGCCTTTAGCTACTCGCGTTCTGCTTGCGCCGCAGCGCCGTCCTATAGATGTTGACCATAATCGACCACTATAAGAAGCAAGATGGTTTCTTTTAAAAAGCCGGATCTCGATTCATTCCAAGAGCGCATTCATATTGCGACTCTTTTTGTCACGTTTTGTTTTTTTCTTCTGATTACCCGACTGGTATGGTTGCAACTGGTTAGTCATGGCAAATACGCCTTACTCGCAGAAAGTAATCGCTTTGCACTAGTTCCCGCTCCAGCAAATAGGGGTCTTTTAATTGATCGCAATGGCATCGTCATTGGTCGAAATTATTCTGCCCTCACCCTAGACGTCAATGCTGAAGAGGTAAAGGGGAATGTAGACCAACTCATCAACGATCTTTCTGAAATTATTGATATTTCCCCTCGAGATCGTCGTAATTTCAAGCGCTCACTAGAAGATTCCCGAAATATGGGCACTTTTCCGCTGCGCTCCATGCTCAATGAGACCGAAACAGCCCGCTTTATGGCCAATCGCTACCGTTTTCCTGGAGTCGAGATTCGCGCTAGAAACTTTCGAGAGTACCCATACAACGAATTAGCATCCCATCTGATTGGTTATATTGGCCGCGTTTCTCAGAAAGACAAAGAGCGCATGCAGGCAGAAATTGAGGGTGCTAAAGCGGATGATCCCGATGCTTTACAGGCCTCATTTTTGCCAGGCATTCAGTATGTTGGCAAGATTGGTTTAGAGCAAAGTTATGAAACTGTTTTGCGTGGCGTTCCTGGATATGATCAAGTAGAAATTACTGCGGGCGGCAAACCTGTGCGCACTCTTTCTAGCTCACCATCTGTGCCCGGCAAAAATGTTGTTCTATCAGTGGATATCAAGTTGCAATACTTGGTAGAACAACTGTATGGCAATTTCCGTGGTGCATTTGTAGCAATTGATCCCGAGACAGGCGATGTCTTGGCGTTTGTTTCTAAGCCCAACTTCAACCCAAATGATTTTGTTGAGGGTATTGATTCAGTTACCTGGAAAGAGCTCAACGACTCTCCGCAAAAACCGCTTTACAACCGCCCACTCAAAGGCATCTATCCACCAGGTTCAACTTACAAACCTTTTATGGCGCTTGCTGCTTTAGAAAATAAAAAGCGCACACCATCACAAACTATTTCCGATCCAGGTTACTTTGACTTTGGTAACCACACCTTCCGCGATGATAAAAAAGGTGGTCATGGCATTGTTGATATGCAAAAGTCCATTGTTGAATCTTGTGACACTTACTACTACATGTTAGCGCGTGATATGGGCGTCAACATGATTGCCGATTTCATGAAGCCTCTTGGCTTTGGTCAAATTACTGGCATTGATTTACAAGGCGAAGCTAGAGGCGTTCTTCCATCAACAGAGTGGAAGAAAAATACTTTCAAAAAGCCTGAGCAGCAAAAGTGGTACGAAGGTGAAACGATTTCATTAGGCATTGGTCAAGGTTATAACGCATTTACCATCCTGCAATTAGCACATGCAATGGCAAACGTAGCTAACAATGGCATCGTCATGAAGCCCCACCTGGTTAAAGCAATTGAAGACCCATTTACGCGCAATAGAGTGCTCACCACTCCAAAAGAAAGTTATCGCATCGATCTCAATGCGGACAATATTGAAGTCATCAAGAAGGCAATGCTTGAGGTAAACAATTCAGGTACATCTGCCGCCGCATTTAAAGGAACTGGATATCAAGTTGGCGGCAAGACTGGAACCGCACAAGTATTTAGCTTGAATTCCAAAGAATACAAACATGGTGCCACTGCAGAATTTTTACGTGACCATGCTTTGTATATTGCTTTTGCGCCAGTGGAGAAGCCAACCATTGTGATTGCAATGGTCGTAGAGAATGCGGGCTTTGGTGCGCAGTATGCTGCTCCGATTGCACGCAAAGCATTAGACTTTTACATAGAGGGCAAGTGGCCTAAGGAGATTCCAGAATGGAAAAGAGCCCCTTAATTAAAGTAAAAGGCCTTTTCTTTGGCATCTTTGCTGGCTTAGACCGCCAGCTAGGCCTTATTCTGCTTGGCTTGGCGGCCGTTGGCTTTTTTACTTTTTTATCTGCTAGTCAAAATACGCCCGTACAAATTGCGGATGAGTTTCGCAATCTCGTACTGTCGTTTGTAATGATGTGGCTTGTCTCTCGTATTCCACCAAAGTGGCTGGAGATGAGTGCCGTTTGGATTTATGGGCTTGGTGTTGCTCTTTTAATTGCAGTAGCCGCATTTGGATTAATTAAAAAAGGTGCGCGTCGTTGGCTTAATGCTGGCATAGTGATTCAGCCATCCGAGATTATGAAAATTGCGATGCCGCTGATGCTTGCTTGGTACTTTCAAAAACGTGAGGGTATCCAAAAATCCTGGGACTACGGCGTTGCCGCAATCATCTTAGCGATTCCCGTTTTTTTAATTGCTCGCCAACCAGACTTGGGCACTGCGCTACTTGTTTTTGCCGCAGGGATGTATGTCATTATTTTGGCGGGGCTACCCTGGAAGTGGATCCTTCCATTTGTAGGGCTGGGTGTTATTGGCATTTTATTAATCATTGTTTTTGGCGGAACTATTTGTGCTCATGATGTGGTTTGGCCATTTGTTCATGACTACCAAAAACATCGCATCTGCACTTTGCTTGATCCCACTAGCGACCCGTTGGGAAAAGGGTTTCACACGATTCAATCAATGATTGCCATTGGCTCTGGTGGCTTCTTTGGCAAAGGCTGGTTCCAAGGAACTCAAGCACACCTGGAATTCATTCCAGAAAAACATACCGACTTTGTGTTTGCCGTTTTTTCAGAAGAGTTTGGTCTATTGGGTAACTTAGTATTACTAGCACTTTTCTTCGCATTGATTAAAAGAGGTCTGGCCATCTCTGCAAGCGCGCCAAATTTATTCACGCGATTACTGGGTGCAGCAGTAACTTTAATTTTCTTTACCTATGCATTCGTAAATATCGGCATGGTAAGCGGCTTATTGCCAGTAGTTGGGGTCCCGCTGCCATTTATTAGTTATGGAGGTACTGCCCTTGTAACTCTAGGATTTGGGGCGGGCATACTGATGAGCATTCATCGTCATCGCCGATTAGTACAAAGCTAATTAAAAAAGATGTGGTAGTTTTGTTTGCTGAGATTATTGAGGAAATAAAAAAGCCCGGCATGCCGGGCTTTTTTATCAACAAAGGAAGAATTACTTCTTACGCTTGTTAACTGAATCTTTAAATGCTTTACCAGCAGAAAACTTAACAGTTTTTGCGGCAGCGATTTTGAGTGGCTCGCCAGTTTTTGGGTTACGGCCCATACGTGCAGCACGTTTGCCAGAAGCGAAAGTACCAAAGCCGATCAGTTGTACTGAGTCACCTTTAGTAACAGCTTTGATGATTGTCTCGATAGCTGAATTCAATGCGAATTCAGCTTTGGCTTTAGAAATCTCAGCGTCGTCAGCAATCGCTGCGATTAGTTCGGCTTTGTTCAAGTGAAGCTCCTTATAGATATTGATGTCAGCGCACATTACGCTTACATGATTTTAACCACAAAAAATTACAAAAATAAAGTTGCGTTACAGCAATTTTTTACTACGACTACAAATTACTCATCCAAAACGGTGATGTCAGAAACAAAATACTCAGTATCGCCAAAACAAGTTGTTGGTAGGCCAATGTGTTGCTCGTACTTTAAGGCAACTTTTTTGCCTAAATTAGCATTTATTTTTTGCGCTAGAGCATCATCTCGCACCGTAAAGAGGAATTTTTCAGACATCGTGCCCGGCATAGAAACCATCGCCAATTCCCCTTCCCAGGTTTTGCATATATACCCACGATTGGAGAATTTCTGTACATATCCTGCCCGCTCACCACTGCCATAGCTCCAAGTTAGCATTCCCCATGTATAGACCGAAATACCCACTAACCCAATTAAAACAAGGCTTAAGAGCCACTTTATAAAGCTATTCATCAGAATTTCCTTGATAAATCTACACACAAACCCTTAGCGGGTGCTGATATTTTCTTTCAGCAGTATATGAGCATCCTAATGGAAGAAATAGTCTATTTAGCGGTGACAGACAAATTAAAATAACTAGAATTACCTCACTTAGACAAAACCCATGGAAATTCGCCACATCGTATTTTTTATTTTTGTAGCATCAGCGGTCTATGTTTATTTCAGAGGAAAAGTTCGCTTTGGGGTTGTTAGATCCCTTACCGATTACCAAGTGCTTTTGGCGCCCGTAAATGCTCTTTTGTATTTGTTTTCAAAAGTAAAGCCTGGCGCCTTTATTCCAGTCAATCAATTTCCTGAGATGAAACCGATTCAAGATAACTGGGAAATTATTCGTCAGGAAGCGCTTTCTTTGCAAGAAGGCGGCTCAATTGCGGCAGCCACTGGATATAACGATATTGGCTTTAACTCTTTCTTTCGCACTGGCTGGAAGCGTTTTCACCTCTGCTGGTATGGCAAAGAAGTGCCATCCGCCCAAGCAAAGTGCCCTAAAACGGTTGCACTGCTTAAATCCATCCCCTCCGTTAAGGCTGCCATGTTCGCCTCATTGCCCCCTGGGGCAACTCTGGTGCGTCATCGCGACCCCTATGCAGGCTCCTTGCGCTATCACATTGGCCTCATGACACCGAACGACCCAAAATGCTTTATTGATGTGGATGGGGAGCGTTACTTCTGGAAAGATGGCGAAGCGGTTATGTTTGATGAGACTTATATTCATTTTGCTGCCAACGAAACAGATCAACAAAGAATCATTTTATTTTGTGATGTGGAGCGTCCTGTTCACACCAAGGTTGTTGAGCTATTTAATCGCTGGTTTGGAAGATATGTCATGAGCGCCGCCTCATCCCAAAATGTGGAGGGCGAAAAAGTAGGTTTTGTAAATGTACTGTTTACGTATTTTTACCAACTTCGTGCGCAAGCTAAAAAACTCAAAGCGAAACATCGCTCTGTCTACTACGTGGGCAAATGGGTTCTCATTTTGGGTATTTTGTGGGCTCTTTTCTGGTAAACCCACGCCTTAGTTTTGTGGGCTGAGCAACAGAACAATTTGTTCGGGGCTAATTGACCCCCAAATCTCCACTCTTTTCTTGCGGCTATTTTGGCCAGAAACAAATTGAATCTGTTTTTGAGGCACCTTGAGTTGCTTTGAAAGCCAAGCCAATAAAAGCTCATTGGCCTTATTTTCAAGGGCCGGCGCCTGCAGGGAAATCTTTAGGCAACCATCATGAAGGCCTACAACTTTTGTTACCTTTGCCCCTGGTTGGCAATGCAAATTTAAGATGATTCCGGCGGGGGTTTGTTTTAACCAAATAGGTGTCATCAAAGTACTTTAAACTGAAACTATGTCAATCAAGAACTCTCAAGCTTTAGAACAACTATTTGCCAACAATCGCGCTTGGGCCGAGAGCATGGTGGCAGAAGATGCAAACTTTTTTAAGCGCCTTGTTTCTCAGCAAGCACCTGAATATCTTTGGATTGGCTGCTCTGATAGCCGAGTGCCAGCCAATGAAATTGTGAATCTCCTCCCTGGCGAATTATTTGTTCATCGAAATGTTGCCAATGTAGTCGTACATACTGATTTAAATTGCCTTTCGGTTATTCAATTTGCTATTGACGTTCTAAAAGTTAAGCACATATTGGTGGTTGGTCACTATGGGTGCTCTGGCGTACATGCTGCGCTAACTGATAAGCGTGTTGGTCTAGCAGATAACTGGTTGCGTCATGTCAAAGACGTACATCAAAAACATGAGCGTTATTTGGGCGATATCATTCCCACCCCTAAACGCCAAGATCGTCTGTGCGAGCTCAATGTGATTGAGCAAGTTGTTAACGTATGCGAAACAACGATTGTGCAAGACGCATGGGCACGCGGGCAAGATCTAACAGTACATGGCTGGGCTTATCGCCTCGAAACCGGCTTGGTAAATGATTTAGGCATGTCGAGCAGCTCTATTGAAGAAATGACTGAGCGCTATACCAAATCTGTAAAACGTTACGAATCAGAGCAAAACTAATTTGCTCAAATCCATTTCCAATCAAGTAGGCGTCGCTCTACTCAGACTGCTCGCCCTCTTGCCTTATAGGCTGTTAGTAGTCATTGGTTACGGACTTGGATGCCTTGCTGCCTATATTCCTGGCGATAGAAATCGAGTGGTCAAAACAAACTTGCGGCTCTGCTTTCCCAAGTTAAGCCCAAATGAAATTGATGATCTGGCGAAGGAGCATTGGCGATTACTTGGGCGCAGTCTAGTTGAGAAAAGCATTATTTGGTGCGGTAGCGCAAAACAGCTAAGCAATATGATCGAAGTGAAATCCGCCGTAGATCTCTCCAGCAAAAAGCCACGCATCTTAGTCAATATGCACTTCACAGGCATCGAGGGCAGCATCATTTTGAGTGCCTTAGCTAGAGAAAAACATTGGCCACGTACCTCAGGATTTTTTCAACGAATGAAAAATCCATTCTTCAACAAAAAGATTGTGGACTGGCGCAATCGTTTTGGCGGCAACTCCATCGATCGACAGGGCAACGCCAAAGCAATCATTCGAGAAATTCGCAACGGCGACTTCATCATCATTGCGCCTGACATTGATCTAGGTCTCAAGGATTCTGAATTTGTTCCCTTTTTTGGGATTCAAACAAACACCATCACCACCATTTCCCGTCTAGCCAAAATTACTGGCGCTGATGTTTGCATGATGACCACCACGTTAAAAGCCGATGAATCTGGCTATCTTTGTGAGATTGGCGCTCCATTACAAAACTTCCCTGGGCCAGACTCCAAGTCAGACACTGCTCGCCTAAATCAATACTTTGAGGCTGAAATCCGACTTCGACCAGCTGAGTACTACTGGGTCCATAAACGCTTCAAAAACCGCCCTGACAGCGAGCCGAACCCCTATAACCCTTCTAAATGAAGGGCATTTGTCCTATCATTAGAAGATGACTGAACGTATTGGGCTCTTTGCCGATCTCCATAGCAATTTAGAGGCTTTTGAGGCATGCATGGCGCGCGCTGAAGAACTTGGTGTAAGCCGCATGGTTTTCTTAGGTGATCTCGTAGGCTATAACGCCGATCCCGTGGCGATTATTGATCGCATCGCCACCTTGGTAGGGGATAAAAAAGCGATTGCTGTTCTTGGCAATCACGATGAAGCTGTTTTCAAAGACAGTCGCGACCAAATGAATGCTAGCGCTAACGCTGCTATTGAGTGGACTAAATCTCAATTAAAAAATAGTCATGTTGATTTTCTTAAAAATTTACCCCTCATGGTGCAAGAAGAAAAAATCTGTTTTGTACATGCTTCCGCACACAATCCATCTGACTGGAATTACATTACCGATAGCATGAGTGCCTGGCGCTGTGTACAAAACTCTGGCAAGAGCTACACCTTTGTTGGTCATGCTCATGAACAAGCCCTTTTTTATCAAAGCGCTGTTGGAAAACTTATTCGTTTTGCGCCGCATCCTGGTGATGAGATTCCAGTACTGCATCATCGCCAATGGGTAGGTGTTGTAGGCTCACTGGGTCAGCCCAGAGATGGCAATCCTGAAGCGTGCTTTGCAGTATTTGAACCCGAGACTGAGGTTCTTACATTTCATCGCGTAGCTTACGATCACTTTACTGCGGCAGATAAAGTCCGTCGCGCTGGGCTGCCAGAAGACCTTGCAAACCGTCTCATCACTGGCAAATAATCGATGGCAATTAATACTGATATTGAAGCCGTAGACGATATATTTCAAGAAGGCAAAGTGGTTGATGGCTTTGTCTTGGGCAAAGAAGTTCATCGCGGCGGAATGGCCAGCCTCTTCTCAGCAACTAAAGAGGGCATTGAAGTACCTATTCTGCTCAAGATACCTCGCGTTGGCAGAGACCAGCCTGTAGAAAGTTTGATCGGCTTTGAAACCGAACTGACGATCTTACGCTCCTTAAAGAGCCCTTATGTTCCTAAATATTTAGGCTCGGGCAATATGGCTACACGCCCATATATTGCAATGGAAAGGGTTGAAGGTCGCCCACTAGAAGACTACATTAAAGAAGGCAAAGTATTTACGATTGATGAGGTGGTGCGTATTGGGGCAGACCTAGCGCAAGCGGTGCAATCTTTGCACTCGCAAGATGCCATCCATTTAGACATCAAGCCTGAAAATATTTTGATCGATGACAAAGGCAAACTAACAATCATTGATTTTGGTTTGTCGCATCATGCGCGATATCCAGACCTGCTAGCAGAAGAAATGCGCAAAGGCGTTGGATCTGCTCCATACATCTCTCCAGAGCAGGTTGCCGGCATTCGATCTGATTCACGTAGTGATATTTTCTCTATTGGCGCGATCATGTATGAATTGCTTACTGGCGAGCTACCATTTGGCAACCCCCAAACGATGAGTGGACTTCGCAGGCGTATGTGGGCCGAGCCATTCCCCCTGCGCGCCATTCGCCGCGAGATTCCGCGGTGGCTACAAGAAGTTGTACTCAGATGCTTAGAGCCAAGGGCCGCAGACCGCTATCAAAGCGCTGCACGCCTACGACAAGTATTAAGAGATCCTGAGGGTGTCACTCTCACTGAGCGTGCCGACCGAGTTGAGCCGCCCAGCTTTTGGCAAAACCTTAAAGGCATGTTCAAGGCTGCAGGCTACGAGCCCTCCCCAAGTCCGCGTCCGAGTATGGGCAACTTTGACGCCCCCCTCATGATTGCTGCGATTGATACACGCCAGTCAGATGAAGATCTGCGTGAACGCATGCAAATCACAGCAAAAAATTTATTGCAGGCTTACCCCGAAAGTCGTCTGGTTTGTATAAGTACGATTAGCAGCACGCCCACCTTTGAGGGCAACCAAGAAAATGAAACTGCCAGCGGAATTGTGCGTGGCCATTTGGTGCAGCTGATGGATTGGGCGAAACCACTTAAGCTACCGCCAGAAAGAATTTCTTATCACGTACTGGAGGCTATGGATCCTGCCTCACGGATTGTTGAGTTCGCCAAAGACAATGATGCATCTCTCATTTTGATTGGAGCCTCACATAAGTTACCCAACAAGGTAACACCTTGGAGAACCTCTATGACCAAGATTGTCGAAGAGGCCCCCTGTAGCGTGCATATTGTGCGGACTTAAGTCTTAGCTCACTCAGCGCATTTTGTCTTACTCTTGATCCAAGATAAGTCTAGTTCTTGGTCTAATAAAATACCAAGAAATAACGCTGCAAGTATCTGAAAATAAAGGATTTTATAGAATGGCGGCTTTTTTAAAGTAGTGGCCATTCGCGCCCCCTTTATGAAGTAACGCGCTAGCAAATCAACAAGCGCTGTAGTTAGATAGACCCCCGATCCTATTTGGACTCCTTCATGCTTGATAATGCAAGCATGGAAGAAAAAGTACGAGTCTCAAAATTACTCTCCGAGCTTGGTCTTTGCTCACGTCGCGAGGCAGACTCTTATATTGAGCAAGGTTTGGTAACCGTTGATGGCGAGGTAGCGAACGAGTTAGGAACGCGCGCCTTCCGTCATCAAAAAATTGAGTTGCAATCAGGAGCAAAAGCACAACAAGCATCACGTGTTACCGTCATCCTCAACAAACCTGTTGGCTACATCTCTCACTATGACGATGAACAGGAATACCAACCAGCAGCTTCTTTGATCACGCCTGAAAATTACTTTGCCAGCCCTCTAGACAAAGGCAGAAGCCCTCGCTTTAATACCAAAGGTCTTGCACCTGCGGGGAGGCTAGATATTGACTCTACGGGTATGCTGGTTCTCACTCAAGACGGCCGTATTGCCAAATTATTAATCGGCGAAAATAGCCCTATTGAAAAAGAATATTTAGTACGCGTTGAAGGCTTTCTTTCATTCGAAGATTTAGATCGGCTGCGACATGGTCTCTCCCTTGATGGAGTAGAACTCAAGCCTGCTCAAGTAAGTTGGCAAAACGAAGAACAACTTCGCTTTGTGCTGCGTGAAGGGCGCAAGCGGCAAATTCGCCGGATGTGTGAGATGGTGGGGCTAAAAGTTTTGGGACTCAAACGCGTGAGAATGGGCCGCATCTCCTTGGGACCATTGCCTCCAGGTCAGTGGCGTTATGTAAGACCTGAAGAGCAGTTCTAAAGAGTTTGCACGCTTATAATTGCGTCCAAACCTAGACTAATCAACGCAGAATTACCATCGAAACTCCAAACTCCAGCACTCCAGGCGCAGAAGTACTGAGACGTCGCAGCTTTGCCATCATCTCCCACCCAGATGCAGGCAAAACGACGCTTACAGAAAAATTATTGCTTTACGCAGGAGCTATTCAAATTGCAGGAAGCGTTAAAGCTCGTAAAGCAAGTCGTCACGCAACTTCAGACTGGATGGAAATTGAAAAGCAGCGTGGCATCTCTGTAGCAAGCTCGGTGATGCAGATGGAATATCGTGATTGCATCATTAACTTGCTGGATACGCCGGGTCACCAAGACTTTTCTGAAGATACCTATCGCGTTTTAACAGCCGTTGATTCTGCACTCATGGTGATCGATGCCGCCAATGGTGTTGAATCTCAAACCTTGCGCTTACTCGAAGTGTGTCGCGCTCGCAACACACCTATTGTGACTTTCATCAACAAAATGGACCGCGAAGTAAAGGCGCCAATGGAGTTGATGGATGAGATTGAGACGGCGCTTGGCATTGAAGTAGTTCCTTTTACCTGGCCCGTGGGCATGGGCAAGTCCTTTGCCGGCGTGATTGATATTGCCAACTCTCGTATGCGCATGTTCAAAGCAGGCGAAGACCGAGTTACCGAAGATTCTCATGCTGTGGTTGATGTCAATGATCCGGCCCTAAAAGAACGTCTTGGCACCGACCTAGAAAATGCCCTTGCTGAAGTGGCGTTAATAAAAGAAGCCATGCCTGCATTTGATCTTGAGGCTTTCTTAGCCGGACGTCAGTCGCCGGTCTTCTTTGGCTCAGCCATCAACAACTTTGGTGTGCGTGAGATTCTTAATACATTGGTTGAGCTTGCACCTTCACCAGGATCACGCAAAGCTTTACAGCGAGAAGTCAGTCCTGCAGAAAATAAATTCTCAGCAGTAGTCTTCAAAATTCAAGCCAATATGGATCCAGCGCATCGTGACCGTGTTGCATTTTTACGCATCTGCTCGGGTCACTTTCAGCGTGGCATGAAATTAAAGATTTGTCGCAATGGCAAAGAAGTTCGCACCAATAACGCACTCTCCTTCTTGTCACAAAGACGCGATATTTTGGATGAGGCATTTCCGGGTGACATCATTGGTCTACCAAATCATGGTCTTCTACGCCTAGGTGACACACTGACCGAGGGCGAGCAACTGCAATTTACTGGGCTGCCATTTTTTGCCCCGGAAATTTTCCGCATGGTTGAGTCTGCTGATCCGCTGCGCTCAAAACAACTACGCACCGGTCTGATGCAACTCGGCGAAGAGGGGGCCATTCAGGTCTTCCGGCCAATGGCCGGTGGGACCATGCTACTTGGCGCGTTCGGCCAGCTTCAATTTGAAGTAGTCAGCCATCGCCTGCAGACTGAATATGGCGCAGAGGTGCGCCTTTTACCTGCCCGCTATAGTCTAGCCCGCTGGGTTAGCTCAGATGATCCTGTGGCGCTGAAAAAATTTACCCAAGAAAATATTCACCGCATGGCTGAGGACGTTGTGGGCGCCTCTGTTTTCTTGGCATCCCACAAATCTGAGTTAGATGTTGCCCAACAACGTTGGGAATCCATTCAATTCCACGCCCTCAGAGAGCATGCTGGCTTAATTTATCAGTCCGATTTAGCGGGCTGATTGCTTTAGTTCATTAGCGAGCTGCCCTGCAATCAAAGACTGCAACTAATTGAGTATCACTGCTTCTGAATACGGCAACTTTGCCATACTGCGCACAATAATCACTCGCCTTCTGGGTTAACTGTTGTATAGATTCACCACTGCTATTCAAAAAAGTAACGTGGTTTGAATCTGATGCATCTGTATAGACCGCAGCACAAGCGCCCAATATAAATACAGAACATATGCTCAAGATGGTAGATTTCATCAATGCGTTCATTTGAAAATCTTTCGTTATTAATTTAGTGATTTTGGGAGCTAAGCGCTTCCAAAATCTTGGCGGTAACTTTGCTAGCAAACGGCCTGTAAATCAGAATGCATACAATAGCCACAGGGTAAGCTACCAGCCAAACTTCAAGCCATACCCAAAAGAAATTTTGCGCCAGACCAACGCGCACAAGTGTCGTGGCCAGCGTAATACTCAAAGACATGAGACAACCCATCACTAACGCAAAAATAAGGCTTGGTAAATTCATGATTCAATTACTCCAGGAATGCTTCATGGCTGAACGCCATAATTTAAGTTGTTGTGCAATTAAAAACTAGACTCTTTTTACTAACATTCTCTTGCCAAGAATGACTGTAGACACAACCAATACGGCAAAGATTAAATTCATCATCGTGAGTGAATCCCCAAGCAAAATACTGGCTGCCACTAGCGTACAAAAGGGTTGTATCAATTGCACCTGACTCACCCTTGCAATACCGCCAATCGCAAGCCCTTCGTACCAAAAGAAGAAGCCAAGAAACATTGGGAATAAGCTCAAATAAATAAAGCTTGTCCAAGCTACCCCTCCAGCATCTATGTACTCTGGGCTATAAGTTAACCAAGCCATCAAACTATTTAAGGGCAAAGAAATCACCAATGCCCAAGAAATCACGGCCCGAGGATTCATCTTTCTAGAGAGCTCGCCCCCTTCTACATACCCTATGCATGCACTGATTCCGCCAAGGACTAAAAGGCCGTCAATGAACGTAAAGCTTCCAGAGTTCTTCAACAAGGCATATAAAACAACTAAACCAGCGCCCAGTATTGATACCAGCCAGAAACCCAATGAGGGGCGCTCTTTAAATCTCAGCACGCCAATCACCGTTGTAGCCAGCGGCATCATTCCCAAAATCACTGCGCCATGGGAAGAGGAGCCATGAGCCATTGCTACGGTAGTAAAAATAGGAAAGCCAAATACTACTCCAAGCGCTATGACTACAAATTTCACAAAATCAACTTTGCTAGGTATGGGCTCTTTTTTATAAACAAGATAAGCCAGAGCAACCAATCCTGCCAAAGTTGCTCTACCAAAGGCAATGAAATAGGGGTTAAAGCTTAAGACGGCAATCTTACTCACTGGCAGCGTTAAGCTAAAAATGAGGATGCCGATAAAGCCAATCAGCATGCCTTTACTTTCTCTATTCACCATCACCCTTTATCTATTGTTGAATTGATTGTATTAACAATCTTCAAGATGTGGGCTGTATTATGTAAGCACTTCCTATGAAACTAAACGCATTTATTCAAGCCATCTATATTGCACCCTCCGGGGGTGAGCAGATGCAAGCCATTACTCACGCAAGAGTCCATGCCGACTTGGGCATTGAAGGTGATCGTTATGCATTGGGCAAAGGCGCATATTCGGCGGTTGAGCCCATCAAGGTTCGCCATATCAGCTTGATTGCCCTCTCTGGCATTGAGACCGCTAATGATTGGCTAAAGGCGGGTGATGAGCCTACTTTTGACGCCGCCGAAACACGCCGCAATATCTTGCTTGAAGGAATTACTGCTGCCGATTTGAATAGTCTAGTAGGCCTGCAATTTCAGCTGGGCAGCATACGGCTTCGGGGAACAGAGCTTTGCACTCCGTGCGAGAGGCCTGCCCAACTACTTAATAAACCTAGCTTCATGGATGCATTTGAAGGACGGGGCGGTATTCGGGCCGAAGTGCTCAACTCTGGAACGCTTCATGTTGGTGACAAACTACAACTTGAATGTGAGCAATGACATGATTCATTACTGCGATGATGCGACCATAACAGCAGAGCAAGCCATAGACCTCTACACACGCTCCACTCTTGGAGAGCGACGCCCCATTCATAGCATCCAAATCTTTGAGGCTATGCTCAAAAATGCAAACCTTACCGTGACCGCCTGGGACGATAAGAAGTTGGTTGGAATTTCTCGCACACTTACTGACTTTGCTTATGTAGCGTATCTTGCAGATTTAGCGGTTGACCAACAATATCAACGCTCGGGGATTGGCAAGCAGCTGATCGAAGAAACCAAAAATCGACTTGAGCCGGAATGCATGATTGTGCTTTTAGCAGCACCCAAAGCCAATGAATACTATGAGCACATTGGCTTTGAGCACAACCCGCGCGCTTGGACTCTGAAGAAATAATTAAGTCTTTATCATTGCTGCATGACTATCACTCGATTTTGTTTGGTTCGGCACGGCGAGACCGACTGGAATGCCGAACGCCGCCTTCAGGGCCACACCGACATCAACTTAAATGCCAGAGGTGTTACTCAAGCGAAGCAAATGGCGCACGCACTCAAAAAGATGAATCTTCAATTTGATGTTTTATATACCAGCGATCTACAGCGTGCAGCAAAAACCGCTCAAGCGATTGAAGAATTATTTAATACCACTGCGATAGAGAATAATTTACTTAGGGAGCGTCATCTTGGCGCACTGCAAGGGCTCACTACTGATGAGGCCCCTATTCAAGAGCCAGCACTCTGGAAATCTCATCTCAGCAGAAATATTCACGAGAAATTACGTGATGGTGAAAGTATTCAGTTATTTGCAGATCGCATTCAATTCGCTCTGGAGCAAATTCGGACGCAACACTTAGGCAAAACCATTTTGTTGGTAAGTCATGGTGGTGCATTAGACATGATGTACAGGATCGCCAGCAATCAACCCCTAGATGCCGCAAAGGTCGTGGCGGTGCCTAATGCCTCACTAAACTGGATCAGTCACGATGGGCTTGCATGGAAAGTGGATGCATGGGCCGACACAAGCCACCTGGACGATTTGGCCCTAGATAACCTAGATCTCTAAATTAAAGGTTAGGGGGCTATGATATGCCCATGAAACTGATTCTTTTCGCAATGGCGCTGTTCATTGCATCTCTCACCTGCAATCCTGTCCATGCAATGACTGACGTTCCCGATGCGCTTCCAGATCGCATTGTTGGAGACATCGGTGCGGCTGTTTACACCTCTAACTTACATATCGGCACCGAAGGGACGCAATCTCTTCCTTTGCCCTATGCCTTTTTTGACTACCAACGCTTTTTTGCTCGAATTGATGAAGTGGGTATTAAGACTTTTAAGATGGGCTATGGCTATTTTGAAGTTATCGGCAAAATTAATTTAGACACTTACAAAGTAAAGTCTTCTATTAATGGCAACTCAATTAACCGAAGCGATCCAATTCCCCTGGGTTTTGGAACTTTTCAAGAAACACCCATCGGCGGTTTTTTTGTAAATGCGTATCACGACTTTGGAAAATCCAAAGGAGCTCTTTATGAATTTCTATACTTTGCCGAAATTGAAACGTATAAGAAAGTCGTTATCTACCCCCAAATAGGGATTGAGCGGCAATCCAGTCAGTATGCCAATTATTACTATGGCATTAGCCCTGGGGAGTCCAGCCTAACAGGCTATGCAGCCTATAGTGCGCCAGCCACAAACAATCTTTTAGCAGGCCTAATGATAGAAATTCCAGTTGTAGATAACTGGTACATCAACGTATACGGCAAGCGCAAGTGGATGGGCAGCGGCATCAACAATAGCCCCGTCATGAATCGCTCATTTCAAGACAATATTTTTATGGCGCTAGCTTATCGCTTTAAATAGGTAAAATAAATAAGCCACCCTCAGGTGGCTTATGCTGTTCTCAACTACTTAGCGGGATGCAGTTTATTTTGATCTGATACACAAAAGTCTACGATCACATCAGCGAAGCTTAGATAACGTGAATTACTTTTTCTAAAACGATCGATCTCTGCCGCAAGGGGTGAGACGGCACCCTTAAAACCAGCATCTTCATAGCCAGGATGATATGGAGCCTCTTCAACAAATTTGTTTGTCATGTATTACCTTAAATAGTTAGCCCCAAAATGATTTCACTTTGGGAGATATAAATGAATTCACACTGCAGTGGCAGCGCAATAAAAATTAGCGAGCTATTCGACCAGAATTGACATGAAACTCTCCCAAAGCAGCCCATCACGGACATAGGTCTATGCTGATGGATGCCGCTCCCCCTGTCCTTGATACCTGAGAGATTCACCCTAAGCCTAGCTTAGGACTTGCTCCTTCGGTGCACCATAAAGATGGTGTCTCTCCAGACGGCTGTTTAGGATAAGCAGTACCTTCCTGGTGGATACCTGAGCGTTCATGGGAGTTTGCGCCTTCGGTGGAGGGTAGACCCTCACTCTCCTGCTTATAAAAATTATAACCGCATGACACTAATATCAAACTAATGATTTATACCGATATGCCCTTAAAAAGACATTGCGAGAATAGCGAGGCCTGAGATCAGCATTACCAATTCCATAAGCAATAAGAACTTCTTTTCGGGCAACGCTAAAACAATTTTTTTAGAAAAGATGGAGCCAGCCAAAACGCAAGCTCCAATCAAAAGTCCTTGAATAAAGGCGGTCTCATTCAGAAAGCCTAACTGATGAAAGGTAATGCCCTTGGTAAATAAAATCGATAACGTGCTGGCAGCCTCTGTGCCCAAGAAAGCGCCCTTTGTTAAGCCATACGCCAGGAAAAATGGTGTATTGATAGCGCCCGTTGTGGCAACGATTCCGGTCAAATAACCAATTACAGCGCCTACCAATCCCATCTGCCAAAGCTTTAAATAAAAATTCTTATTGCGCATCCGGCGACGAACCGGAATTAATAAGATTAAAAATATGCCTAGGGTGATCTCAATTAAACGCTCGTCAAGCTGCACTAAAGTATTGACGCCCAGCACCGTAAATGGAATGGCAGTGAGACTGTAGACAAAACATACGCGCCACTCAATGACGCTCCACCACAAAAAAATGCGAGAGAGATTTGCTACTGTGGCGACTAAAGCAATAACTGGAATAGCCTGAATGGGCCCATAAAAATACACCAGGGCGGGCATTAATAGGATGGTGGTGCCAAAGCCAATAACACCGCCCAAAACACCAGCACCTAAACCCAGCAAGCCCAAAACAAAGGCTTGAAGAAGAAGATCAAGCAAGTTTATTCATCTCGGATCAATTTTGAGCGAGGCTATTAACGCCCCTGACAATCTAAAGGCATCTCCCACAAAGGCTTGCCTTGACTGTAATCGCAGTTAACCCCAACTGGGGAGTAGGTGCTTGCAAGGCAGCCGCTAAGACCCAAGATAGAAAAAGCCAATAAGACGCTTAACAGTATTTTTTTCATTTGCTTTTACCCAAAAAGTGATTGCTTTTGATTTTTACACAATCTAGTTAGAAAACTAGCCGAGCAGCCCATATGCAACCCAAAATAGATTTAAGGCAACCAAAGCAATGAGAGTGAAAAAAGTAATTTTCATACCCAATACACGCTTACTAAAATTGGGTGGCGGCTCATTAATTCCTTTAGCGTGAATCAGGCGCCCAATAATCAGTGTGATGCCAGGAATGAGCACCAACCAAGCGGGTGCGCCATTGAGCTCTAAGCAAGCAATCAAGATGAGCCCAAAAGGGACATATTCCGCAAAGTTTCCTTGAGCACGAATAGCCCTTTCGAGATCTTCATGGCCCCCACTCCCCAGGCCAACCTTGTTCTTTCTTCTTAAACCAATAACGGCAAAAGAGAGTTTAATAAAGATGATTGTTAGTAAAGCAGCGATTATTGAAGTGATAAGCAACATTCTTTTCCCCTTAAATTACTTCTAGTACTTTACTCAAAGAATTTCCTTCATAGTTTGGTTTTTCACCAATCTCCTCGAAGGGATGTGCAAGACGATTCACCCAAAACACATCGAACCCAAACCATTTAGCAGCCAATGCATCCCAAGCATTGCTTGACACAAACAAGATCTCTTCCTTGCTTACAGGAAATGTTTTTAATAAAAGTTCATACGCTTGAGGTGCAGTTTTGAATAAGCGCACATCTTCAATGGTGACTACCTTGTCCAAGTAAGGTCTTAGTCCATTACTCTCGACGACTGTTGCCAGCATTTCTCTACTGCCATTGGACAAAATTGCTGTAGAGATTCCCTTGGCTTTAATTGTCTTCAATACATATAGGCTATCTTCAAAGCCAGTGAGTTTGGCGTACTGATTCATCAATCGCTGCTCATATTCTGCAGTGAGATCGAGCCCCATACGCTTGCAAACATAGCGTAATGAGCGAATAGTTAATTCCCAAAATGGCAGGTAGTACTTGCTGCCACTGGGATTGGGATCGCTCATGGTCACTAGGCGGGTGTATTCAATCTGGCGATCACGCCACATCAGCGCAAATGCTTGACCATGGCCCGGAAATAATTCTTCCGCTAACTGGCCCATGGAATAAACATCAAACAATGTTCCATAGGCATCAAAAGCAATAAGTTTGTACATGCTATTCCTACTTTCTAGATTTGTTTTTTCAACGCCCTTCTTAAATTTGGGCCAGGAATTCCCGGTCTTCAGTTCCTGAACATAAAGTAGACTGCTCCGAGCAAGCAAAATCCCGCCCAAATGTAATCAGTCTTAAATGGTTCGTCCATATAAAACACTGCAAATGGCACAAACACACTAAGCGTAATGACCTCTTGTGCAATCTTCAGTTGGCCCAATGAAAAATATTGAAAGCCAATTCGATTAGCGGGCACTTGAAAAACATACTCAAGCAAAGCTATGGCCCAGCTCGCAAAGACGGCAATCCACCAAGGCTTGGACGATAAATTTTTTAAATGGGCATACCAAGCAAAAGTCATAAAGACATTGGAGAGCACCAAAAGACCGATAAATGACATTGGCCCAGAGAAATTAGATAGATTAGGCATGGACCAATCTTAACGAGTTTGCTGACTCTCTAACAAAAAGCCACCCGAAGGTGGTTTTGGCATTACTTGGCGGCCACAGGAGCTTCTGATCCTACATCTAGACTACTTCCAGCTAAGATTTAATTTTTTATGAGAAGCGGCACAATCTCTCAAATAGAGATTAATGAGGCTTTGGTAAGGAATTCCCACCTCTTCTGATACAGATTTGAAATAGCTCACTGAATCCTCATCTAATCTAATCGTAATGGGCTTCTTAAGCATAGAAGCATATGGGTTTTTACGAGCTTTTGAGAAATCATATTCTTTGCGCATATTCATCACCTTTAATAAGCTTTTGACTCTTTAGGGGTTGCCTTACGAGCCGAAATAATCCTAATAACATTACCCTCACTTCGATAACAATGACATACCAAAATCATGCGAAGAGAATGGCTTACTCCTAGCAAGATAAATCTGTCTTCATCTTCAGAGTGATCGGGGTCGGAAATTAACTTAGCACTTTCGTCATAAAAAACTGATTTAGCCTCTTCAAAGGAAACGCCATGTTTTTTAAGATTGGCAGAAGCTTTTCGAGGTTCCCATTCAAATCTAAGTGAAGTCATATGTACATTGTACATATATTAAATGGGGCAAGCAAATCCGCCCGACAAAAAAATTAGATGGGTTGGGCATAAGGCAATCTTAACGAGTTTGCCCAGATCAAATGAAAAAACCACCCGAAGGTGGTTTGTTGATTCTTGGTGGCCCCGCCCTAGTGTATTCGTTACTTGGCTGATTTAGTAGGCTGGGTTGGTGTGGTGTTCTGAGCCTGACGAATGAAAATGGCTTCACCAATCTTGTCAAAAGCACTTTCATAAACTTTTGGATCATCAATCGGGGTGTCATCTGTTGCTTTTTGACCGTATTGCAGTGTTTTAGTTTGGCTATCCACAAGATTTAATCTAACTCTTGTCTTTTTGGGTGAGATCTCTTCGATAGAAACGGTGACAGCTGTTCTGCCTTCCATATTCATAGAGCCGATCAATCGCGCAAATTGGGCAATTGGAGAATCTATTTGCTTATTCGGCGATACAGCAGTAATAAAGCCAGTATCTAAACTAGCTGAACCAATGATGTATCCCAAATCTTGAAGGACTGACATCACAGAATTAAAAGTGGTTTTCTTGTCGGCCTCAAATACCTTAGCTTGATAAGCCTGAATTTCTAAAGAAGTCTTTTGAGGCTTTACCGCTTGCTGAACGCAAGCTGAAAGCGATAGGGCGCCAAGAAATAACGCAAGAATTAGTCTTTTCATTTTTCGTATTAGAAGGAAGATGATCTAGAAGAGAAATCAACAACCGTCTTCACGCCCTTAATATCCTTAAACTTGATTATTAAGGTCATTGTTCTGCTTGATTGCTCAAAACCAGATGACTTACTTGAGCCGCCTAGCAATATGATTGTGGCGTATGAAGAGTTAGAAGCGGCATTTGAAACGGTGGCATTCTTTTGATAAGTCCAAACCTCTTCTCCGTCTGCATTCTGTGTAACCAAGTTAGGTGCGCCAAAAGTTTCAACCACTTCAGCTTGGGTGGTGATATTTTTCTTTAGGGTAAGACTCACCTGACCTGATGTCAGATTGCTTTTAGACATTGGCTCGCCAACAGGGGTTGTTCCCACGCAGGCAGCAAGCAATAAAGGGAACAATAAAACGATGAGGCTTTTCATATTTGAACCTTTTTACACGCAGCTTATTAAGGATTCATGATTTTATAAGCTTTTGCACGCTCTAATGAAAAAACCACCCGAAGGTGGTTTTGGTATCTCCTCCAGCCAATAACAATCCAGGCACAGAATTTTAGGTCTCAATCTAACACCTATTTATGGGCTCCATATGGGCGTTTACCCTCGATTACCAATATTTAAATGGCCTCTCAGCATCTACATCACCGCCCAGGGCCCTCATCGTCATATTGCAGTGGGGACAAGTAAGCCCATCCCACACAGAAAGATGATTGGTGGAGTGACAACTGGTACAGGCAGGTGCCATATTAATTTCAGTATTAATACTTCCTGGATGAGCAACCGTATAAGTATCAATCGTTGAGCAAGCTTTACAGACCATGCTCACCCTCGAGGAGTGAAGCCCAACCTCTTTGCCGATACCACTAATACATTCAAATTTGCAGGAGCGACATACGAATTTATATCTAGCCATAGCGAACCTCATTAATTCTTTTTAGATTGAAGTGCCAGCTTCTTTATATGCGCATCCTGAATAAGCAATTGTCTCTCCTGATTGGCAACACCAATCGTGATCTTCCTAGATATAAGATCGGCATACACGCCATCAATCCTCTTAAAGAAATCCTCGTAGATTGCTTTCTTTTCAGGACTTAAGCCCTCTAAAGCAATTGGCCGACAAGAATTTGCTTCAGCTAAATAGTTCGTTAGCGCCTTAGATTGCTCGTCTGTCAATTTATCTGCAGAACTAAAAAGGGCTTTCGCATGAGAGTTGTTCCTTGTCACAGCAATAACCTGACTGTCAACCAATAAGGCATCGGCACTTTGATTGCTACGGATGATGCAATCATTTAACCTCTTAGCAACCGATCCTGAGTGATCAGGTGGCAAAGCCATCATTGGCGCTGCGGCCTTGGCAACTTGTACCGGATTATTGGGAGCAACATTTGTTGCGCATCCACTCAGGAAAATGATTCCCACCAAACTGAATTTATATATATTTTTCATTGGGCACCCTTTGGTTATTGATAGACAAAATCAGCACGGCGATTTTCTTTAAATGCCGCTTCTGTCTGAGCTGGATTGGCCGGCCTTTCCTTGCCAAAACTCACTGCCTCTAACTGAGACTCACTGACACCTTGAGCGAGAAGTGCTTTCTTCACGGCCTCAGATCGCCTTTGGCCTAAGGCTAGGTTGTACTCAGCAGTTCCACGGTCATCCGTGTTGCCTTGAATAATGATTGATGCTTTTTGCTTTTGAAATGCTTTTAAATATGCGGCGTGTGCGGATATAGTTGAAACGTATTTTGGATCTACGGTGTAGCTATCAAACTCGAAATAGATTGAGCGCTTCCCATAAACGCTAGACTTCGGATCGCTAATAGGATCGTAAGTGGAGAGGCCGCCAGCATTGACAGTGGCGACACCATTAGCGTCATCTAATTTAACGCTACTACAAGCCGAAACAAATAAAACCAGTAATGCCAATGGCAATACTTTTATAAATTTAAACATGATGAAATTTCCCAAATATGGCTACGTTCTGGTAGCCAAATAGCAAAGGGGCATGCCACTAAAGCATGTCCCACCCAAGAAAAGTTAGGCTATAAATTTGGGAGGTTTAAATGCTGAATCGGGAAAGTTTTGGGTAAAAGATGCTTCGTTTGCCAGAACAAATTTTTGCTTGGTCATTGGCGAAAGAAAAATGGCTACCCCAACATCACTGATGTTTGCAGTTACGTGGCTCATCAGATACATGGTATGAACCTGCTCTTTGTCATCTGCCGATTCAGAGCTGTTATACGCCTGTTGTGAGGCGGAAGAATTACTGTAACTTCCAGCGAGTTCTGCACGCTCTATTGCGGCTTGAATAAAAATACTTCCAGCCGCCGCCTTAAATGCAATTAAAAAGAGGCATGTCAATAGAACGAGCGTTTTGCTACGAAGCAACATGGGTGAAATTCTATACCCGATTAGCGCATTTGTCGTTTCAAACGACACTCAATAAGAGGGGGAAATAAAAATAGCCCAACAAGTGGGCTATTGTGATTCTTGGTGGCCCGGGGCGGAATCGAACCACCGACACAAGGATTTTCAATCCTCTGCTCTACCGACTGAGCTACCAGGCCAAGACTTGGGATTATAACGAATTGGCTTAAGGTTTCATCAAATTTCCCTAGGGCACCCCTTAATAGTGGGTTTTACTAAATCTGCAGGGTACACAGCCTTATTGTGCCTCGGCCTAGCTTTCGCCTTTGTTTCGGGAGGTGTCAATACCCAAGGCTTTGAGTTTGCGATACAAATGGGTTCTTTCAAGACCCGTGTACTCTGAAATCTTCGTCATGCTGCCACCCATGATTTGCATTTGATGTTCGAAATACGCCTTCTCAAACAAATCTCGCGCCTCTCTTAAGGGTAAATCAAAGTAAGTTTTTGCAATACCGCTGATGTACTCACCTTCGGGGGGAGTTTGCGCCGGCTCCGCCGCTACCTGCTTAGGGGCCGCCACAGCACTTGCTTGAACGGCTCGCTCTTGCTCGGGCTCAACATGTTTTGGAGAACTCTCCAAAGCCTTACTAACTGTCTTCAAAAGCTTTTGTAAAGCAATTGGCTTTTCTAAAAAATTTAGTGCGCCGATACGGGTTGCCTCAACCGCCGTATCAATAGTGGCGTGACCAGACATCATCACTACGGGCATGGTGAGCTGTCCTGTGTTGGACCATTCTTTTAGTAACGTAATGCCGTCTGTGTCTGGCATCCAGATATCCAACAAGACAAGGTCTGGACGCATTTGTTCGCGAATAGTGCGCGCCTGAATAGCGCTCTCTGCAGAGTAAACAGTATGGCCTTCATCCGTAAGGATCTCATTGAGAAGCTCACGAATTCCCATCTCATCATCAACAACCAAAATACTAGCCATTCTTAGGCTGCCTCTTTTGCTAAATTCATAAACAAAATTGATACTTTCGCACCAATGACTTCTTCACCCTGCATGCGGTTCCGAATTTCAATTTTGGCAGAGTGGTCATCAATGATTTTCTTGACTACCGCTAAACCCAATCCCGTACCTTTGCTTTTAGTCGTTACATAAGGCTCAAAGGCTCTTGCCATTATCTTAGCTGGAAATCCAACCCCACTATCACTTATTGTTAACCGCACCGCATTTTGAGCTATGCCATTGTGCTCACCATAAGGCACCAGCTCTGTCTTTACTTCCACTGGACTACTAGGATTGGGGCCCTCTAAGGTCGCATCTTGAGCATTTTGTAATAAGTTATGAATCACCTGCCGCAATTGTGTAGGATCACCCAGAATTTCTGGACAATTTGGGTCTAGTTGGGTTCGTATAGGGCTGCCTTCGTAAAGGCCCAAAATTTCAGAAGTGAGGGTGTTGATTGAAACGGGCTTTAATTGTGGTGACGGCGTCTTAGCAAAATCCCTAAAGTCATTTACCATTTCTTTCATGGCTTGCACCTGACCAATAATAGTTTCAGTGCTGCGATTAATCATCTCTTCTTGTTCAGGGCTCAGCTTACCAGCAAGCTTATGCTGCAATCTTTCAGCCGAAAGTTGAATTGGAGTGAGGGGATTTTTAATTTCATGGGCAAGGCGTCTAGCAACCTCACTCCATGCAATCGATCTTTGCGCACTCACCACATCAGTAATGTCGTCAAAAACCACCATACGCAAATCACCCGTAAGCTCGGTCCCTCGCACGAATAAAGTGACACCCAGCTCATTTTCAAATTCATTTGTACTGTGTAGTTGGATTTGTTTTTGCCACACTGGTGCATTCGTCTGCGCAGGTTTTTGCTCGGCTCCGCTCTCACTCAGCACTGCTAACTTCATGGTTGCGAAGCCTTCTTTTATCGCGCCTTCGAACTCTACCAAAGCAGGATTACTGCTCAGCGGCCTTCCATCGAGTTGCGTAAGGTCCTGACTAAAAATGCGATCTGCGCCTGCATTACTAGAAACCACGTTGTAGTTTTTATCAAAAATACATACGCCCGCAGTCAAGCTGCCTAATACACGCTCTAAGAATGCCTTGGACTCCTGCAAAGAAGTACGTGTATCGGCCAACTGTCTAGTCATCACATTAAATTGCCGTGTCAACATACCCAGCTCATCACCAGTATCGAGCTCTGGCTTGGGCGATAAGTCGCCCTGTGCGACCGCTTGTGTACCCTTGAGAAGCATGAGAAGGGGGCGGGCGAGCTGTCTGCCCAACATGAGGGCCAAAGTAATTGCCACAAATACTGCAAAGAAGAGGGTAAGTGTCAATGTCCCCACAAACATCTTGCGCAAGCCTGTGCGGCCAAGGGCCTTTTCTTGATACTCACTATAGGCAGACTCCACTGCGAAAATATTCTTGGCCAAAGGGGTAGGGATATAGCGCACCAGTTGTAAAAAATACTTATCGTCTACGTCTTTTCCTGAATCTAATTTGCTATGAAGGGCCTTTTTGCGAACTATTGGAATAATTGCCCTGACTCGATAGCCACGCTGTCCACCTTCGACTTCAATTTGATCTAAAAAAGTCATCCCCTTCTTTTTAAATGCTTCTGTAATGACATCGGCACTTGGTGCAGGGAAATATTTTTTTGGCTTTACCTCGCTGGTGAAGATCAAATTACGCTGCATATTGAAGAGGCTAACCTCTTGAATACCAAATTGATTACGAATTTTCATCACCGCAGCAGCAACCTGCTCCGTTGTTGCTCCTGATGGGGTCTGCACAATCTGTTCGGCAATGAAGTTGCCTTCACCCAAAATTTCTTCTTGCGCCACTCGCAAGGTAACGCGCCCTAACTCCAACCCTGAATTCAGCGCCGTCTCCACTTTGACGTCAAACCAAGTCTCAATACTGCGCGACACGAACTGCAAAGAAACGCCGTACAAAATTAGGCCCGGAACAATTCCGACCAAAGCAAAAATCATGGCCAGTTTTGCTATCAAGCGAGTGCCAAAGTGTCCCCGATACCACCGCACAGCAATAACAACTACCAGGGTGCAGATGACTAGAGTTAAGCAAATTCCAATCACCACATTTGCTGCATATAGCCAAATAAAATAATTGTCGAAAAATTCCGTATTCGAAGAGGCGATAGCCAATAGAACCAGTAGCAGTAAGGCAAAGGCGCCGATTACACCGATCGTGATCGGAATTATTTTTTTGCTCCAAGCTTTAGATGTAAAAAAGCCCGGGTCCAGCATGGCCGCTATCGATCTCATCGCTTGATTAAATTAGGTCCAGCAGAAGAAAATGGGAAGCGATACCAATCACTAGATACATTCCAGTCGCGATTATTGAGTGCGTTTACTTGAAATGGTTTTGGCAGCTTACTAAGATCCAGGTTCATACGCATGCTGGCAGCATAAGATTTGCCAGGGTCTAGTTGAGAACCCTCCATGACTCGCCATCCACCAATACTACCCACTGCTTGTAATGCCTCAGACATCGTTTTGGCAGAAAAAGTAAAGCCCTCTGAAGCAATTCGATACTGCTGTGTTAGCGGCTGATAAGACAAACGTGTTTGTCTTTGCACCAGCGCAGGTTTTTCATCAAACCAATACCAACGTGATCTCGTTAAATCAAACTCCGTTTGAAAATATAAGACAACGCCTTTTTGTACCGCATCCTCTAAGCCCGGAGACAACTCAATCTGAAAAGTAGCATTGAGAAGCCAGTCGTTATCCACCTTCTCTAATTCAAAGGATTTGATCTTGATGCCTTCTGCGCTCACGGCGGTTGAAAACACACCTAAGGCCATCAAGAACAAAAAGAGAAATTGTTTAATTCTTCGGCTCATGGCCCATTTTTCTTAAACAAAGCATAGTAAAAACCATCATTTAACTCGCCAGGCAAAATCTGGCCTGGAGCGTCTAATCGTACCGCATCGGAGTGTTGCTCAGCAAACCAAATGGCCTGATCATTACCTTCCTCCAGGAATATCGAGCAAGTGACGTATAAAAGCGTACCTTCCACTTTGAGCATTCGCCACGCCTGATGCAAAATCGTGCGCTGTCTTTCTTGCAGGGCTCTGATATCCGCTTCACGCCTGAGAAATGGGATGTCAGGGTGGCGCGAAACGATTCCGGAAGCCGAACAAGGTGCGTCGAGCAGAATCTTGTCAAACAAAACACCATCCCACCATGCAGCTTTTGAGGCATCACCACGCAACACTCGAACCTTCTCAGAACGCAAACGCAAGCGGTCTAGATTGCCCCCAATTTTTCCAATGCGGTCACCATCTAACTCCAAGGCCTGCATTGAACAATCGGCCATCTCCAACAAGTGTGCTGTTTTTCCACCAGGGGCAGCGCAAGCATCAAGAACAAGTTCCTCCTCCCGTGGCTTTAATATGATTGCCGCTAACTGTGCACCAGCATCCTGAACAGAAACAGCGCCCGTATAAAAGCCCGGCAGGTCCGATACGGGCACAGCTTCAGGCAACCAAAGTGCAGAGGGCAGTTGAATTCCTGCCAATTCATTTACTGGTTTAGATGAAATTCCTGCATCAGATAATAAGGATTGGTATTGCTCACGAGAGTATTGCTTTTGATTTACACGCAAAATTAATGGTGCACGCCGAGCTTGTTGAAACAAAATAGATTGCCAGGCCTTTGAATAGTTGCGCTTTAGATTTGCTCGCCACCAAGCAGGGACGTACATTGGAATTGGGTCGGGTGGAAAACGTTTCTCACCCTCTGGCGGGTTTATCACTAGGCTGACCTTGCGCAGGACTGCATTCACCATGCCTTTTGCATACATAGTTGGGTCATATTCACCACAAGCCTTGACCGCCTGATCAACAATCGTGTGCGCAGGGTAGCCCTTACCTTCGGCGGGGGTTTGTAAAAATAAGGCGATCGCAACACTTAATAAATGATCAACCTCGACAGGCGGTGCCTTTGGAATAAATTGCTTAATGAGCTCATGAGATCGCACCCATTTACGCAAAGCATCAAAACTCAGACTCTGAACAATAGGACGCTCATGCGGCTCCAACTGATCCAAAACTTCTGTGAGTGATCTACCGTCCATTACCTCGCTAATCGCTTGTGCAGCAATCGTGATTGCCTCAGAAAGCGGAAGACTGCGTGGTGTTTTTTGATCAGTCAAATTAGTTTACTCCGGGGTATACCCCGTCTTTTGCCATACTCATTAGGCGCGCCACTCGCTCTTCAGTTGGTGGATGTGTTGAAAAAAGTTGTGCCAAGCCACCTGCGCTCAGGGGATTGAGAATCATCATCTGTGCCGTTTCTGGATGTTGCTCGACTGCTTGAAACGGAATCCCTTGAGCATAGTTGTGAATTTTTTCCAATGCATGTGCCAGCGCCTCCGGATCAGAGCTAATCTCTGCGCCACCGCGATCAGCCTCGTACTCTCTTGCGCGAGAGATGCTCATCTGAATCAAGCTTGCTGCTATTGGCGCCAAGATTGCAACCATTAAGCTCGCGATGGGGTTATTGGGCCTGCCCTCAGAGTCTCGACCACCAAAAAACATGGCGAAATTAGCTAGTGCTGAAATGGCGCCGGCCATAGTTGCGGCAACCGTCGATATCAAAATATCCCGATGCCGTACATGCGCAAGCTCATGAGCCATTACGCCACGCAATTCACGATTAGAGAGGATTTTCAAAATGCCCGTGGTTGCTGCAACAGAGGCATGCTCAGGATTGCGCCCCGTTGCAAATGCATTCGGAGCATCCTCGTCAATCAAAAATACTTTGGGCATAGGTAAGCCGGCTTTTTCTGATAATTCTTTTACCAATCCATAAAACTGAGGCGCCGATCTCTCGTCGACTTGCTGCGCATTAGTCATCTTCAACACCATGGTGTCAGAAAACCAATAGCTGAAAAAGTTCATGCCAATAGCCATCAGCAAAGCCATCAACATGCCCTGCTCACCACCCAACATGCCGCCAACCACGATGAATAGAGCGGTAATGGCTGCCATCAATATAGCGGTCTTTGCAAAATTAAACATTTCTACTCCTTTGCTTGAAATTGCAATAATTTTTCACCAGGATCTTTTGGCTGCAGACATGTTTTGGCGTCCATTTTTTTACCCCCGGACTTTTGCATCTCCAAAACCTCCAGAACCCCTTCACCACACTGTATATATGCACCACTATTACTAAAACCAAGGATGTCACCTGGATTGCCAGTGGCTTTTATTTCTTTGGTGTCTGCAGCCCTTGAATTCCAAAACTTGATTGTCTGCCCATTGAGATTGCTACTGGCTCCCGGAAAGGGATTAAAGGCACGAATGCGCTGATCAATTTCTTTGGCGCTTAATGACCAATCAATTTCTGCTTCACTCTTTAGTATTTTTTCAGCATAGGTAATGCCAGCATTTTCTTGTGGAACTCGAATCAAGGATTTGCCTTGCTGCAGGTCATTTAAAACATCAACCACTGCTTTTGATCCAAGCTTTGCCAACCGATCATGCAAGCTGGCGCTGGTCTCATCATTCGCAATGTCAAGATCGGAAACCAACACCGTATCTCCAGTATCCAAACCCGCATCCATTTGCATAATACAAACGCCCGTCTTCTGATCGCCCGACTCAATCGCTCGCTGAATCGGCGCTGCACCACGCCAACGAGGCAGTAGCGAAGCATGGATATTAAAACTACCGTATCTACCTGGCCTTTCGCTAATATCCAAAATTTCTTGCGGCAAGATTAAGCCATAAGCCACCACTACCATGGCATCAAACTCTATGGAAGATAGCTGCTCATATGCCGCTTGTGCTTGAGCTTGTTTTTGTGGATCTGCGCTGTTGCGACGCAAGGTTTCTGGCTGCAATACCGGAATATTGTTTTGCAAGGCGAACTCTTTTACAGGGCTTGCTTGCAAGTGCATACCTCTACCAGCACGACGATCTGGCTGAGTGAGGGCTAAAACAATTTCATGACCAGCATCGTAAATTGCGCGCATCGCTTGCGCTGCAAATTCAGGGGTTCCAGCAAAGACGATTTTCATTGGTGCGCTTAGCGCTGACCCGCTAATTCTTTGGCGCGCTTTTTCATTTTTTGAGAGATACGAGTCCGCTTGAGAATAGATAAATACTCTACAAACACTTTTCCCTGCAGATGATCTAGCTCATGCTGTAAGCAAACTGCTAACAAGCCGTCAGCATCGATCTCGAATTCTTTACCGTCAATATCTAAAGCCCTCACCCGAATCTGTGCAGGTCTTTCAACCTCGTCATAAAACTCAGGAACGGATAAGCAGCCTTCGCGCCAAGATTTGGTTTCAGTGCTTGACCAAATAATCTCTGGGTTGATAAAAACCATCAACTCATTTTGCTCGTCAGACACGTCGATCACCACGATGCGCTCATGAATATCTACTTGCGTTGCGGCTAAACCAACGCCGGGCGCCTCGTACATGGTGTCAGCCATATCGGCGACAATTTTTTTAACGCGAGCGTCAACCTGCACCACAGGTTTAGCAACCTTGTGCAAGCGTGGGTCTGGATAGCAAAGGACAGTTAACAAAGCCATATAAGAATTATCCAACAGAGCTATCAGTCTGTCCTGATTGTTGCAATTCCCCTAAAGAACAAAATTGGATTATGCAAACATCGCGCACATCTTCCCCGGTTGCTCAAATCGATCAAGGCAGCCCTCATTACCCAACCCAACTCCGTGATTTATACGACCCGCCTAAGTCACTCTATATAGAGGGTGATATCAACCTTCTCAAGATGCCCATGATTGCCATTGTTGGCTCTAGAAGCGCCAGCCCAGAGGGCTTAAAAAATGCAGCTCTATTTGCACAAGCATTATCGAGTGCAGGGGTTCTGATCCTTTCTGGATTAGCAAAAGGGGTTGATAGTGCCGCCCATCAGGCGACGATTTTGCTGGGGCCTAAACAACGAACTGCAGCGGTTTTGGGTACGGGAATAGACGTGGTCTACCCCAGTCAAAACTTCGCCCTGTCTCAAGCTATCAGCAAGCAGGGTCTTTTGATATCCGAACTACCCATGGGGGTCGGACCTCAAGCGCATCACTTTCCTAGGCGAAATCGCATTATTGCGGCCCTCGCTCTTGGCGTTGTAGTGGTGGAGGCGGCCGAAAGATCGGGCTCCCTTATTACTGCTCGCTTAGCCGCAGACCTAGGTAGAGAGGTCTTTGCTATTCCTGGACCCATTCATAGCGCCAATTCTGCCGGTTGCCACCTATTGATTCAGCAAGGGGCAAAACTGGTCTTTAGGCCCAGTGACGTCCTTGAAGAACTGCATTTATGCCTAAAAACGCAGTTTAAATGGCATTAAAGAGGGTTTTTGTACAAAAACTGGGGGGGGATTAACCCATCTAAAACAAGCTAAAAATAGGGGTTTTTGGACTTTTCCCAATTTATCGGTTAATAATAAAAAAGGGGTACGCAATTGGCTAAGCCTGATTTTGGTTTAAATTGTCAATCCGTTTTACCCCAAAAAAACATCATTTCTAGCTCAAATTTAGGCAAAACGCGTGGCAACTAAAGCAACTACCAAAAAAAGCAGCTCCAAGACTACCGCAGGTGACCACCCTAAGGCACTCATCATTGCGGAGAAGCCTTCCGTTGCCAATGACATTGCAAAGGCCTTAGGCGGCTTTACAAAGCACGAGGATTATTTCGAAAGTGACGAATTTCTCATTTCTTCCGCGGTTGGCCATTTATTGGAAATTGCAGCCCCCGAAGAATTTGATGTTAAGCGCGGCAAATGGTCCTTTGCCAATTTGCCAGTAGTGCCCCCTTATTTCGATTTGCGCCCCATAGCAAAAACAGAATCGCGCCTCAAGGTATTGCAAAAACTCATTAAGCGTAAGGATGTCACCACACTCATCAATGCGTGTGACGCGGGGCGTGAGGGTGAATTAATTTTCCGCTTGATCGCACAACACGCTAAAGCATCACAGTCAATTAAACGCTTATGGTTGCAATCGATGACCCCCGCTGCGATTCGCGAAGGTTTTACAAATTTACGCACAGACGAAGACATGAAGCCCCTCGCAGATGCGGCTCGCTGCCGCTCAGAAGCGGACTGGCTAGTCGGCATCAACGGTACGCGCGCAATGACCGCCTTCAATAGTAAAAGTGGTGGCTTCTTCTTAACAACAGTAGGTCGGGTGCAAACCCCAACGCTTTCCATTGTGGTGGAGCGTGAAGAGCTCATTCGCAAGTTCATCTCCAAAGATTATTGGGAGGTAAAGGCCGAATTTATTGCTGCAGCAGGCATCTATGAAGGACGCTGGTTCGATCCAAAGTTTAAGAAAGATGTTGCTGAACCGGATGCGCGCGAAAATCGCTTGTGGAGCGAAGCGGCGGCACAGAGTATTGTGGCTGCATGTCGTGGCAAAAAAGCCAACGTCTCAGAAGAGGCCAAGCCTGCTACGCAACTTGCCCCACAACTATTTGATTTAACAAGTCTGCAACGTGAAGCAAATGCACGCTTTGGCTTCTCTGCAAAAAATACATTAGGTCTTGCGCAGGCTTTATACGAGCGACACAAAGTATTAACCTATCCACGTACCGATGCGAAGGCGCTTCCCGAGGACTACCTTGATACCGTGAAGCAAACTATGGAAAATCTCGCCGACCATTCGCAAGACTATCGTCCTTTTGCCAAACAAATTCTGCAGGGCGATCCAAAGGATCCAAAAGCAAAAGCGGGCTTTGGTTGGATTAAGCCAAATAAACGGATTTTCGATAATTCCAAAATTTCAGATCACTTTGCGATCATCCCAACACTAGAGACCCCAAAGAACTTAAGCGAACCCGAAGCCAAGTTGTATGACTTGGTAGTGCGTCGTTTCTTGGCGGTGTTTTATCCTGCTGCCGAATTCCGCGTCACCACACGAATTACCGAGGTTTCTGGCCACCACTTCAAAACTGAAGGGCGCGTTCTTGTAAATCCGGGTTGGCTCACGGTTTATGGCAAGTCCAATCAAGCAGATGACGAGTTAATTGCGGTCCAAGAGGGTGAGTCAGTACAAACCGAATCTATTGCGGCAGTGCCCTTAAAAACCAAGCCACCAGCACGCTATACAGAGGCAACTTTGCTCTCTGCAATGGAGAGTGCGGGCAAATGGGTTGACGACGATGAAATGCGTGAAGCCATGGCTGAAAAAGGTCTGGGCACACCAGCAACCCGGGCCGCCATTATTGAAGGCTTGCTTGCCGAAAAATATATCGTACGTGAAGCACGTGAACTCATACCTACCGCAAAAGCATTTCAGTTGATGACTTTGCTACGCGGGCTAGATGTTGAAGAATTAACACGCCCTGACTTAACTGGTAGCTGGGAAAATAAGCTGTCGCTCATCGAGCAAGGCAAAATGAATCGCGATACCTTCATGCAAGAAATTGCACAGATGACTCAGCGTATCGTGAAACGCGCCAAAGAATATGACAGCGATACTATTCCTGGCGATTACGCCACAATGGCTACGCCGTGCCCACACTGCAAGGGTCCGGTGAAAGAAAACTATCGCCGTTTTGCTTGTGAAAAGTGTGGCTTTACGATCAGCAAAACACCGGGTGGACGTGCTTTTGAATACCCCGAAGTGGAAGAATTGTTGCGTGAGAAAACGATCGGACCACTGCAAGGATTTCGCAGCAAAATGGGACGCCCATTTGCTGCCATTATTAAGTTAAGCGAAATTCCGGAAGATGATAAAGACTATCCGAATGCTGGCTTCAAGCTAGAGTTTGATTTTGGCAATACACAAGATGATGAAACTGAAGCGGTAGATTTCACAGGGCGCCAAGCATTAGGGGCTTGCCCAAAATGCTCTGGTGCCGTCTATGAAGATGGCATGCGCTACGTTTGCGAGAGCAATACTGGCCCCAGCAAATCCTGTGATTTCAAAACCGGAAAAGTGGTGTTGCAGCAGGAAGTTTCAGCCGAGCAAATTCAAAAACTATTAAAAGAAGGCAAAACAGATCTGCTGGCCAACTTTAAGTCGAACCGCACTGGGCGTGGCTTTAAAGCCTATTTGGCTTTGGATTCAGCCGGCAAAATTGGCTTTGAATTCGAAGCCAAGGCACCCAAAGCCGAGGGTGCGGCGCCAGCAAAGAAACGTGCCGGCGCCAGTGCTGCGACCAAGTCAGCAGCAAAACCAAAGCGCGCCAGTAAAGCAAAATCGTCCTCTAGCAGCTGAGCGGTAATCAGCTTGGCAGCTAGAGCTGACCATAAAATTCCTCTCGATCCCAGGGCGGTTGCTAAAAATATTCCTGGACGCTGAGCGAGTGCGCCAATGATTGGCAAACGATCTCCGGCAACACAGCGCACACCAACAAACTCTCCAGACTTTGTTAATGAGCAAAGATCGCCTTCTGGATAGTTGACCAAGCCTCTCGCTTGCTCACGATTAAAGTCATCACTTATTTCCCTCGGAGCAAGATCATCCTCCCCCTCATCAAAACTCGAGCCCACAATCCACTCATAGCTGCCGTCTTCAAGCTGATTGGCAGGCAGACAATAACCGTCGCCAGAAATGCCAACCCGAGGCAAGCTCTTGACCCAAGCATCCCCCTCCTTGACCCTGAAAATACTGAGCTGACCCCTCACTGGCCTTAAAGGCAAACGAATGCCAACAGTACTCATTAAGGCCTTGGACTCCATGGCACAGGCCACTACAAGCTTATTTGCAGTAATAATGATTTGATTTGCATCATCCAATAGAAACCACTGATTCTCACGCTCTTCTAGGCGTGCAACCTGCGTATTCCATAGACAAGTGAGGCCCTCACGATCTTGTAGCAACTGCTTGCTCGCTTCAGATAAATCTAAGCATGCGCCGCGTGGTAACCAAACACCGCTTTGCTCAATCCCACAAATCTGATTGGCCTCTTGTGCATCCATAGCAATGGCCGTATCTTGATCAAGCCCCAAAGAACGGAGGTGCTCTGTTACTTCGGCATGATCAAAGTGTTTATCTCTTTTAGTCGGCTGAAATATGCCATGTTGACGCCAGACATTTTTCCAACGAGCCTCTGCAAGCAAGAATGCAATACGCGTTAGGCGCAATAAACGAGGAGAGCCTTTACCAATATGGGGGTGCGCAATCGCATAAGCATGGCTAGAGCAGGCAGTCGCTGGCGATGCTGCAGCATCAATAATGCAAACGGCTTTGCCACGCTCAAGCAGCTCGTTTGCAATGGTTGCACCGCAAATGCCTGCCCCAATCACCACTATTTCATGGTGTTGGGGTGTGGTCATTGAATAAATCTAAATGAAACGAATGGTGTTACTAAAAACCTGCTTGGGTTAAGCATTCAAGCGTTGTTCGATCTTAGAGCGAGTTTCTTTCAACTCTTTTGGCAAACGATCGCCAAGATGATCGAACAATTCTGTGTGAAGCTTGAGCTCATTCTTCCAATCATCGATGCCTACAGTGATAGCTTTGGCGAACTTCTCCGCTGAATAGTCCAAACCGCCCCAATGCATATCGCTGTACTCGGGAGTAATGCCGAATGGCGTTTCTTTGCCGCCGGCTTTGCCCTCAGCACGATTCAGAATCCAAGAGAGAACGCGCATATTTTCGCCAAAACCAGGCCACACGAACTTACCGTTTTCATCCTTGCGGAACCAGTTCACGCAATAGATCTTCGGCAACACCGCGCCATCAGCCTCAAGTTTCTTACCGATATTGAGCCAATGTTGGAAATAGTCGCTCATGTTGTAGCCAGCAAATGCAATCATTGCAAATGGATCACGACGTACAACGCCGATTTGTCCTGTGATCGCTGCAGTCGTCTCAGAGCCCAAAGTTGCAGCCATATAAACGCCTTCAACCCAATCACGCGCTTCACTAACCAAAGGCACCGTGTTTGAGCGACGACCACCAAACAAGAAGGCATCGATTGGAACGCCTGCAGGATCATCCCAGTTTGGATCAACCGCTGGATTATTTGTTGCAGCAACCGTAAAGCGTGAATTTGGATGTGCGGCTTTGCGACCGGCGGCGCCATCCGCAGGCGTCCAGTCTTTGCCTTGCCAATCAATTAAATGTGCTGGCGGGGTTTCTGTCAAACCTTCCCACCAAACATCACCATCATCAGTCAGGCCAACGTTAGTGAAAATCGCATCTTGATTTAGCGAGTCAATACAGTTTTGATTCGTTTGGCGGTTGGTTCCTGGAGCTACGCCAAAGTAACCAGACTCGGGATTGATCGCAAATAGGCGGGTTTTACCAGTGACAGGGTCTTTGCGTGGCTTGATCCAAGCAATGTCATCGCCAATGGTGGTTACCTTCCAACCATCAAATCCTGCTGGTGGAATCATCATGGAGAAATTGGTTTTGCCACACGCAGATGGGAATGCGGCTGCGATGTGGTATTTCTTGCCTTCAGGTGAAGTTACGCCCAAGATCAACATGTGTTCTGCGAGCCAACCCTGGTCGCGGCCCATGTTGGAGGCAATGCGCAATGCAAAACATTTTTTACCCAACAATGCATTGCCACCATAACCTGAACCAAAAGACCAAATCTCACGAGTCTCTGGGTAGTGAACGATGTATTTGTTTTTATTGTTAGGCCATGCAACGTCTTTTTCGCCAGCAGCCAAAGGCTTACCAACAGTGTGGATGCAAGGGACGAACTCGCCGTCAGCACCAAGCTGATCAATCACAGCTTTACCCATGCGCGTCATCAACTTCATGTTGATTGCAACATAAGGGCTGTCAGACAACTCAACGCCAATGTGTGCAATTGGTGAACCAATTGGGCCCATTGAAAAAGGCACAACATACATCGTTCTGCCACGCATGCAGCCATCAAACAATGGGTTCAAGGTTGCGCGCATTTCGCTTGGCTCTACCCAGTTGTTAGTTGGGCCAGCATCTTCTTTCTTTGCTGAACAGATAAAAGTGCGATCTTCAACGCGCGCCACATCCTCAGGATCAGACAAGGCTAAAAATGAGTTCTTACGTTTTGCAGGATTAAGGCGCTTAAAAACACCCGCTGAAACCAGCAGCTCACAAAGCTCATCGTACTCAGCCTGCGAACCGTCGCACCAACGAATAGCATCAGGCTTGGTCAGGGCGGCTACTTCGCCAACCCACTCAATTAAACGCTTGTTTTTTACGTAAGCTGGCGCATTGACATTAATCTGGCCGCTGGTAGTTGAAGTCATATGTTTCCCTATGAAGATTGAATTTTTTAATCCGACAATTTTATCATTTTGGGTAATTTTTACCCCTAAGCCCACACAGCAGAAACCCTTTACTTGCCGATACAGAATTGGCTGAAGATTTTGCCCAAAAGGTCGTCTGGAAGCAGTTTTCCGGTAATTTCACCTAAGTGTTTTTGAGCTAAAGACAACTCTTCTGCGAATAATTCTAAGGAATTGTTGCCATTTGCAGCGAATTGTTCCGATTTTTCAATATGTTCGGCGGCACGCTGTATGCAATCTAAATGCCTTCTGCGGGCCAATATTGCACCCTCTTGAGCGCCGGCCCAACCTACGAGCTCTAAAATTTTTTGTTTTAGTTGGTCTATTCCAAAGCCTGTTTTGGCAGAAACCAATAGGGCTTCGCTGAGGGCTGTTTCTGATGACTCTTGGAGTAAATCTACCTTATTCACAATCTCCAGAACAGCACATTTAGGGGGTAATTCTTTCAAAATCTGGGCTTTTAGGTCGTCTTGCCGAGAGGCCGACTGGGCATCAGTCAGAAAAATTACTAAATCCGCCAGGCGAATCGAATCCCAAGATCTTTCAATTCCTTTTGCCTCAACAACATCTGTTGTATCCCGCAGACCGGCGGTGTCAATGATGTGCATCGGAACACCGTCAATGGTGATGCTTTCTTTAACCCGATCCCGAGTGGTTCCTGCTATGGGGGTAACAATCGCGACCTCTTCACCAGCCAAACGATTCAGCAGGGAGCTTTTTCCAACATTGGGCGCACCGGCTAATACCAACTGGATACCATCGCGCAAAATTTTTCCTTGTTTGGCGCCAGCAAGCAAAGTCTGTAATTTTTCTTTCACAGCGGCCAGCCGCTGACGCGCCTGAGCGCTTTCCAAAAACTCAATTTCCTCTTCTGGGAAATCTAAAGTCGACTCAACCAAGATGCGGAGCTGCGTAATTTCTTCAATGAGGCTATTGATGTCGTCAGAGAAGGCGCCCTGTAAAGAGCGTGCCGCCCCAAGCACTGCAGCCTCGCTTTGAGCATCAATCAAGTCTGCGATTGCCTCTGCCTGGGCCAAATCTATCTTATTGTTTAAGTAAGCGCGAAGGGTGAATTCTCCCGGCTCAGCTATAACAAGCCCCTCGGCTTTGCCCAATTCGAGGCAGCGTTTCATCACCAACTCAAGTAGCTGTGGACCGCCATGACACTGAAGCTCTAAAACGTCTTCGCCCGTAAAAGAGGCGGGGCCAATAAAGTAGATCGCTATAAGTTGATCAATAACCTGACCATGCTCATCACATAGTGTTTGAAGATGCGCCTGTCTTGGAGACAGTTTTTTCTGAAAAAGGGCGGTGCTTAAGGCGCCTAAATTTTGTCCGCTGATGCGAATCACGCCAACGCCAGCCTTACCTGGCGCGGTTGCAACAGCAATGATGGGCAATTTTCTTGTCATCATTGCTGTCTTCTAATTGCGAGTTTTACACAGCGCGCATTACTTAGCGGGCTTTTTTCCAAACATTTGGTTAATCTGCCACTGTTGTGCAATTGATAACAGATTGTTTACAACCCAATATAAAACCAAACCAGCAGGGAAGAAGAAGAACATCACCGAGAAAACAATCGGCATGTACATCATGACCTTTGCCTGAATTGGATCTGGCGGCGTTGGATTCAACTTGGTTTGCACAAACATCGACACAGCCATGATGACTGGCAGAATGTAATATGGGTCAGGCACTGAAAGATCATGAATCCACAAAATCCAAGGCGCGCCGCGCATCTCAACGGAGGACAACAGAACCCAGTACAAAGAAATGAAGACTGGGATCTGAATGACTACCGGCAAGCAGCCACCCAATGGGTTGATCTTTTCCTTGCGATACATTTCCATCATCGCTTGATTTAATTTTTGCGGCTCCCCTTTGTATTGCTCTTTCATGGCAACCAAGCGGGGCTGAACTTCTTTCATGCGCGCCATAGACTTGTAGCTGGCTGCGGAGAGTGGGAAGAAAACCAACTTAATTAAGATGGTTAGGAGAATAATTGACCAGCCCCAATTCCCAACATAGGAGTGAATGTTATCCAAGAGCCAGAAAATGGGTTTAGCAATAATGGTTAGATAACCATAATCTTTTAATAACTCAAATCCGGGTGCAATCGTCTCTAAAACACGCTCTTCTTGTGGGCCCACAAATAATTTTGCTTTTTCAACCACTGTAGAGCCATAAGCAATCACCCCAAGCGGAGTTTGCATACCAATTCGATATAGGTTGTTATCGATTTTGCCAGCGTATATGTCTCGTGCAACTTTGTCGCCCGGAATCCATGCGCTTGCAAAGTAGTGCTGAACCATTGCAATCCAAGCGGGTTCGCCAGCGGCAACCTGGTTTGGAATGGTGATTTTATTTTTATCGATTGCCGTGAATTCCAGCTTGTTGAATTTTTCTTTGTCGGTATAGGCGGCAGGTCCAGTAAACGTGCTTGCAGAGAAAGCGCCTCCAAATGGGCCGATTTTTTGCTCTTGTGAAGCATCGCGCACAATTTCTGTATAAAGAACCAGCGGATTAGGATTGTTGCTAGCTTGAGTTACGCGATGCCCAACATCTACAACATAACTGCCTGGGTTAAGAATGAAGGTTTTTTCTAGCTTCACGCCATTGCGCTCGCTAGCAAAAACGGCAAACGGTCTACCGGAACCGTCCTTACCGGATTGAACCAATTTGAATGGGCTTGTGTGATTTGGCAGATCGCTATTTAAAGAAATCAATCCAGAACGCGCAAAATATTTGTGCGTTGGCGTGTATTGAAATAATTCGATTGGCTTGTTTTCTGCTGTTAAAGACTTTAATAACTTGGCATCAATCACGTTTGCGCCGCTTGCGCTGATCTCTAAAACAAGAACGTCGTTTTGTAGGGTGAATTTCTCTGCGCTCTCTATTGCGCCACCATTAACGGTTGGTGTGGCCGCCACAGCCGGCGCCTGCGTGCCTGATATTTGGGCGGGAACATCAACCTTGTTTGCCGTTGTGGACTTATCAGCGGGAACCGAAACGCTTGCTGGGGCACCGCCAAAAAGGGATGGCTTACCTTCATGAACCTGCCAATTGTTGTAGAGCATGAGACCCGACATCGAGAATACAGCCCAAAGAATTGTTTTTTTAAAGTCCATTTACATTCACTTAAGTTGGTGTTTTGTATCTTTTACAGCAGGATCATAACCGCCGTGTGACAAAGGGTTGCAACGCAAAATACGCCACGCCGTTAGGCCGAAACTTTTAATAAATCCGTAGCGACTAAAACAGTCACAAGCGTATTGCGAACAGCTGGGAACATATTTACAGTGCATACCCAAATAGGGGCTTAGGACTAGTTGATAGAGTTTTACCAGCCTTATTGCAGCGGTATTTAAAAAGCGCACGTTAAAGCAACCCCAGAATCTGAGAGCGCAAAGTTTCTTTTTCTTTTTTTCTGAGCCTGCCCCGAGTATCTCGACCAATTGGTTTTTTGAGCTTAACCACCACATCTTTATTTAATGTGCTGGTTTGAGCCGCCCAAATCAATTCTCGGATCATCCGCTTTAGTCGATTGCGATCGACTGCTCTTTTGGCTAACTTCTTTGCTACTGCAACACCCAAGTCAGGCTCAGCGCCCGCTTGTGTTGACGCAACATACATACCCCAATACATGGTTGTCTTGGGGCGTGTTTTTAGTAATTCAGAAATCCTTGCGCTATTCAATGGCTAAATTAAACAGCCAAACGCTTGCGACCTTTTGCGCGACGTGCATTTAAAACTGCGCGTCCACTCTTTGTTTTCATGCGAATGCGAAAGCCGTGTGTACGTTTACGACGAGTTACTGAGGGTTGGTAAGTTCTTTTCATGTTCGATCCCTGGAAAACCAAGTATTTTCCTTGTTGCAGAGCAAAAGGTCAATCTATCTTGATGAATATGTAGGTGTTTTTCTCTATTTTTTGTTAAATTTCTCTTAAATCATTAATTTAAATAGAGTTTTTATTATTATTCACAAGTTATCCACAGCTTTTCCACGTTTTTCTTGCTTGTGGATAACTTTGG